>CALFVD010000160.1 GCA_937928005.1 uncultured Neomegalonema sp. | reverse complement strand
GTGATCGAGTGACGATGCTTCGACCCTGCCTCACGGGAGGTCGAACCGGAGGGATGAGTGCGAGACCGTTGGTTGCAGTGAGACCTGCGTTTGATACAAAGCACCGCCCAAGGGTTCACACGCGGAAAGACCGGGATAGTGGCACGGCCTCGCGTCGATGCCGAAGAGAACCACGACCCGCAATCCGTGACGCACAATCGAAGCCAAAGAAAAACTTGACGCAGCGACCTCATGTAGAGAACCATCAGAATTATTGACCGTTCTGCATCTGTCATTCTCGAAGATGAAAGCGAATGGTCGAGCCATAATCTTTCGATTCATCAGGCACTTACCGCACGCTCAACACGACTCGTAGGGCGAGGCTTACGCACAATACGATGCTGCGGCAACTTGATGGATACTGTGGTGCCCTTGCCCAGCACACTATCGATATCGAGGCATCCCTCCATCTTGTCAATAAATCCGCTCGCGATGGTCAACCCAAGTCCCAGACCACCTTTACGGGTATTATATTGGTCGGTATGGACCTGTCCAAACGGCTCGCGGATAAGGCCGAGATCTTTTGGCGCAATCCCACAGCCAGTATCCGTCACTTTGATCACGATGCCGCCGTCTTCTGGTGACTCAACCCGAACATTTACCTCACTGCCGCGATGGGAAAATTTTATGGCATTTGCAATGATGTTGATAAGCGTTTGCATAAGGCGCTGCTGATCCGTCTCGACGCTTATGCTCTTATCCACCGGCATAAAGTCGATAGAAACCCCCGCCTCCTGCGCGTCAGCCTGACAAATCGCAACACTAGACGCCACGGTACGCGAAAGGGATTCAACGCTCTCTTTCCATGCAATTTTCTGCACTCCAAGTCGCGAAACTTCGAGCAGATCGTCAATGCTGGTCTTCAACAGGCCCGCACTATAATGAATATCGTCGATGTAGCTACGATACCGTGATGGTTCGACGGGACCAAAGATACCTTGCTGCATAACCTCTGAGAAGCCACCGATAGCGTTCACAGGCGTACGCAATTCATGGCTAACACTGGCGAGCAGACGATCTTTTGCGAGATCCGCATCAATCAGCTTCGCATTTAGAACCGAGAGGCGATGCTGCGCATTGGCCTGTTCTCGCTCCAGTTTTTCACGCACAAATGTACCGGCAAGGGCGGCAAATGTGCTTAGCGACAGGAAATGTGCATTGGTTGCGATTGAGGCGGTTGAAGTTTGCGAGAACGGCACACTCGCCCAATACAGCCCATAGGCCGTTAGTGCAGTCCAAACCGAGGTACGAAAGCGTGGCGCGACCAGCCCAAATCCAAAAGCAAGGATCATGGAGATCGAGAACGGTAACAGGTCCGCAATTGGGGGGGCAGAACCCATAATAATAATCAGGTTCGCAATTACAAAAACAAGGCCGATAGCGCCAATGAGTGCTTCGCGTTTGTCGGGCGTATCAGTGATACAAAACCAACCCCAAAAAAACAGTGCAATAACGGTTGCGACAACTCGGATGGTCAAGACCTGCGCCAGATTACCCTCTACGATCATAACATCGACAACGGCAAATACCGCGAAAGCGGTGATCCCCGCGAGCAGCATCCAGCGGCGGAAAAATAACAACCGTGTATCACGATCCTTCCAGAACGCAGCCTCTACCTCCGGCGTTGCAAAAGACGGCAAGGTACATATGCGGCGTAGGGCCACCCAAAAGCTGGACTTATGGTGATCATTGGATGGCAAAGGGTAAAGCTTTCGCTAGTGACGCTGTACACGGTACTTACAAAAGCTTCGTAATTCAATTATTTGTGATCAATGAGTGAAATGTGCTTCCTTTGCACGAATTATCGCCGTGAGGGTTTCATTGTAAGGTGTTGCAATCTTAAGGCGTGTGCCCAATACCACCGCCATACCGTTCAGCGCATCAATCTCTGAAACGCGGCCCGCATGGTGGTCCAATAACATGGAAGGACGCGCATCGGGCATCCGCTTGCCAAAGGCCGTTACGTATTCAACCGGATCATCATACGAAAACGCAACGCCCAACGCCTTCCCCAACGCATAGATTTCCGCTGTACAGCCCAGCGCCACTCATTCTGCCGGAAATCCTCAATGTTATCTTCGATACCCCTTTATTCGGCATCAAGAACAAAGTTCAGTTGGAAGGAATCCAAAATCCGGCTTGATCACAATAGATGCTTCATAGCCATTTGCGATAAACCTAAGCCATGTTCCGCGCCAAGAGTTGCACGAAACATGGCGCTTGGTGATTCAGGATAATCGCAATGCGCTTTAACGATCGTCGCCGATGGCTCGTTGATTGGGCAATGCTTCCAATTCCGCTGCATGAACGGCGGTAAGGGCCGCGCCCGCCGCTGCATCGCGTTGATCGGGGGGAAGTGCTTGTAGCTCCTGATCAGACAGACGAACCGTGACTTCACGATGGGCGAACTTGATCCCATTTTCGGCGAATAGCTCGCGCAGACGCGAATAGACCAACTTGCGTGTCGTCCATTGGTCGCCGGGGCGGGTCATGAATTTCACGCGAATGATCATCGCGGAATCTTCCATTTTATAGATACCCTGCGATTTCAGCGGTTGCAGGAATTTCGGCCCCTCAATGGGGTGTTCCGACAGTTCCACACCGAGATTCTTTATCAGCTTGCGCACCTTCTCCACATCAGTGTCATAGGTTACGCGAATGGGTAGCTTCACCATCACCCAATCACGCGAATAATTGGTGAGATGCGTGATCTCGCCAAACGGAATCGTATGCAATGCGCCGAGGTGATGGCGCAATTGAAACGAGCGCAGGGATATCTTCTCGACCGTGCCTTTGACCAAGGCGATATCGATATATTCCCCTTTACGAAAAGCATCGTCGAACAGGTAGAACATGCCCGATAGGATATCCCGGATCAGGGTTTGCGCGCCGAAACCGATAGCAATGCCGACCACGCCCGCACCGGCGAATAACGGCGCAACATTGATGCCCATTTTCAGCAAGACCATAACCAGCACGCTGATGGAAATCGTAAAGAGCAAGAAGTTGCGGAATAACGGCAACAAGGTCGCCAGACGCGATGCCGCGCTGGCACCGCCCCCCTCGTCGCCCGGCTCGATTTCGACTTCCTCGCCGCCTTCTTCCTGAATGCGCGTATCGATCCAGATACGGGAAGCGTGATAGATCAGATAGCCGATCAAACAGATATCAACGACATCCTGAATCGGATCGAGGGCACCACCGTCTTCCAGCAGATAATCAAAATCCCAGATATGCAGTAACGCATAGATACCCGCACCAAATGCAAATATGGAGGCCGTTCGCTTAGCGAGCGCCTCAAAATCACGCATTCCCGTCAATGTGGCTGCGGCATGTGGCAATGTGGTTGACTGAGTCGCGGGTCCAGAATCCTCATCACCATCGCCTGATAGCGGATCGCCCTCAATGAAGGCTTGTTCGACGATAGTGGGCTGACCGATAGATGTTCCTTGTTCCGCACGATTGCGCTCAACCATCATCACACGTCTGTGCCTGAATAGCCGCGCAATGGAGAAGGCAACCACACCATAGACCAGAATAACCGCGAGCAAGACAGTGTATGCGCCCACGATCAGCGGCGCGCCGCTTACGGTGCCCAGCAGAAGGCGATAGCTCAGCACCATCGCCGCGCCAAAGAAGTAGATTATGATGATCGGTGCCCAGAGTGCCGCCGAGATGCGCGGCAACCATGTGACATCCTCGACATGACATTGCCCCAGAATCGCTTGGCTGATTGCGTTTCGGTTGACCAAAACCAGCGCGATATTTATCACGACCATGGCAATCATCGCCAGCAAAGTCAGGGTGTTATGGGTCAGGCGGCTCGCCCCAATATCCTCGATCCAGTAACAAAAAGCGAGCAACGCGATACACGCTGTCATCGTCAACCACAGCCAGTTGAACAGCTTGCGCGCTTCTGGATCGCTCATGCAAGGGATGCGGTATTGTGGCAGATACGGTGCCAGCACCATGCGCCAAAGGATCGCCGTCAACCGGGATGCAGCAACGGCGGCCATCACAATGATAACCGTCTTCTGCGGGGCATCCCCCATTGGATCGACGAATGCCAGCACCAACGAACCAGCAATCACCATCGATATGGCGATGCCAACAACGCCGATTGCCGCCCTTAAGGCGAGGATCGGCAGTTTTTCGACCAGATCACGCGGGTTCGGTTTTTGAAGAGAGATAAACCATGGTCCGACTAATCGGATTCCATAAATACGCCACTCGATCAGATAGGCGATGCCCAGAAAGGCCAGTGTCCAGACCAAGACGCCAAAGAAGTGACTAGGCTCGTTTGTGGGGCTTTGCGCGCTCAGGAGGGCATTGAGAGCCGTTCCAATTTCGGGCGTATGCTCAATCAGATCAATCAGGCGCTTGGACACTTTTTCAAGATTGAGCTGCGTTTCGGTAAGCACGCTCAGTTCTTCGGCGGCTACGGCATATTGCTCTGGTCCAGCTTGTCCGGGATCATTCGTTGTGGCGTTCGGTTGCGCAATTGCGTTGTAATCACTGCTCATGGCTTGTTGCGCAAGGCTCGGTACCGCCATTGCAACAACCAACATAATCGCCACAAAGAAAGCACGGATCATTCTGCACACCATGACGGATAAATTTCGCATTCTTGTATAATAGCGTGTTCCATCCGCATCGTCTCCCTTCACATACGCGCACTCCCTATGTTACGTCGCGAGTAACATTGTGTTAAGGTTTTACCTTGACGGACGGATTCGGTTTCATTGTAGTCCAAACCGCAAAAGGGGCGCACCGTGTTGACCGATTCCGAACAGGGCGTTTCTCGCCATGCAGATTTTGCCGACCCATCTGCGCCGCGTATTATGCTCTACAGCCATGATACCTATGGCCTTGGTCATATTCGACGGGCGCGGACCATCGCCACGGCGCTTGCTGCTCGCTTTTCAAATGCCAGCATTCTAATCGCAACAGGCTCGCCTATCGTCGGGCGTTTTGATTTTCCGCAAGGCGTTGATTTTGTGCGCATTCCCGGTGTGGTAAAGCTACCGAGTGGGGATTATGCGTCTGATACCATGCATTTAGACATTGCCCAGACGGTAGAGTTGCGTGAACGCATCCTATTGACCACTGCGGAAGCTTTTGCCCCGGATCTGCTCATCGTGGACAAGGAGCCGACTGGTTTACGCGGCGAAATGATCCCCACGCTTGATCATCTGCGCGCGAAAGGGGCGCGCATCATCCTCGGTCTGCGCGATGTGTTGGATCATGCGCCCGCCCTTCATGCCGAATGGGAGCGTAAGGATGCCTATGCCGCGATTGAGCGGTTCTATGACGATATCTGGGTCTACGGCCTACGCGAGATATTCGAGCCACTTGCCGGGCTTGCACTACCCGCCCAGACATTAGATCGCGTTCATTACACTGGCTATCTACGACGAGAAGCCCCTCAGGATTGGCCAGAACCGCCAATTATTGACACGATGGCCGAGGGGTCGGTTCTTGTGACACCCGGCGGTGGTGGCGATGGGGAGGCGCTGGTCGATTGGGTGCTTCGCGCTTATGAGGCTGATACCCAGATGTCTACGCCCTGCCTGCTCGTCTTTGGGCCATTCATGGCGGCGGAAAAGCGCGCCGAATTCGAGCGCCGCGCCCATCGCTTTCGCACAATCCGTACCCGTGCCTTCGATTCCCGTATCGAGCGGTTGATGATAGAGTCGCGCGGTGTCATTGCGATGGGGGGATATAATACGTTCTGCGAGATCCTCAGCTTCGATAAACCCGCTGCAATCGCCCCGCGTACAACGCCCCGGATGGAACAATACCTTCGTGTGGCTGCCGCCGAGAAGATTGGGCTTGTGCATATGCTACCCCCGGTAAGTGATGGATCCGGCCCCCCCGATCCGGCGGCTATGGTCAAGGCGATACAGGCTTTCGATACGCAGCCCTTGCCCTCGGCGGCGCGCATCGACGGGTTGCTCGATGGGTTGGATAAAGTCGGCGATCTGGCCCATGCGGCCCTAGCGACTACACGATGAGCAAGCGTGTTGCGGTGGTGATGAAGGGGTATCCGCGCCTGTCGGAAACGTTTATCGCGCAGGAATTGCTGGGGTTGCAGCAACGCGGAATTATCTTTGATATTTGGTCATTACGGCATCCAACCGACACGCAGACTCACCCAACACAGGATGCAATCACTGCGCCCATCCACTATTTGCCTGAATACATCCGCGATGAGCCGGGCCGCGTGCTACGCGCCATTGTATCCCAAATGGGCAATCGATTGTTCTGGCGTGCGGCGGCGGTTTGGCTTCGTGATCTGGTGCGGGCGCGTGATGCCAATCGGATCAGGCGCTTTGCACAGGCGGCTGTCATGGCACATGAACTGCCGGATGACACCGCCTTTCTCTACGCCCATTTCCTGCACACCCCCGCATCCGTCACCCGCTACGCCGCCATTATGCGCGGTCTGAAATGGGGGTTTTCAGCTCATGCTAAGGATATCTGGACGACAAGCGACTGGGAAAAGCGCGAGAAAATCGCCGATGCCGCTTTTGGGGTGACTTGTACCGGCACGGGGACCGCGCATCTGTCTGCACTTGCCCCTGCCGAAGCGCCGGATCGTGTTGCGCTCGTATATCATGGTCTAGACATTTCCGAGATGCCTGCGCCGCCCGACCGCACGGCGCGCTCTGGCCCCCTGACGATCCTTTCAGTAGGTAGGTTAGTCGAAAAGAAAGGGTATGATCTTGTCCTACAGGCTCTCGCCGCCCTTCCTTCCTCTCTCGATTGGCGCTTCGTACATATTGGTGGTGGGGAACTAAAAGATAAACTCAGCAATATGGCTCAAAATCTTGATATCGCTGATAAGATCGACTGGCGCGGCGCACAGGCACGCGATGCAGTGCTCGACGCGATGCGCACGGCGGATATTTTTATCCTGCCTAGCCGTATCACCGCATCTCTAGACCGTGACGGCCTGCCTAATGTTTTGATGGAAGCGGCGAGCCAGAAATTACCCGTTATCTCCACATCAATCTCCGCTATTCCTGAATTCGTTGATACTGGCGAGAGTGGAATCCTTGTTCCTGCTGAAGATGCGCCCGCGCTTACAACCGCGATTGAGGCGCTTGCCGCCGATCCTTCACTACGCAGCCGGTATGCTGACGCTCTTTATACCCGCCTTGTTGAAGATTTTGGCTCCGATGCCGGAATCGACGCGGTGGCCATGCGCATCCGTGCTGCGATGCCATGACCCGTGTTGCTTTCTACGCACCGATGAAGCCGGTGAGCCACCCTACCCCATCCGGTGATCGTAGAATGGCACGGTTATTCACACATGCGTTTGAAATCGCCGGTTATACTATTGAAATTTCCAGCGTATTTCAAAGTCGCGACGGCAAAGGCAAAGCGGATTTACAGGCCGATCTGATAGCGCAGGCATCCATAGAAACAGACCGGATCAAGGCGCATTGGCAGGAAGCACCACCTGATCTTTGGTTCACATATCATTGCTACTACAAAGCTCCCGACCTGCTAGGCCCGGCCCTCGCAAAGCATTTCGGTATTCCCTATATCATTGCCGAAGCGAGCCGCGCGAAAAAGCGTATCGGCGGCCCGTGGGATGCTTTTGCGCGGCGTTCAGAAGCCGCCATCGACGCCGCTGACCTGCTGCTTGCGATGACCGCGACGGATCGTTTCGCCCTCGACCGGGATGCCCCATCGCATCAACGCATTGCCGACTTCCCGCCTTTTCTCGACCCCGGACCCGCGCCGCCCACGAAGCCCCCTTCATCTGTTTTGCGCCTGCTAACCGTTGCCATGATGCGCGCGGGCGATAAGTTAGCGTCTTATCGTCAACTCGCCGCTGCGCTACCCTATCTACAGCGCGATTGGCACCTGACGGTTATTGGCGATGGCCCGGTGCGGGGCGAGGTTATGGGACTGTTCGAGTCGTTTGGGGCGCGGGTAAATATCATTGGCGCGGTCGATCATACGAATTTACGCGCATATTACGAGGCGGCGGATATCTTTGTCTGGCCCGGCGTCAACGAAGCCTATGGTATGGCCTATCTTGAAGCGCAAGCGGCGGGTACGCCCGTCACCGCCGCCGATTGGCCCGGCCCGCGCACCGTGATCGACCACCCGCTTGCACCTAAAGACGACCCAAAAGCATTTGCAGAAGCCATCATATCGGCGAGGTCGGGTGCAGCGGCCCGTGAATACGTTCTTGCCAATCATACGCTCAATGCCGCCGCTTTTCGCCTGAAAGGCTTTTTGGGAGAGCTGCTATGAAAATCGGCCTACTTCGTCACGGGCGCACCGCATGGAACGAGGCGGGGAAATTACAGGGTCGGACAGATATCCCTCTCTCAGATCAAGAGCGTGAGCGTCTATCCTCACTCACTTTACCAAAAGAATGGCAACATGCTGATTTGCTTGCGAGTCCCCTAAGCCGTGCCCATGAAACGGCTGAAATTATTGGGGAAAAAACCGTAACAACCAATGCTAACTTAATCGAGATGAATCTTGGTACGTGGGAGGGGCGTCAGGGCGCGGTGCTTATTGATGATTCCACAAGCGGTTATCGACATGTCGAAGAATGGGGATGGGACATGCGCCCCCCATCTGGCGAGAGCTTGCATGAACTGAAGGCGCGGGTAATGCCAGTGATTGATACATTAGCAAGCGATACGGTTATTGTCAGCCATATCAATATTATGCGCGTTATTCTTGCCGTTGCATATGACTGGAATTTCAAAGGTGAAATGCCATTTCGTATCAAGCGTGACCGTATGCAGATCATCGAGCGTGATGGCGATAAATGGCGACCAGCAGGTGAGATGGTTCGCTTGGTTCAGCGATGCGTATAGCCTTTCTCGTCACACATCTTTTGGGCACAGGACACCTCGCGCGTACGGGCCAGATCGCCGATGCATTTGCGCGGGCAGGGCATGAAACGCTAGTCCTGAGTGGCGGAATGCCAGCGGCCCTTGCGGCCCCTAAAACCGCACGGTTACAGCAGCTTCCAGCAATACGCTCCGATGCATCCTTCACATCGCTCTACGGTGAAACGGATGTGATTGCACCCCCTAGCCTCTTCGACCGCAGAATTGACGAGATTCGTAATGCTATCAAAGCATTCGCGCCGGATGTTCTCGTGACGGAGCTGTTTCCCTTTGGACGGCGCAAGCTGGCCACCGAATTCACCACCGCTATCGACGCCGCGCCCAACGCGCAGGTCTTCGCATCAATCCGTGATATCCTACAGATGCCACGCAAAGCGGGCCGCAAGGAAGAAGCTGAGGCACGCTTGCAAAACCATTACGACGGCATCCTATTCCACGGCGACACTACGCTTGTCGGCTTGGATGCGAGTTGGCCCCTGACCAAACCCTTGGCGAGCAAAATCCATGAGACGGGATACATCGCATCATCCACACCAGTTCAAAACGATGATGGAACCGATGGAACAGGTGAGATCATCGTTGCGGCGGGGGGCGGCGCAGTTGGTGACAGGCTATTCAGTGCGGCATTGGCGGCGGCGCGCGTTGATCCAACGCGGCGTTGGCGCATTCTGGTGGGTAAGTCGCGCGCGATTGAGACGACCCCACCAAATACAATCGTAGAACCCGTTCGCCCGGATTTTCGGGCGCTGCTGTCTCGAAGTAACGCAGCCATCCTACAATGCGGGTATAACACGGCGATGGACGTGGCGGTGACGGGCGCGCGTGCCGTCTTCTGTCCATTCGAGGGGGATGGCGAAACCGAGCAACTTCAACGCGCGCGGGCAATGGCGCAGCGATATGGCTGCGGAATCATTCGCGAAGATGCGCTGAATCCTGAACGGTTATTAGCGGCAATCGAGGAGGTTCATGCACGCCCACGCCCGGATTTCTCGGCATTACGCCTAGATGGCGCGCAGCGTTGTGTGGAAATTATCGAAGGAGCAATGCGTCCGTGAAAATCGATTGGACCCCCCTCGACCGGGCGATGGAAGGCCGCAATCCTGTCTTCTGGTGGCGCGATGACGATGTAATTGCGCCCAGCGATCCATTGGATCGGCTGCTTGCAATGGCCGCAACAATCGGCGCACCATTAACCCTCGCGTCAATCCCGTCAAAAATGGTGCCAACCTTGCCAGCGCGGATTGCGACGGCGGATAATGTCAATATCGCCGTTCATGGTTGGGCGCATCAAAGCCATGCACCAAAGGGCGAAAAGAACGCAGAATTCGGCGCACATCGCCCCCTTGAGCAACGGGTTGAGGAGGCTCGGAACGGCCTTCGCTTAATCCACGACCTGTTCAGTGACCACACGGTCCCCGCTTTCATCCCCCCTTGGAACCGCATGGATTTGGAAATCACGCCGGAACTGGCCGATATGGGTTATCGCGGTATTTCCCTCTACGGTGAACGCAATCCGAAAGCCCTTCCGCTGGTGCGTTTCGATGCCCATCTCGATCCAATAGACTGGCGCGGGTCGCGCTCCGTGGTCGATCCAGCGGCTCTTATCCGCCGCACTATTGATCTGCTGTCCGATGATGTACCCATCGGCCTGATGACTCACCACCTTGTCCATGATGCGGCCATCTGGGATTTTGTCGAAGCGTTTACCGCGCGTCTGACGATGCGGGGCGCACAATGGGTGTCGTTCGCTTCCCTTATCGCCCAGTCGGAAGCGCCAACCGCTTGATAATCTCCTTTGCAACCACCGCACCCGGCGGGGCGATATCGAAGCCGTGCAGCACCTCGCCCTCTCCTGCCGGTTCCAGTGTTGCCAATTGGCTATCGAGCAGATCCGTGGGCATGAAATGATTGGCCCGTGCAGCCATCCGCGCGCCGATCATTGCCGGATCGCCCGTCAGATGGATGAAGACCGGCTCAGTCCCGCTCGCGCGTAAGCGGTCGCGATAAACCTCGCGCAAAGCGGAACATGCCACGACCGCCGATTGCCCAGCCTGTTGTCGATCGACCATTTCCTGCGCCAACTGGTCGAGCCACGGCCAACGATCCTCATCGGTTAGGGGCGTTCCTGTTGCCATCTTCGCCCGGTTGGCCGGGGGGTGGTAATCATCGCCTTCAATGAAATCGCACCCCATATGCGCCGCAAGCCGCGCCCCCACGCTCGACTTGCCACAACCGCAAACTCCCATGACGACGAGGATCATGCGCCATCCTCGCCATCGGGGTGAGTCCATGGGCCATGGTGCTGACCCTTGCGGTCTGTGCGGCCAAAGCCATGTGCGCCAAACCGATCCCGCTGTGCCTGTACCATTGCGGTGGGCAGATGCGTCATGCCCAACCCTTCGACATAAGCGAGCGTCGCGCCGAGGACAGGGGCCGGATAGCCTGCACCCACTGCCGCCGCAACCGCACGACGCCACCCCGGCACCAATGCACCGATATCCGCTGAAATCGCCGGTATGGCGAGTGGCAGGCGCGTATCCGGCACCACCGCATCGGCGATTGTATCGAGTAGATTCATGCGCAGGATACTACCTGCCCGCCACACACGCAGCACCCTTGCAATATCACGATCCCAGCCCTGCGCCTCTGCCGCGACAGCATAGAGATGCACCCCTTGCGCCAGCGCCGCAATCATGGTGCCGATAAGACCGGCTTGGATATCATCGACAAGACCCGCATCCAACTTCTCACGAGGCAAGCCCAGCGCCGCCATGCTGGAGCGCGCGGCCTCTTCACCCGATAGCTGACGTGCCGTGACAGCCTCCATGATCGACGGAATGGCCACGCCATGCTCAACCCCGGCATCAATGGTCCAACCGCCGGTGCCTTTTTGCCCCGCAATATCGCTGATCCGGTCGAGCAGCACACCATCCTCCAACGGGTCAACCGCCGCCGCGATTTCCGCCGTAATCTCCAGTAGGAATCCCGCCCCCCGGCCCTTGGTTGACCATTGCCCAAGAATATCCGCCGTCTCATTCGCCGACAGACCAATGCCGCGCGTTAGCAGCATATGCGCTTCAGCAATTGCCTGCATGATGCCGTATTCGATGCCGTTATGGACCATCTTTACAAAATGCCCCGCACCGCCCTCGCCAAAGCGATCCAGCGTTTGTGTGCCATCTTGCGCAGTCGCCGCCACGGCCTCCAGCACTCCGCGCGACCGCTCCCATGCTTCGGCTGATCCGCCGACCATCAATGCCGCTCCATGCCGCGCGCCTTCGGCTCCGCCCGATATGCCAGCACCCAGAAACCCAATGCCGCGCCCGGCCAATGAGGTCGCCCGCCGCTCGGTATCGTGAAAATTCGAGTTGCCGCCATCAATGATCGTATCCCCCGGCCCGAGGTGCTGCACGAGATTGGCGATCTCGAAATCGACCTGATCCCCCGCTTTGACCATCAGCAAAATCGTACGGGGGCTAGGCAGCATCGCGACCATCATGGCCAGATCGTCAAGGACCGTGACACTTTGCGCTCGCCATGCCCGCGCCGTAGCCCAGCTATCGGTCGCAATGACCTTTTGCCCCGCATCGCGCCAGTTCAGCGCGAGATTACGCCCCATCACGCCTAATCCGATCAGTCCAACCGCCATCGCTCTCTCCCTGTTGCACGCTCCTTGTCGCGCAGCCGTCGCCTCATGTAAACGATTGCTCACCCCTCGCGACAAGGAGCCGACCATGAGCGCCATTGCAAGCATTGATACCCGCCTGTTCAACGTGCCGCTTGATGAAGTCCTCAGCGATGCCAAGCATGGCGATCATACGCATTTTGAGCTGATCACCGTGACGATCCGCACCACCGACGGCCTGGAAGGCACCGGCTATACCTATACGGGCGGCAAAGGCGGCCATGCCATCCGCGCCATGATTGAGCATGACCTTGCCCCGATGCTATCGGGGGCCGATGCGCGCGAAGTCGAGGTGCTGAACGAGGCGATGCAATGGCATGTGCATTATGTCGGGCGCGGGGGCGTCGCGTCTTTTGCCATATCCGCCGTCGATATCGCGCTTTGGGATATTCGCGGCAAAGCGCGGGGCGAACCGCTATCGGTCATGGCGGGGGGCGCAGGGGCGACCTGCGCGGCCTATGCGGGCGGTATCGACCTTGGCTTTACCCTCGATAAGCTGAAAGAGAATGTGCGGGGGTATCTTTCGCGCGGCTTCGAGGCAGTGAAGATCAAAGTTGGCCTGCCTGATCTGGCTGAAGATATCGCCCGCGTCGCCGCCATCCGCTATTTGATCGGCCCAGATCGTTGCCTCATGGTCGATGCGAATTACGGCTTGGATGTCGATCAGGCCATTGCGGCGGCAAAAGGCTTCGCACCTTACGATATTACATGGTTTGAAGAACCAATCATCCCTGAGGATTACGACGGCTATGCCCGCATCACCGATATGACTGGTATGCCGCTGGCCATGGGCGAAAACCTGCACACGATTCATGAATTCGATGAAGCTTTTGCCCGCTCAAAACTGTCTTTCATACAGCCCGACTCAGGTAACTGCGGGGGAATCACAACATGGCTACAGATTGCCGAGCGCGCCCGCGCTTGTGGCATCCCCACCTGCACCCACGGAATGCAGGAACTCAACGTCTCGCTGATATCCGGCAATGGTGATGCGGGCTGGCTAGAGGTTCACAGTTTCCCCATCGACGCCTACACAACCCGCCCCCTCGTCATCGAAAACGCCCGCGCCGTCGCCCCGGACACGCCGGGAACGGGGGTGGTGTTCGATTGGCCCAAGCTCGCCCCTCATGCCATTTAGTGACTAATTTTACCATTTGATAAAATATTCAGCCTGTGCAAACTTTAAAGATGAAAATGGGGAGGCATGCATGGGCACTACACAAAGACAGGACGGAATCGTGGCCGGGCGGCTTGCACCGGAGGCGTATGCGGAAAATTTTGGCGATGCCTATCCACCACTGAATCCGCATGAAGCATTGGTGGCCGCAGATCGTTGTTATTTTTGCCATGACGCACCCTGTATTGCCGCTTGTCCAACCGAAATCGATATTCCGCTGTTCATCCGCCAGATACAGGCCGACAGCCCCAAGGGCGCGGCTAAGACCATCCTGAACCAGAATATCTTGGGCGGTATGTGCGCCCGTGTCTGCCCAACCGAAACGCTATGCGAGGAAGCCTGCGTGCGCGAGGCGGCGGAAGGCAAACCCGTCCAGATTGGCGCGCTACAACGCTATGCGACCGATACGCTGATGGCGACCGGCGAGCACCCTTACACGCGCGCTGCCCCCACGGGCAAGATTATCGCCGTGATTGGTGCGGGGCCAGCGGGTCTAGCTTGTGCGCACCGCCTTGCCATGCATGGCCATACGGTCGTTGTCGTTGATGGGCGTGAGAAACCGGGCGGCCTGAACGAATACGGCATCGCCAGCTATAAGACCGTCGATAATTTCGCGCAGGCCGAGGTGGAATGGCTGCTCAAGATTGGCGGCATCCGCATCGAAACGGGCGCGGTTCTTGGACGCGATTACACACTGGAAGAACTGTGCAGCGATTACGATGCGGTCTTCCTCGGCATGGGCCTTTCGGGGGTCAATGCGTTGATGCTGGAGGGAGCCGATGACCATATGAGCGATGCGGTCGATTTCATCGCCACCTTGCGCCAGTCTGATGACCTGTCACAACTGCCCATCGGTCGCCGTGTCGTCGTTATCGGCGGCGGCATGACCGCCGTGGACGCCGCCGTGCAATCCAAGCTGCTGGGTGCAGAAGATGTGACCATCGTCTACCGGCGCGGACAAGACCGCATGAGCGCCAGCCGCCACGAACAGGACCACGCCACGAGTGCGGGCGTGCGCCTCATCTGCAACGCCATGCCCGTGCGCGGCGCGTCGGGGGGCGTGGAATTCGAGTACACCGAGGAGACGGCGGACGGCCTGCGCGGCACGGGCGAAACCTTCGTGCTGGAGGCCGATCAGGTCTTCCGCGCCATCGGCCAGACCTATGCAGACACCCCCGCCGCCGCCGCCGAACTGGAACGCGGCAAGATCCGCGTCGATACCGAAGGCCGCACCTCGATCTCCGGCGTTTGGGCCGGAGGCGATTGCGCATTGGGCGGCGAAGACCTGACCGTCACCGCCGTCGCAGAGGGGCGCGACGCAGCGGAAAGTATCCATCGAACACTCGCAACCTGAGGAGAATACGATGCCTTACGTCAACGGAGCCATTATCCCCGTCCCGACAGTGAACAAGGACGCCTACATCGCGCAATCCTCGGAAATGGCGGCGATTTTCAAGGAACATGGCGCAACGCAGGTCGTCGATTGCTGGGGTGCGGACGTGCCCGATGGCAAGGTCACATCCTTCCCGATGGCCGTCAAATGCGAACCAGACGAGACGGTCGTCTTCTCATGGATCGTCTGGCCCTCGAAGGAGGTCGCTGGCACAGGAATGCAAGCGGCAATGTCCGACGAACGCATGGGGGCGAGCGCGATGCCTTTCGACACCAAACGCATGATCTTCGCCGGTTTCGAGATGGTCGTGGATGTCTAAGACATTACATAAGTATAATTCAGTATTAGGGGCAATAATTGCCCTTACCACTGGCAGTGCCGCCTACGGATGCGATACGCATCAACAACGACAAGTGGGCATAAGCGAAGATGCTTTCGACTTTCTGGCTGCGATTATCGACGACGAAAGACAAGTCGGCTACGACTCGCGAGAATTCCTGTCACGTTGGCACAGTTTTTACCTCACAAATTGTGACCTGAACGGCGATGGTATCAACGAACACATCATCAATGTTGCTTCCAGCCTGACCTGCTCGAACGGCGTGGCTGCCTGCGGCTTTGTGGTCTACACAAGCAAGCCGAAACGTCGCTTACTGTTGCAATGTCAGGGACATGTCGTCGTCGCCCTTGAATCTCGAACGGATGGCTGGCGAGATATCTATTGCGGGACATTCGGATACGAAAGCTGGAGTCGTCGTGCGTTTGTGAAAGACCGCAACGCTTACAAACGATCGCCTGATCTTGAGAAGATCATCCCGCCAATGCCTTGGGAGAAGAAGAATGGCTGACCTGCGCAACGACTTCGTTGGGATCAAATCCCCAAACCCGTTCTGGCTCGCCTCCGCGCCGCCGACGGACAAGGAATACAATGTCCGCCGTGCCTTTGAGGCCGGATGGGGCGGTGTGGTGTGGAAGACGCTCGGGCTGGACCCGCATGTCGTCAACGTCAACGGCCCGCGCTATGGCGTCGTCTATGGGGCCGACCGGCGGGTGCTGGGTATCAACAATATCGAACTCATCACCGACCGCCCGCTCCAGACAAATCTCGACGAGATCAAGGTGGTGAAGCGTGACTATCCCGACCGCGCCATGATCGTCTCGCTGATGGTGCCTTGTGAGGAGGTGTGCTGGACCGAAATCCTCAAGCAGGTCGAGGATACCGGCGCGGACGGCATAGAGTTAAACTTCGGCTGTCCCCATGGCATGAGTGAGCGTGGTATGGGGTCGGCGGTCGGTCAGGTGCCGGAATACATCGAGATGGTCACTCGTTGGTGCAAGGCGGCAACACGGATGCCGGTCATCGTCAAGCTAACCCCAAATATCACCGATATCCGCTATCCTGCACGGGCGGCCCATGCGGGGGGCGCGGATGCGGTCAGCCTCATCAACACCGTTTCCTCGATTACTAGCGTCAATCTCGACCTAATGGCTCCCGAACCCACCATCGACGGCAAAGGCAGCCATGGCGGTTATTGTGGCCCCGCCGTTAAGCCCATCGCCCTGAACATGGTCGCCGAGATCGCCCGCGATGCTGAAACACGCGGCATCCCCATCAGCGGCATTGGCGGTGTCACCACCTGGCGCGATGCGGCGGAGTTTATGGCGCTGGGCGCGGGCAATGTACAGGTCTGCACCGCCGCCATGACCTACGGTTTCAAGATCGTGTCCGAGATGATCGCGGGTCTATCCGACTGGATGGACGAAAAGGGCTACGAAACACTGGAGGACTTCCGAGGGCGTGCCGTGCCAAACGTCACCGATTGGCAGCATTTGAATCTCAACTACATCACAAAGGCGCTTATCAATCAGGATACCTGCATCAAATGCGGGCGCTGTTATGCCGCCTGCGAAGATACCTCGCATCAAGCGATCAGCATGTCCGCCGACCGGGTGTTCGAGGTAATCGACGCCGAATGCGTTGCCTGCAACCTTTGCGTTAATGTCTGCCCTGTTGAAAACTGCATCACGATGGAAGAGATGGCACCCGGTACAATCGATCCACGCACGGGGCGTGAAGTCGTCGCAGAACATGGCGAATGGACCGAACATCCCAACAACCCCAGCGCCGTTGCCGCCGAATAATGCCTGATCTTGCGCCGCATCTGCACGGCATTCTCCTCGCATAAATGGTCTTTGCAATAGGGGCGTGATGTCATTGACCGTCAATTTCTCCTACGCGCTCTTGTTTTCGAGCAAGCCGATAGCCATGCTCTACTTGCGTGTAAAACGCCCAATACAATTTGCCTTTGCTGCATTTTTTGGAGTGGCGGGCCTGCGGTTGTTGACCAGCCGTTGAAAGGAGACGTTCTGTGACAGATCAGAAAACCCGTGCCGAGACTTTCGCCGCTCTTCACGTGAAAGGTGATCCGGTGATCCTGTTCAACGCATGGGATCCGGGTAGTGCCGCAACGGTGGAGAAGGCGGGTGCAAAGGCGCTGGCGACGGGAAGTTGGCCTGTTGCGGCTGCGTTTGGCTATCCTGACGGCGAAAAACTGCCGCTCGATCTGGCCCTAGACAATATCCGCCGTATCGTCAGTGGCACTGCCTTGCCCGTTACGATGGACATTGAGAGCGGGTATGGCGTCTCCCCCCGCGAAGTTGCAGAGACGGCAACCAAGGCCATTCAGGCCGGGGCCATCGGCTTCAATCTGGAAGATCAGGTGATCGGCGGCGACGGATTATATGCGGCGGATGTTCAGCATGAGCGCATTGCCGCCGCCCGCGCCGCCTGTGATAAACAAGGTATCCCCGTTTTCATCAACGCGCGGACGGATATCTTCCTGAAAGCAAAGCCCGAAACCCATTCCGAGGACATGCTGGCCGATGCCATTATCCGCGCCCATGAATATGCGCAGGCTGGCGCGAGCGGCTTCTTTGCGCCCGGTTTGGCCGATGAAGCGATGATCGGGACGCTGTGCCGCGAGGTGGAGCTGCCCGTCAACATCATCGCTCTGCCCCATGTGCCGGATAAGGCAACGCTCGCCAGTTTAGGCGTCGCGCGTATCAGCTATGGCCCAATTCCGTATCGTCAGATGATGGCATCGCTCGATGCGGCGGCGAAGGCGGCGTTTTCCTGAAGTGAAACGCGATTAAGTTGGATCGCAGAGTGTTAGGAAATGCGAACTTGATGCGCAATTCCTGACTCAAGTTGATCGCGTTTCATTTTAGGAAGAAGCTGACGTTTCCTATGGTGACAACCGAAAAGACATGGCGCTCGGCGCTGCCCGGCCATGCCGCTATGCTGCTATTCGCCGCCCTGATTGCTGGTGCGTTTAGCATCGGAAAACAGGCCGCGCCTTTTATCGACCCCGCTGCCCTGACCGCCCTACGCTTTCTCTGCGCGCTCGGCGTGATGGGGGCGGCTGTTATCGTTTTACGAGTGAAGGTATCACGCGCGGATTGGCAAGCGCCTTGGCGATACCTCGTGCTTGGCGGCCTGATGGGCATCTATTTCGTCCTGATGTTTGAGGCATTGAAGACGGCGCAGCCCGTCTCGACCAGCGCCCTTTTTACCCTAATCCCTGCGATGAGCGCCGGTTTTGCTTGGCTGCTGCTGCGCCAGAGGTTTTCACGGGCGGCTCTCGCCGCGCTCGCCATTGGCGCAATCGGGGCGGTTTGGGTGATCTTTCGAGCGGATATCGCTGCGCTACTTGCCTTCGATATTGGGCGGGGCGAGATGGTGTTCTTCCTCGGCTGCGTCTCCCACGCCCTCTACACCCCGATGGTGCGCAAGCTGAACCGGGGGGAGCCGGTTCTGGTCTTCTCATTGGGCACGATATTGGGCGCGCTGATCGTGGTCGGCCTCTACGCCACCCCGGCGGTCATTACGACGGATTGGGCCACGCTGCCCCCTATCGTGTGGATCACGGTTATCTATCTTGCCGTTTTCACCACGGCATTGACCTTCGCCCTACTGCAATTCGCAGCCCTACGCCTGCCCTCCGGTAAGGTGATGGCCTATGGCTATCTGACCCCTGCCTTCGTGGCACTGTATGAGGGATTGCTTGGCAACGGCTGGCCCGCCCCAATGGTCTGGGTGGGCGTCGGCCTTATCCTCTGCGCACTTCTAATCCTGCTTGTGGGTCGGGATTGAACAGCGAAAGTTACTTGTCCACATTGATGCGAGCCAATCCGTCGGCGTATTATAGAAGCATGCTTACATCCTTTCCCGTAACGGTCAATCGCGAGGCTGTAATCCATTGAGGAACAGCGTTTCCAGCGTCGCTTGCGCCGTCTCGAATCGCTGCGCATCCTCGCCCGCAACTGCCTGCACCTGCGCGTCGAAATCTGCATAATGCTGTGTGGTCGCCCATATCGCGAATAGCAGATGCACGGGGTCCACCGCCACTAACTGCCCCGCCGCAATCCACCCCCGGATCACCTCGGCCTTTTCCTCGACCAAATCGCGTAGGCGGCCAGACAACATAGGCTCAATCCGGGGTGCGCCTTGAACGATCTCATTGGCGAACAGACGCGATTCGCGCGGGTAGAGCCGCGCCATATCCAGCTTTCGGCGGATATAACCGCGCAATTCCTCCACCGGCTCCCCATCGGATCGCATCGCTTCCAGCGGCTCCAGCCATGTCTCCATCAGACCATCGAGAAGCGCGACATACATCTCCTGTTTTCCGGGGAAATAATACAGCACATTTGGCTTCGACATTCCCGCCGCTTCGGCGATTCCATCGAGGGTCGCCCCGCGAAAACCGTTGGCTGCAAAAACCTCCAAAGCCGCATCCAGAATCCGCGCCTCCGTCGCCGCCCGCGCCTCGCTCTGTTTGCGTGTCTGTCCTGCTCGCGCCATAAGGAATTCCCTTTTTACCCTTGACCAGCATGGCCATGTGGTTAGCATTTTACCAGATGGAAAAATTTTTGGAGGAGTGACTCGCATGGCCGCACCCGGAGAGAACCTACGCATCAATGGGGATCGGCTTTGGGACAGCATCCACGAAGTTGCAAAAATCGGCCCCGGCATTGCGGGCGGCTCCAATCGTCAAACAGTGACGGATGAAGATAGCGAGGCTCGGCATCTATTCAAGAAATGGTGCGAGGATGCGGGCTGTACCATGGGTCTCGACCAAATGGGCACCATGTATGCGCGGCGCGAAGGCACGGACCCTGACGCCCTGCCCGTCATGGTCGGCTCGCACTTGGACACACAGCCGACTGGGGGCCGCTATGACGGCG
>CALFVD010000159.1 GCA_937928005.1 uncultured Neomegalonema sp. | reverse complement strand
GATCGAGCGCGTCCTGATGCGCATCGCCATGACCGCACCGGGCGCGCGGGGGCGGTAGCCCTATAGATTTGAGATAAACCTGAGCCATATTTTACGCCAAGAGCCGCGCAAAATATGGCGTTTGGTGATTCAGAATAATCGCAATTCGCTTTAACCACCCCGCCGCGCCATGAAGGCCAATCGCTCAAAGAGATGGACGTCCTGTTCGTTCTTCAGCAACGCACCGTGCATCTTTGGCAGGGCTTCGGTCGGGCTGCGGCGTAGGTCGGAGGGGTCGATATCCTCAGCGACCAGCAGCCTGATCCAGTCAAGCACTTCGGATGTGGAGGGTTTTTTCTTCAGGCCCGCAACCTCGCGGATTTCGTAGAATTGCGTCAGCGCCTCGCGCAGCAGGGTTTGCTTGATGCCCGGATAATGGACCTCAACGATGCGCGCGAGCGTCTCTGCTTCCGGGAAGCTGATATAATGGAAGAAACAACGGCGCAGGAAAGCGTCGGGCAATTCCTTTTCGTTGTTCGAGGTGATGATGACAACCGGGCGCTGGGCCGCCTCGATGGTTTCGCCGGTCTCGTAGACATGAAAGGCCATGCGGTCGAGTTCTTGGAGGAGATCATTCGGAAACTCGATATCGGCCTTGTCGATCTCGTCGATTAGCAGCACGACGCGCTCAGGCGCGGTGAAGGCTTCCCATAGTTTACCGGGGCGGATGTAGTTCTTCACGTCATGCACGCGCGCGTCGCCAAGCTGGCTATCGCGCAGGCGCGAGACGGCATCATATTCGTAGAGACCCTGCTGTGCTTTGGTGGTGGATTTGACGTGCCATTCCAGCAGGCGCATCCCCAGCGCATCGGCCACCTGCCGCGCTAATTCGGTCTTGCCAGTGCCCGGCTCACCCTTCACCAGCAATGGTTTTTCGAGGGTGATGGCGGCGTTAACCGCGACGGTCAGGTCGCGGTCGGCGATATAGTCTTTCGTGCCTTCAAAGCGCATGGATCGGCCCTGTATCGGATGCGTGCGGGATGGGGTTACACCATTCGCTCGCGCGGGTCGATGCCTTGCATCCGCACTATTCGGTACTGGCAAGCGTGCGCGAGTCGCGGGCTTTTTTGAGGCTGTCGAAATGGGTGCGAAGGTGCCTTTCGATAATGCGTGCCATCGTGCCATCTGTTTCCATAGCAGTTAGCGCGACATCGATCTTGCCCATGGTTCCCCGGCTGCGGGCGTCAAATTTCGGATAGACGACATGGAGCGGACGAATGGCGAGGGGTGTTTCGGCCACGTCGATCACGTCCTCAAATCCCATCTTGATAATCTCGCCATTGCCGACCATCGCCGAGAGCGAGACGACATCCACATCGCCTTTCACCAATGCCTCAAAGCAGTCGGCGGGCGTATCAGGGGCCGTGCGCACGATGTTGCCCGCCTCAACCTTGGCGCGGATATCATCGTCAAAATATCCTTCGGGGCGACAGAGATTCAGCCCATCCAGATCGTCGATCCCGGCGAATTCCAGCGGCGCGCCCGCCTTGTGATAGACCACGACGAGTACCTCATAGACAGGGCGCGAATACCACAGCCCCTCGCGCCGGTCGGTCGTGTCATACCATGGGAAACTGGCCTTGAACGTGCCTTTGCGCGTCGCCCGCATCGCATAATCCCATGGCAGGAATTCAATCTCGGTATCAAAGCCCGCCCGATCCATCGCCACCTGTACTAAATCGGTGAACAACCCCCCTTGTGGTAGCGCCTTGTCGGTGAAGGGCGCGTAATCGTTGCCGGTCACGATGGCCAGCATGGGCCGATTGGTCGGATCGGTTGCATTGACGATGAAGGTTTCCGGTTCCGCATTCAGATCGGGGATAACGAGGGTGGTACCGGGAAAGATCAGCCGCCCCTTTTGCTTCACCCGGTCGGCATTCGCGGTCAGGATTGGCTGCCACAATACCGAATTGCCATAGAATTTTCGCGCGATACGCGAAAGGGAATCGCCTTTTTGCACGACATATGTCCGCTCACCTGAAACCGTTTCGCTGGCTACGACGGCATTTTCCGCATCATCGGGCGCGGGCTGGGCAAAAGCCGGTGACAGCATAAGGGACAGCAAGGCCCCCGAAATGACAGAACGCAACATCGGAATTCTCCAATCGAAACGGTGCATGGGGTGATTCTATTAACATCGTCTCACAATCGTTACGGTTGAGCAAACTCTTGTAAAGAATACATTGGACATGAATGGACACGGAACGCCGCGCCCATTACTCCGATGCCATGAGCAAACGCCTATATCTCGTCAACCTGTACCTTCGTTTCTTTGTGCGCCCGTCCCTTGCCAAGATGACCGAGCCTGCGAAAGCACGGCGACATCTGGAACGTTCGGCGGCGATGATCCCCGGATTGCCACGTGCGGCGCGTTACCTATCCGATAACGTGCCCGGCCCAGAGGGATTGGTGCCAGTGGAATGGGTGTCTTGTGGGCGCGCGGAGCGGCGGCGGATTATTCTTTACTTACATGGCGGCGCATATCTGATGGGATCACCCCAGACGCATCGTTCGATTACGGCGCATCTGGCACGACTAAGCGGGATGCGGGTGATGGTGCCTGATTACCGCCTTGCCCCCGAACATCCGGCCCCGGCGGCGGTGGAGGATGGTCTTGCCGCCTATGCAACATTACTGGCGCAGGGATATGATCCGCGTGACATTGCCTTTGCGGGGGAGAGCGCGGGCGGCGGGCTGTGCTTTGCACTGCTGTTGATGGCGCGGGCGAAGGGATACCCCTCACCCGGCTGTATCGTGGCGTTTAGCCCGTGGGTCGATCTGGCCCATACCGGCGACAGTATCACCGAGAATGCGGATACTGAGGCGATGCTGCCCGCCGAGCGGGTGGACGAGGTCGCGGCCTTCTATATCGGGGATGGCGATGCGCGCGACCCGCTGATCTCGCCGCTCTATGGCGAGTACGACGCGCCGCCGCCAGTCTATATCACCGCAAGCGAGGCCGAAATCCTACGCGACGACGCGATCCGCTTGGCCGAGCGCCTGCGCGCAGTGGGGGGCGAGGTGACGCTCGACATGGTGCCCGATGCCCCCCATGCGTGGCAGTTCTTCGGCACCCTTCTACCCGAATCCCGCATCTCGCTGGAGAGCGCCGCGCGTTTCGTGAAGGCGCAGCTTGGAATGACGAGTGTGGGACAAGCGCGGAAGCGTTAAAGCGAATTGCGATTATCCTGAATCACCAAACACCATGTTTTGTGCACCCTTTGGTGCGAAACATGGCTCAGGTTTATCGCAAATCGCTATAGGCCGCCTCGAAATCCTCTGTCCCGACTTGGCTTTGCATCTTTTCGGTATAGCGACCGCCGATGACCGTGTTCTGGTTGATGAGATTGTCGAGGCGCCCCAACAGATCAGCGATATGCAAATGCCTATCTCTTCGGTGCGATCTGCCC
>CALFVD010000158.1 GCA_937928005.1 uncultured Neomegalonema sp. | reverse complement strand
AGGGTACCGCCCGCCCAACGGCTGGAGATCGCGCTACGGGCGGATCGAAGCTGAAGCGGGAACGATCGTTACATTGGAGGGGAAGGGCTTCCGTGTGAACGGTGTCTTATGGGAACTGGATGAGGTATTGGCAAAAGCGTCGCGCATGGCCGCCGAACGTGACGGGCAGGACGCCATGAAACGCGAAGTACCTGAAGGCCACGTCCTTGTGGTCCGCCGTTTTGGTACCACGGCGGAAGGCCGTTCGGCTTGGATCTACCAGATGGTGCCGCGCGGACAAATTCGTGACAGGATCACCCATATCCTCTTCTCTCGCGACCTTTCGCGCATCGGGGAACGGGTGGATGGGGACTGTCCGCCCGCCCCTACATCTGCCGTTCGACCATCAGGCGCTTGATATTGCCGATGGCTTTGGCAGGGTTCAGGCCCTTGGGGCAGGCTTTGGTACAGTTCATGATGGTGTGACAGCGATAGAGCCGGAACGGGTCTTCCAGATCATCCAGCCGTTCGCCCGTCGATTCATCGCGGCTATCGGCGATCCAGCGATAAGCTTGCAGCAACGCCGCCGGGCCAAGATAGCGGTCCCCATTCCACCAATAGGACGGGCAGGAGGTTGAACAACAGGCGCAGAGGATACATTCATACAGCCCGTCGAGTTGTTCGCGCTGTTCCGTCGATTGTTTCCACTCGGTCGTAGGCGTGGCCGAATCCGTTTTGAGCCATGGTTCAATGCTGGCGTGTTGAGCATAGAAATGGGTGAGATCAGGTACCAGATCCTTGACCACGGGCATATGGGGCAAGGGATAAATGCGAATATCTCCCTCGATCTCCGCAATCCCCTTCGTGCAGGCCAGCGTATTCGCCCCGTCGATATTCATCGCGCAGGAGCCACAAATCCCCTCGCGGCACGACCGGCGAAAGGTCAGCGTCGGGTCAATCTCGTTCTTGATCTTGATGATCGCGTCGAGGACCATCGGCCCACAATCCGCCGTGTCGATGTAATAGGTATCGATGCGCGGGTTTTCATTCGCTTCGGGGTTCCACCGATAGATCTTGAAAGCCTTGAGGGTTTCACCAGTTCCTTTAGGCCATGTCTTGCCCTGCACGATCTGCGAATTTTCGGGGAGAGTGAATTTCGCCATTGTACTACCTGTCCGCTCTAGGGCTATCTGTCTATTATAGAGCGTTCTATAGGGGGTTTGTATCCTGAAATTCAACTTTCTTCCATCGCCAGCGACGGCATGGCACATGTATCGATGAGGCTTGACCACCTGAGTATTTGTGCGTTTACAGCACTACATGAAATCCCTTCGTATCCTCCTTGTGGCCAATGCTGATCGGCGGCGTCTTCAAGGGCGTTGGTATAGCACGGAGTATAAGCTGCATAACGGCCTGACCCGCGCCGGGCATATGGTCTTGTTCTATTCCGACCGCGATACAGCACGCGAGGCATCCTTCTTGCCGACCAAGCGCCTAGGTATCCGGGCCATGAACAATCGCTTGGTTGAGACGGCCCGCCACTATGCCCCCCATCTCATTATCTTCGGCCATGCCGATCTATGCGATGGTGCAGTTTTTTCGCGGCTTCGAGAAGCTCTACCGGGGGTGCGGATGGCTCAGGTGAATGTCGATCCTGTTCATCGTGCCAAGACAATGGCGGCTTTCACCGCACGTTCCCTCCATCTTGACCGCTCGTTCATCACCACGGGTGATGCAAAGGCACTGGCCAGCCTTGCGGCGTCTCCTGGCACGATCTGCTTTATGCCCAACCCCGTCGATGCCGCTGTAGAGACGTCTCGCGTGTTCG
Source organism: uncultured Neomegalonema sp. (assembly GCA_937928005.1). Taxonomy (GTDB): domain Bacteria; phylum Pseudomonadota; class Alphaproteobacteria; order Rhodobacterales; family Rhodobacteraceae; genus JAHDDY01. The sequence continues at coordinate 1,488 of CALFVD010000158.1, read as the reverse complement.
ATGCCCCGGCGGATACGCTGGCATGGGACGGCCTTTTCCTCGGAACGGGTATCGAGCAGCGGGGTGCGCAGCTTGAGTATATTGCGCGTCATGTGCCCGCCGGGTATCGGTTTGAGTATGGTGGGCGTGCTGTCGGCGCTGCTCCCCTCGCCAGCACATCATTTCTGAAGGCTCTGACCACGGGTGCAACGGCGCCAAATCTACCACTCGATGATAACCGCCCGACGCCATATCTCTATTCATCCGACCGTATTGCCCAGTTATTGGGACAAGGGGTGCTCGCCTATACCCATGCGCCCGCCAGTTTGAACGACCTTTATGATGGTGGCGTCGTATCTTGGGCAACGCGTGGTGAGCTTGTGGAGCAGATGGCCCGCTATTGGCGTGATGATGCCTTGCGCCGCCGCATTGCCGAAACCGGATGGCGCATCGCCCATGAGCGCACATCCTCCGAGCGGGTTGCCACCGCTCTGGTGGAAACAGTGATGGAATGGACACCGAGCATCAATTACGGCTGGCCCACAGACCCGATTGCGTAGAGCTAGGATAGAGCGTTTTTTCGGGATGACAGTATTCAACGATCTCGAAGACAAAAACCCCTCAGACGATCCCCTCGCCCCGCAGCAATTCTTTCGTGCGCACCTCTTCCGCGCCGAATGCCTCGCGCAGGATTTCGACCGCTTTCCACGGTTCCGCATCGCCGCACATGAACACGTCGAACGCGCCATAGCCCGCCTCCGGCCATGTATGCACGCTGATATGGCTCTCGGCCAGCACGGCCACGCCGCTCACGCCTTGGGGCGCGAATTTATGCAGGTGGATATGCAGCAAGGTCGCCCCGCAGGCTTCGATGCAACGCCGAAACGCCGCCTCGACGGTCGCCACGCAATCCAGTCCGTTCCCGCCCAGAACTTCGATAATCAGATGCGTGCCCGCATAGACCTTGCCTTCCCGGCGGATGAAATGGTCCTCACGACCCGACTCGGTCAGGCGCGTCTCGATAGACACGACGTTGTCGTGCGCGAAAGTGTCTTCCGTTCGGGAGGTGCCCGTTTCCGGGTCCATCCCCGATTGCAAGAGATGTTGCGTCGCCATCGGCGCGACCCTCCCCAACCAGTAGATGCCAATTTCCGCGCAGGTCATGCGCGAACGAAGCGGTCAATTAGGGGCTTTCCCTCGCGCCCGCAACCCTCAAATTGCACGTCAAATATGAAGGTTTCCTCACCGTTGCCATCGTTACGCATTATAATGACATTCGATTAGGTTAAACTATAGAGTACCGGGAAATGGGTATTCTGTGTGCAAGGCAAGCCTCCGCTATCTCTCTCGACGTATCGGTCTAACTTGTGGGTAGATTCAGGAATGAAGTGCAACGGTTGGATAGAAGCGCAGGCTGACGGATTTGCCAAGCTCCTTGAGGAAGGCTTCGACGGGGGATTTGAAGCCGAGGCATTTACGGGGTGTTGTGTTGATGGTCATGGCGATTTC
>CALFVD010000157.1 GCA_937928005.1 uncultured Neomegalonema sp. | reverse complement strand
CCATCCGCATAAGCAGGGCGATAAACGCCGCTCTCACGCGCATTGCGCCGCAACTCCCGGCTTATCGTCGATTTGCAACGACCTATGTCCCGGCCAATCGCTGTGGGACCAAGACCTTCAGCGCGCAATTCGGCAATCCGGTCTCTCTCAACGCTCGTAAGATGTGTGTAATCTGACATCGCAACACCGTTTTTTGTTTAGCGACAGACGGATACCAAAATCCGTCACGGTGTTGCACCTCGCTTCTGAAACCAGGGGTTGATCAGTTAATTGGTAAACCGAGACGAATCCGATGCCAAATCTACCGATTAATCCAGGTTGATTGTATTTGTTCCCGCTTCCAACTTTACTGATCGCATGGAAGTCGCAGGCTTTTCTCTTGCCAAGATGCGGACTTCCTTGCGTCGACCAAGGGCAATCGTCCGAATTTAGTCCACAGTTTAAGAATTTAGCATCGTTCCACACTATTAATTCGTCGTCTGCGATGTTGAAACTAATTATTTTCGCGCCAGCATCGTCCGCATTCTGGATAAGTTCGCGAGCCATGGACTCGAATCCCTGCAAGCCCGTTAGAATCTGACGAACATTGCTTATCAGAGGAGCAGAATATGAGAGCTCCGATACTCTATTGACTTGGATTGGCAGCATGATTCGTGCACTTTCTTTGAATTATTTCACCTCAAGGCACACAAACTACGTTTATGCAATTCGCTTTATACGTCGGCTCTCGGTAGGTAAAGCCGCCGGCGGCGCGGGTGACGTAATTGTAAACGGCGTAGCTCAGCGTGAAGTAGTGGACAAGGCTCATGCAGAGTGAAAGGGATCGCGTCATCCCATCGCGGGCGCCTCCTCCGCTTCACATCGCTCGGGACAGGAACAGTCGAGAAAGGAGTGCGCCGCCCTTTCGGGCGGCATATCGACGTCACGCTGCCTTCGCCTTGACTGCACCCGGCCTCCAAACCGGCACGCCCTTGACCTCGGCCTTCTGGGCGACGTTCTCGGAGATTCCGTTGCCGGGGAAAATGATGACGGCGCGGGGTGTGAGGGCGAGCATGTCGTCGTTACGGCGGAAGGGGGCTGCGCGACCATGGGCGGCGAAGTCGGGCTTGCAGGTGATCTGCGGGACGTTGCGGGTTCGGGCCCAGATGGCGGCGATGCGGTCGGTGCCGCGGGTCAGACCGCCATGGACGAGGACGATATCGCCGAGGCGATCACGGGCCTTGTCGAGGGCTGCGTAGATTGCGTCAGTGTCCTCGAAGTCGGGACCGCCCGCGATGATGACGCGGCTGCCTTCCGGTGAGAGCGCTTCGGCCTCGTGTTGGCGAATAGCGCGTAAGTGCTCGCGGGCTTCGATGACGGCGGCGGTGGTGCCACGGCGCTTCATGGACCCGGCACGCGGCAGCCATGGTGTGCCGGTCTCCGCTTCATAGAGGCTGGCCGCATGGTCGCGCATTAACTCGAAGGCAATCTCCTTCTCGGTGGCGATCTCTATGCGGGTCTGCGCTTTCTGAAGTTCCACATCAGCGATCTCGGAACCGTCCTGTTCGCGGATGAGGGTGCGGATGATCTCCTCGAAGTGATGGCGTTCCGATTGAAGGCGGATTGCCTGACGGTGGAAGAGATTTGTGAACCCCCAGAGGAGCGGTTCGAGATCGGCGGCAAGGCCAGAGCCATTGAAGACATGGGTGATCTCGCGGAAGGCGGCCTCCACTGCGCCACTGCGCAGGGCATCGTCATCGGGAAAAGGCAGTTCGGCATCGGTTTCGGTAAGGCCGAAAAATTCGATCTGGTCATAGGGTGTCATGGGAAAATTCCTCTACGATCTGGAGAGAGCGGATCGGGCGGCAGAGTGTGCCGCCCGGTAGCGCGTCAGGCGGCAATCTTCTCGTCGTCCGCGCGCTTCTTCGCAGGCGCGGATGCCAGCTTGGTGAGTTCGGTCGCAATGAGATCGGTGGTGTAGATCGTGCGCCCGTCCTTTTCGTAGGAACCGTTCTTGAGGCGTCCGCGGGTCTGGACCAGATCACCGGCGGTGAGGTTCTTGGTGGCCCATGTGACGGTCGGGGCGTTGAAGACGGTGACCGTGTTCCAATGCGTATTGTCGATCCAATCGCCGTTCTCGTCCTTGTAGGGGTAGTCCGAGGCGATGTTGAGCTTGAGGGTTGCGCCGAGTTTGGTGATCTTGCCGATGCGGCCGACGATCATGAATTCTGCAGTGCCACGCATGGGATGTTCCTTTTCGGGTTCGTGTTGCGATGGCTTCGTCCCGGCCGGACAGCGAAGGGCGCGATCAAGCGGAAAAACGGAAGGTTCGCGCCGCAGGGGTGAAAGCCGTAATGCCCATGGGGGATGGTTTTCTGCTTGATCGTAGAAGCCCCGCGTCCGGCAGAAGCCAGTCTGAGCAGCACGTAAATCCCGGCAAAGAGAACCTTCCCACTGCGGGAGCGGGACTGCAGAGGCATGGGAGATCGTTGGCCCCTCATCGGCATACCAAACGAGCCCGCCCGAAGAGCGCTATCGCCTCACCCCGAAAGGACGGTCAGAACGGCAATCGACAAGACCTGTTGGAACACGAGCGAGGTCACCGTCATCGCCCCGGCCCATGGGCCGACCCCTCGCCGCAAACGTGATCTGGACCCGCATATTCCTCACGGCTCCTGCGAGAAAGAAACGGGCGCTTGCACCACTCTCATCACGCAAGATGAAACGAACCATGGATCGCGCCTTGGCGAAGAGAAACGCGGGCGACAGGTGCCGCCCGCGCTGCCGGGTGTGCTTACGCCGCCGCCTCTTCGATCTCCGGATCGCTGGAATTCTCCGGCACCGTATTGTCCGGATCGTCATCGGCCTCCGGTTCCGGTCCTGAGCTGACATCCTCCCCGTCGCTGCCCTGTGCTTCCTCGGCGCTGGGGGCCTGCATTCCATCGGGCACCCAGGCTTCGATGGCCCTGCGCTGCTGATCGCTTAGCCGCTTCGGCGGGGTTTTGATCAAACTCTCCATCCTGTCGGCAACCTGCGCCTTCTTGAGGGAGCCATAATCCTGAGCGAGATCATCAAGCCCCCAGCTGTGGAGGACATCGAGAATGTGACCTTTGGAAACGCGAGACCAGTAATTCGCCGCCGTGGGATGCCAGACAGGGCGAACATCCGGCACTGCCTCTGTGAAGAGGGCTTCGGCAAAGCTGTCTGCATGTCTTGGGATCCAGAGCTGCGGCTCCACCTGCGCTGCCACGATGCGCGCGAGAATGTGCGATTTGACCGCGTGGTTAAGCGCCCGGAAGGCTGCGAACTTCTCAGCGGCGGTGAGACCGTCTTCGAGGAAACTGAGATCCAGCCCGTCATGGATCGCCTCGACGCGTTCGTTCGCGTAGGGCAGTCTGGCCTCGGGCCGCGAATGGGTGCCATGGACCGGACTGAGCGTAATCGCGATCCCGCCCCGAATGAGTTGCCCCGGCACGAAGAACTGTACCGCCAGCCGAAAGACGATCGCATCGAATGCCAACCACGTATCATGCGCCAAGGCTGCGGCGACCAACTCCGCCCGCTCGATGGCAAGGTCGGTCTTCAAGGCCATGCTTAGGGTGTTCTTGGCGGATGATGCAGCGCCAATCGCATCGGTGCTCTCCCCAGCCGCAGTCGAACCCTCGCCCTCTGTGACAAGCGCATCTTCGGGCCGTACAAGCCCGAGTTCAAAGCGGATCGTACCGTGGGAGAAACACGCGATCACCCCAGCTCGCGCGGCATCCTCCGGGTCGAAGGCCTCGCGCAACGCATCGTTCTCCATCTCGATGCGGTTATACTCGTCGTTGAGGCTGGCGATCTCGGCCTCGATGGCTCCTTCGGTTTCGGAGTCACCGCTTCCGGTAAGTTCCTCCTGACGCCGTGCGATCTCTTCCATGCGCAACACATTGGCGTTGAAGGTCTCGGCCTCCGCATCATTCATCTCGCGGAGTTTGGGATAGATGCGACCATAGCCCGACATTTCCGCGTAATCGTATTGAGGCCGGGTTTCCGACCATGCGAAGCCGAATTTCTCGCGCAGGGTTTTCGCCTCGGTCATCAGCTTCGCATCGCGCAGCGTTCCGGCCAGTTCACGGTCAGTCAGCACCGTGTCTTCATCGAAGAGGCCTTCGACCACAGCACCGCCCGCCGCGCGGTATTCATCCATCACGAATTCCGCCAGCGGATCATCTGCACGGATATCCTGCCGGGAGAGAATTTCCCGCACGCGCCAGCTATGGTGATCGGAGGGATTTTCCGCGAAGGCTTCGAATACCCGGCGCTGGGTTTCCTGACAGGGATGGGCGGCATAGGCCTTCATCGTGTCGAGCGCGATCTCGCCGTTCCGGGCGGCATCTCGGATATTTCGATGAACCAATCCGTAGCGCAGGCGCTCTTTCACGGCACGGATCGTCGTGCCGAAGGCCGTCGCAATCGTCTCCGCGGCATCGCCCTCGGCGGACATGGCGGCGAAAGCTTCGTACTCGTCCAACGGAGCCATCGGTTCCTGCATGGCGTTCTCGGCGAGACTGACGGCGGTGACGTGATCGACATCCTTGCCGATCACCTTGCACGGCACTTTGAAGCGCGCTTCCAAGCGATCCTCGCTCTCGAGTAATCGCAGCGCCAGCAGACGCCGTCGCCCGGCGAGGACACCGTAGCTATCATCTCCCATCTGCTGCACGATCAGGGTTTGCAGCAAGCCAAGCGCCGCAATGCTGGCCGCCAGACCGGCGATGCTTGCCTCGCTGTATTCAGTCTTGGCCCGGACGTTCTTCGGGTGCTCGCTCAGCTCGTTCAGGGTGAGATATTTCATCGGAAAATCCTTCCACTCTCTCCTCGCGCCCCCATCGGGCGCGCAAAGGCGAAAGCCGCCTTTCCCTTTCGGGAACCGGCGGCTGTGGAAGAAGCCCGCACGCCCTCACTCGATTTGCTAGCGGCAGGCCTCCGAGCCCGTATGACGCGAAGAAAGAGAAGCTTGCCAAGGGGCCAGAGTGCTGCCTGACCTGTCAGAAAAACCAACAATTTCTGTACATGTCGCCAGAACGTGTTAAAAATATCGCCTTTATTTAACGCGACAGGCCCAACATGTTAAAACCGATCTACGTGATCCCGGCCCTGCCACCACCGGTCGATCTCGAAACGGTTGTCGTGCTGAAAGCACTGGCACGGGCAAATCGTGCGCTAGCGGAACTCAAGGGCCGCGCGGCAACAATCCCCAATCAGGGTATCTTGATCGATACGCTTTCACTTCAGGAAGCAAAGGCCAGTTCGGAAATAGAGAACATCGTCACTACTCAAGATGAGCTCTTCCAGCTCGATCTCTTTCCTGAGGGCTCAGACTCACCCGAAGCAAAGGAAGTCGCGCGTTATCGCGATGCCCTCAAGCTCGGCCATGACCGACTGCGGGCGACGGATGGTCTCATCACCAATAATATGCTGATCGACATGTTTCGCCTTCTGAAGGGACGAACAGGTGGCTTTCGCGAAACGCCTGGAACCGCATTGCTGAACGAGGCGACGGGCGAACGGGTGTTCATCCCGCCACAAACCGGAGCCGAAATCATCGCCCATATGACGGCGCTGGAGCAGTTCGTGAACGAGGACGATGCTTGCGAGCTCGATCCGCTCATCAAGATGGCGTTGATCCATCACCAGTTTGAAAGCATTCACCCCTTTCCCGATGGCAATGGGCGGCTGGGGCGCATCCTGAATGTGCTCTACCTGACGCGGACCGGGTTATTGGATATTCCGGTGCTGTATCTCAGTCGCCATATCACCCGTAGCAAGGACAAGTATTATAAACTCTTGCAGGCGGTACGCGACGAAGACGCATGGGAGGAATGGGTTCTCTACATGCTCGAGGCCGTTGCAGAGACCGCGCAAACGACGCTGGTGCTGGTCGAAGGCATTCGTCAGCAGATGTCCGACATGAAACGCCGGATGCGCGACGAGTTGCCAAAGCTCTACTCGCAGGATCTGCTCAACAACCTCTTCCGCCATCCCTATACGCGGATCGACTATGTCGTGACCGATCTCGGCGTGACCCGGCAGACTGCCGCAAAATACCTCGATGCATTGGCCGATGCCGGATTCGTGGAAAAACACAAGCCGGGCCGGACGAGCTACTACATCAATACAGCACTAGTAGGGCTCTTCATCGAAGGGGCTGGAGATGATCGATGAGCGGTCGTATGAATCGTGCAGCAAGGCTGGCAGTAACGTCCATGCCTGACCCCGAGTATGGTGCATGATGGGCGATCAAGTGACAGTGCGGGTTTCGCTGAAACTGCCCATCTCGCTCAAATCGGCGGTTGATCGCCATGCAGAGCGTGATAGCGTCTCCTTGAACGAGTTCATCTCAATGGCACTGACCGAGAAAGTCAGTGCGCGGGAAGCAGCAGATTTCTTCGCGAAGCGCGCTGAGGACGGCGATGCGGCGTCTGCTATCGCGGTCCTTCAGAACGCGCCAGATATCGAACCAAAACCCGGTGACCGGATCGATTGATCGGTAGCAGGTAAGTTTAAGAATCATTGTTGCATTGCAAAGCTCCGAGTCCGCAAATCGCCGATTGCGGACAAAATCGCTTTGATGAGTCTTTAGCTTCACGCTGTCGACAGCAAATCGGCCTTCACCCAGCGCAGGATCTGGGAGTAGTGCTGGTGATGCACCATGTAGCCGCTGTTGGGCATCACTTGTAGTGTTACGTGGTCCAGTTCGTCCGACCATTCGCGCGCCGAGCGCCATTGCACGTTTCGGTCGTTCTCGCCGATCACTAGACGCACAGGCGCGGGCGATCCACGCAACAGGTCACGCCAGTCCTTGCGGTAGTTGATGTCGCCGAGATTGCCGACATAGCCCTGGTGGCGATGCACCCGCCGCCCTTGTTCCATCACCGGCAGGATGTCGGGGCGTGAAATCCATTCCGTATCCTTGGGCGAGGCGCGCATGACCGCCTTCCCGAAGGCCGCTGGACCGGCTGATGTCACAAAGGCAAAACCGGCTTTGCAGAGGAAACGCACCGCCTGCGGAAAGTGCAGGCGGGTATGGGGGATCAGGTAGTTATAGCCGTTCGTCCCTTCCAGATCGGCATCGCTGAGGACGGGCAGCAGCGGATGCGTCGCCGTAATCGAGAGGATGCGCTCAGGCATCAATGCCGCCGCCGCCAACCCATGTACCAACCCGGAACTGACCGAAATCAGGGGAGCCGCCTCCACGCCCAGATGATCCAGCAACATCTGTACATCGGGCGCAAAGGTGCGCGGCTCGCTCGCTTCGCCCTCGTAAAGGGTGGTGTGGCCGAAACCGGGGCGCAGGGGCGCTATGATCGTCAGCCCGGCTGCGCTCGCCGCATCGACCGCATCCTTGAACCAAACATCGCCGAACGCCTGGCAATGATAGAAGAGCACCGGTCGCCCATCGGGTGCGCCGAAGATAGAATAGTCAAGGCGTCGTCCGTTTGGCAGGTCCAGCACCGTGCGTTGGTCATCACGCGGAAAGAAGGGTGTGCTCTGTGCTGCTTGTATCCGCGCGGCGACGAGTTGCCCCTCGTCGGCGTCGTGCATCAGCGACAGCCCAAATACCATTCGCACACAGTCCATCTGTGAAGTCGTGTCTGTCTTGGCGAATATCGCGCTGAGCTGGCTGCGGACGGTTTTCACCGCGCTGCACCGTCGGCGTGCGATCTCCTGCACTTTGTCGCCCTCTACCATCATCCGCACGATCTCGACCTCGGCGCGCGTAAGATCGAACAGGTCTTGCAGGATCGGGCCGAGATGGACAGGCCAGCCGATATCGCTGGTCTTGACGATGGCGAAGGTCTCTTCGGTTGCCTTCGACATATGCGGATCGACGGTCGTAAGGATGGAGCGTCCGCTATCGCGGTTGCGCAGGCGCAGGACATTATTTGGCGAATTACGCACCGAGTGGTGCTTCACCGTCCCCTGCACAATCCGGCGCAGCTTTGCTGCATCTTCCTCGTCCAGCGGTAGGTCGGCAAGAGTCGCGCCTGGCGTCAGATCGTAGATCACCTTTGCCGAGTCGTTCGCATCGACGATCCTGTCCGTGCCGTCGATCGCCAACATGGCCTGCATCCGCATAGAGAGGATGCCGTGGAGTTCAACATCCATGTCCCGCCTCCATGGAGTGACGATGTCGATCAGGGCCGAAGCCCGTTGCATATGCCCCGCAATGGCTTCCCGCTTCGCACGGTCGGTCTCGCCGCGAGTCGGCAGAGAGTCGAGTTTCGACTGAAGCGAGAGCATGAACTCGTCGTACTGCTCCGGGGCCGAGACGAGCGCATATAGTTCCTCGATGATTCCATGCTCGCTATCGGCTGATATGGTCATGTTCCTAGACATACATTCAATTTAAAGGCGAATAAAAGACTCCTCCTTCGCATTGTCGAACCTTCGGATCATCGCGCATCGGTCAAATGACCGATGACACCTACTGGTAGATTATGTACCGATTAACACAATCAAAGATTGTATTATGGATGCCGAACCATGCCCTGATCATCGTCGGCGATGATTCAATCTTTGGGTTTTGTGATGGGAGGTTTTCGTGAAGTCTAGTTTTTACTCCGCAGCAGTGGTTGTGGCTGCCGTATCGTTCTTTCTGCCGCTTGATGGCTTGATGACCGCGAACGCGCAAAGTGGCTGGTCACGATGTGGTACCGAGGGAAGCGACTGCAACCTGCCGACCACCGCCCCTGTACTCATTCGCCTTGGGTTGAATGGTACGGGCGTGCTGACCCATCATTCCGGTGTCACACGTCTGGATTGTGACGATGAGGATTTTGGCGACTTTCATCGCGGCAAGAAAAAAGTCTGCGACTATCGGACGATGAGCGCAGCGGAGCCCCCCCGCAATCCGGATACCGGCGCTGTGCAGGGAAAGACGATCAATGCGCGTCAGGGGCAACCCCGGATCGTCCCGTCTGGCTACGCTATGGCAATGCGCCTGCCTGGAGCTATGGATTGGTGTCCGGCACGTTCAAGTGCAACTGGAACATTGCGGGCCACGCAGCCGAACACGTCAAAGGGGATGAGATCTGCGAAATCGGCCCCGCCTATAACAAACTGCCTTCCGGCACCACATGGCGCAACATGGCGAGCGAGGGGAACGAGTTCTCGATCGATGGTGGTGGCGATGCCGTCAGACTGATGCGCTACGGTTCGAGTGGAACCTATGCCTATAAATTCGTCGATACCGGCGGTCAGAAACTGGCAGCGCATTGCATGAACGACAGTTTTGCGCGTGATCCGGTCAGCGGTGCCGCGAAATTCTGTCAGATGGCCGTAATCCCAGCTGGCAGCGCAATCGCGATCCAGTCGGTGCAGGGAAACTGGTTTCCGGTGGCAAGTTGTTCAGGTGTCGGTTGCATCGCCAGCCGCAGCGAGACCATCGGCGTCCAGAGCACCAGTACCAAGTCGAAGACAAAGGACTGGTCGCAAGCGGTGATGATCGGCATCGAGAAACAGTTTGGTGTGCCGACAGCGGCGCAGACGACAGTCACGGTCCAGTCCACAACGACCTTCGGTGGCAGTTCGCAGGTTCAGGACGCAATGCAGCGCAGTTCGACCGGTACAAATCAACTGACCTGCGGGCCGACGCCGACGGGTCGTTTGTCGACACATCTATACCAATACAGGATCGAAGTGCAGGAGCAGTGCGCCGAGCGTGGAACCTGCTCCTCAACAATCTTCACCAGTGCGGTTGCCTGCGTTCCCGATCCTCCGCAGGGACCGAGCTTTCGCCCTGCATGTCAACCGGGCTGTTTCGCGAACGACCTCGGGACGGTCTGCCAGCAGTCACCCGCCTGCCAGCAGATGGTGCATCCGCAGTTCGCGAATGTGCAGCGCCCGGCTTCTGCCGCGCAGCCAACGCCTCAACCGGCGGCTGTCCAGCCTGCAACACCGTCAGCGCAGCCTGCTGCCATTCAACCCGCCGCGCCACAACACCAGCAACCCGCTTTCCAGCAACAGACCGCCGGTCTCGACCCCAACGACCCTGACGTCCAGTACTACCGCTCGCAGGGATGGCCCGACGACGAGATCATGATGGTGCTGCAAGAACAGCGCGGTTTCGACCAGCAGGGCAGCGTGGGTCAGCAGGATGGCTTCGGCGAAACCGATCAGTACAGCGGGACTGAACAGAGCGGCTTCATGCAGACGGACGGCCAAGAGGGCTTCGACGCCTACGGCAACCCGCTCGGCGACCAAGGGTATGGCGACGGATACTCCGAACAGCAGGGTGAGGAAATATACGGCCAGTACGGATACGACGATCAGGGCAACCCGCTCGATCAGTACGGGGACCCTGTCTATCAATAGCGAGGAATACGGGCCCGACCGACCATAGAGGCCGGTTTCCACAACGCGCGTGCGAGACCGTTGCGGTCGGGATACCAGCTTGGATGACCAACATGAAATCGATACCAAAAACGATCCCTGTTCTCGCGTTCTGCACCATTGTGGCAATGTCCAGTGGTCCGGCGAATGCCTGTTCACTCGAAACCGATGCCAGTTATTACGGCATCATGCCCTATGAGGATGATGGCCTCTCACGGGCTGAGCGCGTGAATTGCTCACTCGGCAAGCTGGAATACTACACTAAAGCGCATGGATGGCGCGAGATGCGGGATGAACAGGCTCAACCGCTCGAAGCGCAGGATATGGCGGCGGTCTCGACTCCGGCAGGCGAGCTTCTTGTCCTGATACTCCGTGATCACCGTGTCGCGATGCGATGGGGCGGCCCGGGCAACGGCGCGTTCTTCTCGGAAGACGACAACCACACGGCATTCTACGCGCTGGATGACAAAGGCGAACCGTTGAACGGCCTTCGCATTGGTGAAGTCTCACACGACCCCAAGCGCAGCACCGTATTGATCGGAATCCGGACCAACAGCGCGGAATATTGCGAAATCGAAACCGATCCAGAATACGTGCTGCACTGGGATCGAGGGTGGCAATGCTATCCCGTGCCGGGAACCGTCGGCGCAGAATCGGATGAAAGCCGATACACCGGCATTCCCTTGACCGAGGATCAGGGGGACAGTGGGTTGCATATCCCGGTTCTCGTAGGCGGGGAAAGCGATGAAGATGCCTGCGGCGCATATGGCGAGATCAATCGCAAGTCCCTGAACGGGCGCGGTATGGCGACGGTATATGCCGGGCCGGGTGCTCAATATCCCATGGTCGATGAAATCCCAATCGGAAGCGGTGTAACGATGTGCGAGACGCATCCCTCTGGCGCATGGGAGGGCGTCGTCTATCCGGGCGAGAGGCCCGATTGCGGCATCTCTTCGCCGCTACCGCGTCAACCCTATCTCGGTCCTTGCAAAAGCGGATGGATCGACCTTCGCGGCATCACTCAGATCGCCGGATAATTTTTGCAGAGGAACCACGTTCCCGATGTCCAGAATCCACTCCATTTGCGTTCTGACAGCCGTCGCTGTCATTCCAGTAACGGGCGTCGCCCAGCAACAGGTTCATCCAGTTCCGGAAGTGTATGGCATCTTCTCCAAGAACGACCAATCGGGCGCGCCAGAAGCCGACCTGATTGTCAGCGGTGAATTTGCCCGCGTCATGTTTGAGCTCATGGTCGCCGAAGCGGTCGATGATACTTGCGGCGAAGGCCTAATCAAAAGGGATGGCAACGGGCTGCAATGCTATCAGGACACAGACGGTGCCACGCAATGTTCGTTCGGCTATGATTTCGTTCGCCAAATGCTGACACCGGGTCCGTTGGTCTGTTGATTGGAAAGCCGCGATCACTGTTCGCGACAGCGAAAGTCATCTTCGGCATTTCACCTTTAGTGCCAATGCTCAATCGACGCTCGCCGAGCGCAATATCATCGACGCTTTCGAAGGCAACAACTGCATTCAGGTCGCTCGGCATACCTATACTATGCGTGAACAAGGGCTTGGGGAAACCTTTGAGATCATGAAATTTGACGGGCGCATCTTATTGCTTGAGGAAGCAGGTGTTCACGCCTTCATCATTGGCGAAAAGTGCGGTGCTGAATCGCCTACCGTTAAAAAGGACATGTTCGTCGCTATTGTTATTGAAGGAGGCGAGATCATCGAAGGTGCTGGGCCCCAGCGGTTGATCGTCATTGCCCCGCCCCACTGCAAAAAACCTTAAGCGAGGGATTGAGAGGTTGTGAACGCGAACGATGCCTCCGTTCGACCATCTGACGCCGCTTAAGGGTGTCGGCCCCGGCGCTCCAAAGAACCGTTGCGCGAAACTGCTTCGCTCACTTGAAGAAGTGCAGGCGGTAAGTGTTGCGGTGTCGCCGCTTCGCAGTGAGTGCCGATGGCGTATCGGAAACGACGGCTTTGCGCTCATAGCGGCCTAGCGCAGCGCAAAACCCGCGTTTGCAAACTAATACCAACGGCCCTATTCGGTGACTGTTTTGGCCCATTCTCTCGCGACGATTGACTGGATGCGTGGTTTGTCTTTTGCGAAGAAGTTCCATGCATCGCAGCAGGCGTTGAGGATGTCTTCGTATGTATCGAAGACGGAG
>CALFVD010000156.1 GCA_937928005.1 uncultured Neomegalonema sp. | reverse complement strand
TCAGCGCGCAATTCGGCAATCCGGTCTCTTTCAACGCTCGTAAGATGTGTGTAATCTGACATCGCAACACCGTTTTTTGTTTAGCGACAGACGGATACCAAAATCCGTCACGGTGTTGCACCTCGCTTCTGAAACCAGGCTGTTTCGATGCCGCTTCGCCTTACGAATTTTTAGAAGCCGTGAGAGGGCCAAGCCAAATGCCTTGAAACACACTCATACGCATCAATGACAACGCTCCACACGCCAATAAATGGTTCCACGACCTTCGAGAGGCGGCCTTCGGTTAGGCCGGAATGTTCCCGGTAAAAATTTTAAAACGCAGAAAAACGCGCACCGTGCGATGAATGCTAAATCTTTGTTTTTAAATAGCTAAAATCGTTAATTTACATACTAAAGGCAATCAGCGCAGAGCATCTGGGAACCCAAAAAAGCACCTTCGCAAGCCAGTCACTTTTAATTTACAGAAAAAGTGACATAAATTAGTGACACGCTCCATCGGGTACTCTATAACAACATTGTCCATATGATTTGGGCGAAAGGTTAGAATAGTGTCAAATGCAACTGAAAAACCGCTGGCGGGGAAAACCGTGTTCGTCTTAGAGGACGAACCTTTGATTGCGATCGATATAGAGCATATGCTCTATGATGCAGGCGCGAGCAACGTGAATATTTGTCTTAATATGATAGATTGCTCTATAGAGCAACTAAATGGCGCAAGCGCGGCAATATTAGATCTAAATATTAGAGGAAACTCTAGTATCCCTATAGCCATCGAGCTACAAAAGATAAACATACCAACTATTTTTATTACTGGAAATCTAGAAAATACACAAAATTCAACGTTGAATGACATTCCATGTTTAATAAAGCCTTTTAAAAACGACGATCTTGTCGCTTGCCTTGCCAACATTTGCGAACATGCTTGAAAAATTTACTTTGGGCATGTTCAGGCATAAGATTTGCAATTATTGCTTAAATAATTCTACGCTATTTAATGATATGAGTTTCATGGCGCGCCCCAGATAGTGCTTCAAATGACGTATCGGTTTTGCGGGCAAGCATGGCGATGCGTTTGAGTTCCTTGAGCGGTGAATTTTCGCAATCGTCGCGTCAATCATCGCATAGTCCATATCCGGCTTACAGCGAATTGCGATTATCCTGAATCACCAAGCGCCATATTTTGCGCGGCTCTTGGCGCAAAATATGGCTCAGGGTTATCGCAAATCGCTATAGACTGCGCATTTCCTGACGCTCTATGGTTTAGCCTGACCTCATTTCACCGTAAAAACAACAAAAAGAAGAAATGCCCCAGCAAAGTCAGCAGGAACATGACCGTCACGATCAGCACACCATCTGAGCACAATTGGTACAGATAACGCCGCCGCAGGTATGACTGATATACGATGCTGGGCCGCACTCCACTGGGCGAAGACGAGACGAAACCGCTCCAACGGGTCGTATAGATGCACAGGAACGCCAGCACCGTGTAGAGCATCATCTCGATATAAACGAACAGCGAGGTGTAGAAGCTGTCCGCAAAGATGATGAGCATGATCCCCAGCACAGCGATCATTGCCGAAATATGCGTTAGCAGCGTGCCGATATGCGCCGTGATGGCATTGAGGATACCGTGCAGACGATTCAACTCTTCGCTGGCTGAACGGTTTTCGACGTACTCTTCGTAGGTTGGCGGATCGAGCTTCTCTATCCGCGCGCGCACCTTTCGCCTGAGCCACTTATCAAGTCTACCGATCATCACGCCATCTCTCACGCGCCTGCGCGCATCTCGTATCGATCCATCATCTGCATCGCCGTGATGGCGATGCCCTTGCCTAATGCCTGTATGCGCCGAAACGCCATAGGGTCAGGTTTCGATACCGGGAAAGGGAGCGAGTCGGCGGGCGCGCCCAGCGCCCGGTCGGCAAGAACCTTGCCCATGACATGCGACATCGCCACGCCACGCCCGTTATAGCCCATGCCCACCAGCAGCCCCGGCTCAGGCTCCATAAAGCGGGGCACGCGATCCTCGGTCACGGCAATCTTGCCGCCCCATTGCCAGCGCCATTTCACGCCTTTCAACTGCGGATAGATCCGTTGCGCATCCCGGCGCAGCGCATCGAATCCCCTCGGTGTACCATCGCGCCCAGACGCCCCCGCCCCGCCATAGACAAAGCGGTTATGCGGCTCGCGGCGCGAATACATGATCGAGCGGCGCGTATCGGCAATCGTATGCCCCTCTGGTAGCAAGGTGTCATAGAGGTCATCGGGCAAACTATCTGTCGCAATCTGCGTCGTTGTAACAGGCAAGATGACGCGCATTACATCGGGGCGTACCGCTCCCGAATATCCGTTTGTTGCAAGCACCACCTGTGCCGCCCGCACCTTATGCGTACCGCAATCGAGCACCCAGCCATCTTCCCCGCGTGCCATCGCCCCCACTGCCGTTCGCTCAAAAATGCGCGCACCTGCCTTTTCGGCGGCAAAAGCCAGCCCCGTAACCAGCGCCAACGGTTGAACCGCCCCGCCCTTGCGCGCCATCACGGCGGAATCATAGATCGGCGACCCGCTTAGGCGGCGCACCTCGTCCCCTTCCAGAAACTCGAAATCCGCACCATATTCCATCCACAGCTTCGCCCCCTTGCGTGCCGTGTCTCGCGCCTTTGCACAATGATCAACGCGCAGCCATCCTTTCTGCCGTGCATCACAGTCGATTCCATATTTGCGGATTAGGTCAAACAGGGCATCCGCTGACCCTAAAGAGACTGAGGCCAGACGCTCAAAATATGTGGGTCCAACCGCCTTCAACAGGTCATCGGGCCTGAACACGGGCAGCATCGGATTGACCTGTCCCCCGTTTCGACCTGAGGCACCCCACCCCACCCCACCCGAATCGAGGACGGTCACATTCGTACCCGCTTCCGCCAGCTCCAGCGCCGCGCGAAGCCCGGTAAAGCCCGCACCGATCACCGCAACATCACAGGACACATCATCCGCCAGCGCGGCCCCAACGTATCGTTTCGGCACGGTATACGCCCATAATGACGCTTCGGCCCCGGCATAATCCGTCATCACAATCCTCTTTTCAAAACGCTGTCGAATCTGTTCCCCTTTCCGCGAGGAATGCAATAGGGTTGCATGATCGTTAGTTCATAAACGAGACGATCCACCTCAAAATTCATCCATTTCGGTGGATGGAGGTAGGAAGAGACAAGAAACCAACGGGAGATCCCATATGCTACGTAAGACCATTTCCGCCATTGTGGCGAGTGCGACGCTCGCTCTGTCCGCACAATCGGCACAGGCGCTCGAAGAACTTTCCGTCGCCTACTTCCTTGAATGGCCAATGCCTGCTCTGGCCTCAAAGGTCGACGGCACGTATGAAGCTGAACTCGGTATGCCAGTCAAATGGCGTTCGTTTGAAACCGGCACCGCCATGTCCGCTGCAATGGCATCCGGCGACGTTCATATCGCCCTCAGCCAAGGCCTGCCTCCCTTCGTGGTTGCCGCCTCCTCCGGCCTCGACCTTCAGGTTGTCGATGTTGCCGTCAGCTATTCTGAGAACGACAACTGTGTTGTTCCGGGCAAGCTCGGTATCGACAAAAGCAACGCAAGTGAGCTTGCTGGCAAGCGTGTCGCCGTGCCTCTCGGCACCGCCGCGCATTACGGCTTCCTGCGCCAGATGAACCATTTCGGCGTCGACATCTCGACCCTGAATGTCGTCGATATGCCTCCCCCCGACGGTGCAATCGCGCTCGCTCAGGGTGCTGTTGATTTCGCATGTGGTTATGGTGGTGGCCTGACCCGCATGAAAGAATCGGGTAAAGTGCTGCTGACCGGCTCTGAAAAAGAAGATCTCGGCATCCTCGTCTTTGACGTGACCTCCGTGCCGACGGAATTCGCACAAAAGCATCCTGAAATTCTCGCCAAATTCCTGAAAGTCACGGCAGCCGCCAACGACCGCTGGAACTCTGGTGTGGGCAGCAAAGGTATGCTCGAAGTCATCGCCAAGGAATCCGGCATGGACCTCGAAGCAGCCGAAGCGTCGATCGCAACGATGAAATTCCCATCGCGTGAAGAGCAGCTGACCGGCAAGTGGTTCGGTGGTGGCATCCAGACCTTCATGAAAGGCGTAGCAGATGTCTTCGTTGAAGCGGGTAGCATCGACGAATCGCTCGACTCCTATGCGGGTGCCACAAACCCAGTTCCGCTGATCGGCGCGAACTAAGCGATACCCGAGACTATATACCGGGATACTGGGGCCGTTCCTTCGGGAGCGGCCCTTTTTTGTGCGCTGACCTTTCGCGCTTGCATCTAGGCGGGGCAACGGCTAAACGGCCCTTTCTTCTCCCGACAGATGTTCGTGACGGACCGCTCGTGTACGGGATGGGAGGAGAATCGCCCCCGTACTTTGAAGCCGTCGCTTATGAAGGATAATACCATGCCTCTTTACGAGCATGTGTTCATCGCGCGTCAGGACGTTTCCGGCGCACAGGCCGAAAGCATGATCGAGCAATTCTCCGGTGTCATCACCGAGAATGGCGGTACGGTCATCGGCCATGAATACTGGGGTCTGCGCCCCATGGCCTACAAGATCAACAAGAACCGTAAGGGGCATTACGCAATGCTCCGGCTTGATGCCCCTTCTGCCGCCGTGCAGGAAATGGAGCGTCAGCAGCGCCTGAACGAAAACGTCATGCGCACGGTTTCCTTCCGCGTCGAAGAGCACGAGGAAGGCCCAAGCCAAATGATGCAGGGCAAGAATGCGCGCGACGAACGCCGTGGCGCGCGCCCTCCCCGTGATGACCGTGCGCCGCGCACCGAAGAAGTCAAGGATGCCGCGCCCGCAGATGATGCAGCGCCCGCCGCTGACAAGAAAGAGGAGCAGTCCTGATGGCCGGACCACAACGCCGCCCGTTCTTCCGCCGCCGCAAATCCTGCCCCTTCTCCAGCGATGGCGCGCCACAGATCGATTACAAAGATACGAAATTGCTCCAGCGTTTCATCTCGGAACGCGGCAAGATCGTACCTTCTCGCATCACCGCAGTCTCGGCGAAGAAGCAGCGCGAATTGGCGAAAGCCATTAAACGCGCCCGTTTCCTTGCCCTGCTGCCCTATGTCATCAAGTAAGGAGCGCGAACCATGGAAGTTATCCTGCTTGAACGGGTCGAGAAACTCGGTGCCCTTGGCGAAGTCGTCAGCGTAAAGCCCGGCTACGCCCGCAATTACCTACTGCCGACGGGCCGCGCGCTTCGCTCGAACAAGGCAAACCTTGCCCGTTTTGAAGCCGAACGCGCTGGCATCGAAAAGCTGAACGAAGAGAAGAAAGAGGCGGCGAAAGCATCCTCGCAGGGCATGGAGGAGCACAAGTTTGTGGTGATCCGTCAGGCCTCCGACACCGGCAACCTCTACGGTTCCGTCACCACCCGCGATGTGGTCGATGCACTTGTCGCCGATGGCTTCAAGGTAGGCCGTAACCAGATCGAGTTGGAAAGCCCGATCAAGGAACTTGGCTTGCACGACATTCGCGTCGTTCTGCACCCCGAAGTCACCGTTACGGTAACGGCAAACGTCGCCCGCTCCGAAGACGAAGCTGTGCTTCAGGCTGAAGGCAAATCCATCGCCGAATTGCGCGCCGAGGAAGACGCGGCGGAAGCCGCCGAATTCGACGTCCGCTCCCTGTTCGACGAGGACGCCGATATCCGCGAGGAAATCCTCAAGGACGACGCTCCCGCCGAGGAAGCAAAGGAAGAAGACGAGGAAATCGAGGGTGGTACCGCCGAACGCCGCGCCAAGAAAGACCTGCGCGACACCGGCGACGAAGAATACGCCGACGCCGACTGATCTCCAGATCATTTCGTGCAAAACGAAAGCCGCCCGGTTCGCCCGGCGGCTTTTTTTATCGTGAACTGACTACACGCCGATCAATTCTCGTCGTGCAGCACTGGAGAGAAACGCCGAGCGGGTCATGCCACGCGATTTCGCTGCCCCGTCGATAGCGTCGAGCAGGCCGGGATCGAACGATACATCTACCCGCCGTGACGTACCCTGGTCTTCGATCAACGGAACCGCAACGAGCGCAATCGCCGGATCATCCGTCTCGGCACGAACCTCAGACAACGAGCGTGGAGCGGGAATAACGCCACCAATCCCACGCAAAGTTTCGACATGACCGCCAAGAGCCTCCGACGCGAGCACGAGGGCTTCATCCAACGTATCACCAACAGTGCCGCATCCGGGCAAATCAGGAAAAAGAACCGTAATGCGACCGTTCTCAGGTTTGAGGATTGCGATACCCGACCAAACCGCATGACGCCCTCCTGTAAAAATCGTATGCTTGAGACTCACCGCGAGGAGGTCCGCATGAACGAGCATACATCCATCCCCGGCGTCGCCGACGCCCCCGTTCGCGCCCTGCCCCACAGCATCGAGGCGGAGCAGGCCGTGCTTGGCGCACTTCTGGTGAACAATGAGGTTTTCGACCGCCTGAATAGCTTTCTCTATGCCGAACATTTTTATGACCCCGTCCATGCCCGCATCTATGAGACCGCCGGTCGCCGGGTGCAAAACGGTCAGGTCGTCTCGCCCATTACCCTGCGCGCGGCGTTCGAGAACGACCCCGGCATGGCCGAACTCGGCGGGCCAGTCTACCTGTTGAACTTGGCCGATGCCGCCGTCAGCGTCTTCAACGTCCTCGATTATGGCCGCATGGTCTATGAGATGGCCATCCGGCGCGACCTGATCCAACTGGGCGAGGATATCTCAGACAATGCGGGCGATTTCACCGACGACCGCCTTTCCGCTGACCACATCTCCGCCGCTGAACAGACGCTCTATTCATTGGCCGAGAAAGGCCGCATCGAGGGCGGCTTCAAGAATTTCGGGCGCGTCGTTACCGAGGCGGTCGAGGTTGCCAATGCCGCCTATCAACGCGATGGCAAGCTTGCGGGCCTTTCTAGCGGCCTGCGCGACATGGATACCAAACTCGGCGGCCTGCATCGCTCTGACCTTTTGATCCTCGCGGGTCGCCCTTCGATGGGCAAGACCGCGCTGGCCACCAACATCGCCTTCAACGTCGCCAAAGCCTTTCGCGAAGGCCCGGACGAGACCGGCAAGACCGTTACGCTCGATGGCGGCGTCGTTGGTTTCTTCTCGCTGGAGATGAGTGCCGAGCAGCTCGCCACCCGTATCCTCGCCGAGCAATGCGAGATCAGTTCCGAGAAAATCCGGCGGGGCGAGTTGGACGAGGCACAGTTCCGCAAATTCGTCGAAGTCGCCCGCGTTCTTGAGACGAAACCCCTTTATATCGACGACACGCCCGCCCTGACGATTGGCCAGCTCTCCGCCCGTTCGCGGCGGCTCAAGCGTCAATCGGGCCTCGATCTGATCGTCGTCGATTACCTGCAATTGCTCAACGGCGACGGGCGCGCCAGCGATAACCGCGTGAACGAAATTTCGCAGATCACGCGCGGCCTGAAAGCCATCGCCAAGGAACTCGACATCCCCGTCATTGCCCTGTCGCAGCTATCGCGAAAGGTCGAGGATCGCGACGACAAGCGGCCCCAGCTTTCCGACCTGCGCGAATCCGGCTCGATTGAGCAGGACGCGGACGTGGTCATGTTCGTTTACCGCGAGGAATATTACCTGTCCCGTACCGAACCGCGCGAGGGAACGCAGGAACACCTTGTCTGGATGGAGGCGATGGATCAGGTCCATGCCGTCGCCGAGGTCGTGATCGGCAAGCAGCGCCATGGCCCCATCGGCATCGAGAAACTCCATTTTGAGGCACAGTTCACCCGCTTCAGCGACCTCGCCCGCGAAGAGCGGCACTCAAATTTTGGAGAGAGTGCTCCAATCCGGCAAGGTTATGACAAGCCTATCGGCATTGGACATCAACCAGGTACAACCGTAGATTTCTCGAAGAATAAGAGCAAAGACAAGCAACCGTTACCTCGAAGTTTTGACGATTGACTCTACCGACCCTAACCATCGACCTCACCGCCATTCGCAGCAACTGGCGTGCCCTCGACAAACTGTCCGGGGCCGCCGAAACTGGCGCGGCAGTGAAGGCAGATGCCTACGGGCTGGGCTTCGCCCCGGTCGCCCGCGCTCTCTATGCCGAAGGGTGCCGTAGTTTCTTCGTCGCAACATTGAGCGAAGGTCTTGCCCTGCGCGATATCCTGCCCGATGCAACAATCCACATCCTCAACGGCACGGATACCAATGGCGCAGCCGACACCCGCGCCGCCAGCCTGCGCCCCTGCCTCAACTCCCCCGCACAGGTGGCCGCATGGCGCAAGGCAGGCGGTGGTCCCTGTGCCTTGCAACTCGACAGCGGCATGTCGCGCCTTGGGGTGCAGCCCGCCGATATCCCCGCCCTAATCGTGGGTGAAGCCGCCACGCTGGCGCAAGTCACGCTGATTATGTCCCACCTCGCCTGTGCCGACGAACCAGAGCACCCCCAGAACGAAGATCAACGCAGTCATTTCGCCGCCCATCTCGCAACCCTGCGCCCCCACGCGCCCAACGCCCGCGCCAGCCTCGCTGCGACGGGCGGCACTCTGCTTGGCCCCGCCTACCACCATGACCTCGTCCGCTGTGGCATCGGCCTCTATGGCGGCCTGCCATTCTGGGAAGCCGAACCCGTCGTCACCCTCACGACACCGGCCATCCAGATTCGTGACGTGCCGATAGGGACAACCGTGGGCTACGGCGCAGACTGGACCGCCAACCGCCCCTCCCGCATCGCCACCCTGCCCCTCGGTTATGCCGATGGTGTTCACCGTGCGATATCGAATAACAGCACTGTCTATATCAACGGCAAAGCGGCACCAGTGGCGGGTCGGGTAAGTATGGATCTGATCACAATCGACGTCACCGACTTCCCCAATTTCGGCGAAAATGATCCAGTAGAGATCATCGGCCCAACCCGTTCCATTGATGCATTGGCGGCGGATGCGAGCACCATAGGTTACGAACTGCTCACCGCGCTTGGAACGCGCTACGAACGGCGCTACAAGGGCGCGTAACGAAACTATCGGGATGTGAGCGTGGCGGTTCTATCGGCTTTTCAAGGCTTTCTTGCGGGCATCGGCGCCTCGGTCCTCGGTCTTTTCAGATCGACCGGCGCGCTATTCCTGTTTGCGGTACAGGGCATTATCCACATGGTCCTGCCGAGATGGTATTGGCGCGAAACGCTGCGCCAGATGCTCAAGATTGGTTATTTCTCGCTGCCCGTCGTCGGCCTAACCGCCCTGTTCACCGGGGCCGTGCTGGCGCTGCAAATCTATATTGGTGGGTCACGCTTCAATGCCGAAGGGGTCGTCGCCTCCATCGTTGCCATCGGTATTGTGCGGGAGCTTGGGCCGGTCTTGGGCGGGTTGATGGTTGCGGGCCGTGTTTCCTCCGCCATTGCCGCAGAGCTTGGCACCATGCGCGTGACGGAACAGATCGACGCGCTAACCACGCTCTCGACCAACCCCTTCAAATACCTCGTCGCCCCACGCTTGATTGCCGGGATCGTAACCCTGCCTATTCTTGTGGCCGTAGCCGATATCATCGGGGTAATGGGCGGGTTTCTGGTCGGCGTGAACCGGCTAAATTTCAGCGCAAGCGCCTATATCTCAAACACGGTGAATTTCCTTGAAGCCGGGGACATCATGTCGGGCCTCTACAAAGCCGCCGTGTTCGGCTTCATCATCACGCTTATGGGCTGCTACCACGGTTATAATTCTGGCCGGGGCGCTCAGGGCGTGGGCAACGCGACCACCAATGCCGTCGTCTCCGCCTCCGTCCTGATCTTCGCGGCAAACTACATCCTGACAGAACTGTTCTTCACCACATGACTCCGAAGATCGCCCTCAAAGATGTGCATAAGAGTTTCGGACCGAAACACGTCTTACGCGGCGTCAATCTTGACGTAATGCCCGGCGAGTCGATGGTCGTCATCGGTGGCTCCGGCACCGGTAAATCCGTCACGATCAAATCCGTCCTCGGTCTGATCCAACCCGACAAGGGCGAGGTCTGGGTCGATGATATCCGCGCCGACAAGGCGCGCGGTGGCAAGCGTGATGCCCTGCTCGACAAATTCGGGATGCTCTTTCAGGGCGGTGCGCTGTTCGATAGCCTTAGCGTCTGGGAAAACGTCGCCTTCCGCCTACGCCGCCGTATGAACAAGGCCGATGCCCGCGACACCGCCATCGCAAAGCTGCGCCGTGTCGGTCTTGGCCCCGAAAACGCCGATCTCTACCCCGGTGAATTGTCTGGTGGGATGCAAAAGCGTGTTGGCCTCGCCCGCGCCATTGCCGATGATCCTGAAATCATCTTCTTCGACGAGCCGACCACCGGCCTCGACCCGATTATGGCCGATGTCATTAACGACCTGATCCGCGAGGTCGTGGTCGAGATGGGCGCAACCGCCATGACCATCACCCATGATATGAGCAGCGTGCGCAAGATCGCCGATAAGGTCGCAATGCTCCATGACGGTGTGATCCAATGGACCGGCCCCGTCGCCGACCTCGATACCTGCGACAACCCTTATATCGACCAGTTCATCCATGGCCGCGCGACAGGCCCGATAGAGGCCGTTAGATGACCCAGATACTCGAAATCTTCTTCGGCCTCGCCGTTGGCCTGCCTCTCGCCATTATCGGGTTGATTGGCTTGATCGCAATAATGTTGTCGAGCGTGGTAAGCAGTTTTACGCTGTTTCCACGCGGTCGCGTCGGGCAAGCGGTTGGCATCCTCTTTGGCATGGCGCTGGTGATCCTCATGGCCATCGACATGATCCCGGCGGCGCGTATGGCGGGGGTTCCCGTGCTGCTGGTCGCCGCCGTAATGACCTTCACAACCCATCAACGCCTCTCCCGCATGCCAGAGCGGCGCGCGGTGGATATCCCCATCGCCATTATCGCCTTTGTCGGATTGGTCGCGCTGGCCGTTCCGATCTTCATTCTGATGTTCAAAGGCGTGGGCGGCTAGGCATGGCGCGCGCAGCGGTTCGATATGTCTGCCAATCCTGCGGCACTGCCCACGGCAAATGGGCGGGCAAATGCGACGATTGCGGCGCGTGGAACACACTGGTTGAGGAAGCCGCCCAGACCGCTGGTCCCCCATCCAAATCCCTCGGCACGGGCAAGGGACGCCGGGTCGAATTGTCATCTCTCTCCGCCCAAGAAGCGCCACCTGTACGCACGAATAGCGGTATTGGCGAGTTCGACCGGGTGCTTGGCGGCGGGTTGGTCCCCGGTTCGGCCATCCTGCTGGGTGGTGATCCCGGTATCGGCAAATCCACGCTCCTGCTACAGGCCGCCGCCGCCATCGCCCGCACGGGTGCCAAGACGATCTATGTCTCCGGCGAGGAGGCACGCGCCCAAATCCGCCTGCGTGCTGCTCGCCTTGGCGTCTCCGATACCGATGTCCTTCTCGCGGCGGAAACCAGCCTGCGCGATATCCTGACCACGCTCGATGCCGAGAAACCCGCGCTCGTCATCATCGATTCGATCCAGACAATGTGGTCGGATACCATCGACAGCGCCCCCGGCTCCGTCTCTCAGGTCCGCGCATGTGCATTGGAGCTTACGAATTTTGCAAAACGGCGCGGCGTCGCCGTCATCCTCGTCGGCCATGTCACGAAGGAAGGCCAGATCGCCGGTCCGCGCGTGGTCGAGCATATGGTTGATACCGTTCTTTATTGCGAGGGGGAGCGCGGGCACCAGTTCCGCATCCTGCGCGCCGTGAAGAATCGCTTTGGTCCCGCCGACGAAATCGGCGTCTTCGCTATGACTGGCGGCGGTATGACCGAGGTAAAGAACCCCTCCGCCCTTTTCTTGGGCGACCGCGACGAGCGCGCCCCCGGATCAGTCGTCTTCGCGGGAATCGAGGGGACGCGCCCTGTCCTCGTGGAGTTTCAAGCCCTCGTCGCCCAATCAGCGCTCGGCACGTCGCGCCGCGCAGTGGTTGGCTGGGATTCGGGCCGACTCGCGATGGTGCTTGCGGTATTGGAGGCACGCTGCGGCCTTCAACTCGCCGCCTTCGACGTTTATCTCAATGTCGCGGGCGGCCTTCGCATCAGCGAGCCTGCGGCTGATCTGGCGGTAGCGGCGGCACTGATATCGAGTTATACGAACAATCCAATACCCGCCCGCACGGTCGTTTTCGGCGAGATTAGCCTGTCAGGAGCCATCCGCCCGGTGGCTCAGGCTGGTGCCCGAATGCGCGAAGCGGAAAAATTGGGTTTCGATACGGTATTCGCCCCTTCGCGCGCAAAGTCAGGGGATGCTAAGGAAGATGGTGACAAGTCAGCGGTACGAATCGAGGAATTCGACGAATTACGTACGCTGGTCGACAGATTTGATCCGGGCGACAATGCGTAGCCATAGGAAAGACAGATGGAACTCAATTCAACAATCGTAGATGTGGGCATCGCAATCGTTGTGCTGCTCTCCGCCCTTTTCGCCTACAGCCGGGGCTTTACAAAAGAAGTTTTCACCTTGGGCATCTGGCTCGTTGCCGGTATCGCCGCGCTAAGCTTCTACCCGATGGTCGAACCTGTAATTCGCGATTTCGTGGATTTGGGTGATCTGACCCCATGGGCAGCAATCGCCATTGCCTTCGTCATCGCGCTGATAATTATGACGATCCTCGGTAGCATAATCTCCTCGGCGATCCGCAACTCTGCACTTGGTCCTATCGATAAGGGTCTGGGCTTTCTGTTCGGCATCGCGCGTGGTCTGGTTTTGCTCGCTTTGGCATGGATTCTTTTTGAAGGATCGAACCCAGCGGTCATTCAGAGCGAACCGATTCAGACTTCCTATGGTGGCAAGATCGTCGCTGATACCGCCGCCGCGTTGCGCGACGTAATGCCGACCGAAATGCCTGATTTTCTTCAGGCGGCGATGGCGGACCTGTTCGATAAGGCACCCGGTGCCAGCAGCGATCCCGTGAACGAACTCGTCGAGCCTGCTCCCATCTCAAACTGACCTCCGCCGCATCCGTCTGACCAAGGAATCCGAGCATGGCCGAAGACGACACGATCTGGGACGACAAGCTGCATGAGGAATGCGGCGTCTTCGGCGTATGCGGGGCCGAGGCGGGCGACGCCACTGCCCTTGTTGCGCTGGGCCTCCATGCGCTCCAGCATCGTGGGCAGGAGGCGGCGGGCATCGTCTCCTATGATGCGGCAACCCAGCAATTCTATAACGACCGCCGCATCGGTCTTGTGCGCGATACCTTCACCAAGCAAAGCGCCATCGACCGCCTACCCGGTGCGCTGGCTATCGGCCATAACCGCTACTCGACGGCGGGTAGCAAGGGCACGACAGCCCTACGCGATATCCAACCGATCTTCGCGGAGTTTGCCCCGGGCGGCTGTGCCATCGCCCATAACGGCAACATCACCAATGCCGCCGCCCTACGCACCGACCTCATCAAACGTGGTTCGATCTTTCAGTCGTCATCCGATACCGAATGTATCGTCCACCTTATGGCCCGCTCGATCCAGAACCGCCTGCCCGAACGCCTGACCGATGCCCTGCGCGCGGTCGAGGGTGCGTTCTCGATCATCGCCATGACGCGCACCAAAATGATTGGCCTGCGCGATCCCTCTGGCGTGCGCCCCCTTGTGCTGGGCCGCTTTGGCAAAGCTTATGTCCTGTCATCCGAGACATGCGCACTCGATATCATCGGCGCAGAATATGTGCGCGATATCGACCCCGGCGAGATGGTCGTGATCAGCGATAAGGGCATTGAATCAAGCCGCCCTTTCATGCCCAAACCGAGCCGGTTCTGTGTTTTTGAATATGTCTATTTCTCGCGCCCTGACAGCGCGATTGAGGGGCGTAGCGTCTACGAAACCCGCCGCCGTATCGGCGTTGAACTCGCCCGCGAAGCCTCTATTGAGGCCGATGTTATCTGCCCTATTCCCGATAGCGGCACCCCCGCTGCCATCGGCTATTCTCAAGAAAGTGGCATTCCCTTCGCCTTTGGTGTGATCCGCAACCAGTATACAGGCCGTACCTTTATCGAGCCGACCGATCACATCCGAAATCTTGGCGTGAAATTGAAACTTAACGTCAATAAAGCGGCGGTCGAAGGCAAGCGCGTGATCCTCGTGGACGATTCCATCGTGCGCGGCACCACCTCGATTAAGATCATGCAGATGGTGCGTGATGCGGGCGCGGCGGAGGTTCATTTCCGCATCGCCTCCCCCCCGACTGCATGGCCTTGCTACTATGGCGTAGATACGCCTGACCGCGCTAAGCTGCTCGCATCGCATATGACAACCGAGGAAATGCGCGATCACATCGGCGTCGACAGCCTCAGTTTTGTCTCGCTCGACGGTCTTTACCGTGCTTGCGGCGAGGAGAGCCGCAACAATGCCAATCCGCAATATTGCGACGCCTGCTTCTCCGGCGAATATCCGTTGCGGCCTAGCGATGCCATCGAGAGCGGCGAAATCGTGCTGGACACCGCCAAATGAGCGAATGCCGGATTGCCCTTGTTACCGGCGCATCACGGGGATTGGGTTTCTCGACCGCCCGCGCGCTTGCATCGCAGGGTATGCAGGTTTGGGCGCTGGCCCGCACGCAGGGTGGTCTTGAAGATCTTGATGATCGTATAGCGGAAGATGGCGGCATCCGCCCTACCCTACTGCCCCTCGACATCACCGATACCGAAGCAATGGAGCGTATGGCTGAAGCTATTTTTCAGCGCCATGGGCGGCTGGACGTGCTGGTGCATTGCGCGATCCATGCGCCGCGCCTATCACCCGTAATCCATGCCGATGCGAAGGATTTGGACAAAGCTTTCGCAATCAATGCTCGCGCCGTCCAAACCTTGCTGCGCGTTACCGATCCATTGCTTAATGCGTCTGGTGATGCCCGTGCGGTTTTTCTGACCGATTCTTTCGATGGAAAACCGCTTTGGTCCCCCTATCACGCCGCAAAGGATGCCGGATTGGCTTTCGCCCGCGCCTATGCCGCCGAACGCGAGAAAGCGGGTATCCGCGTAATATTCCACCGCCCGCCCGCCATGCCGACCGCAATGCGCGGACGTTTTTATCCCGGCGAAGACAGCACAAAATTAACCCCCTGCGCGAAAGCCGCACAGGGGGTCGTTTCACTTTTTTAGCCATAGTCGATTGGATTTATACCAATCGCTACAACTATTTACTCATGCTATTTTAGCGCACCAAGGCCGAGTTTTAATGCACCACCGATAAGCCCCTGCGTGACCGTTGGCTGTTGCGCTGGGACAGGGGCCGCTCCATAGGCGGGCTGTGCAGGTTGTTGATAGGCAGGCCGCTGCTGCTGGTAAGCGGGTTGTTGGTAGGCGGGCTGTGCAGGCCGCTGCTGGTAAGCGGGTTGCTGATAGTTCGGCTGTGGGGCCGCTCTGCCATAGGCTGGTTGTTGCACAGGGGCTTGATAAGCGGGCTGTGGAGGCGTGCCGTATGCTGGTCGTTGAGCAGGCTGCTGATAGGCAGGTTGCTGATAGGCAGGCTGCTGCGCTGGGGCCGCTCCATAGGCGGTAGCGGCAGGTTGTTGATAGGTTGGCTGCGGCGCTGCACCATAGGCGGGCTGGGCGGGCTGCTGATATGCGGGCTGCTGTGCCGGAGCGCGATAGGCGGGCTGCGCCGCACCATAGGCAGGCTGCTGGACCCGCTGCCCCGTAACACCGGTTGCTGAACCGACTGCACCGAGCGCGCTTGCACCAGCCGCAACTTGGCCAACTGTTCCTGCGTTATCCAGACCGAAATCAAAAAGCTGCGCCTTTTGGCTGTTCGATAATTGATTGGTTAAACCAGACAAACCGGGAGCCTGACTGCCAACAGCCGAATCGAATGCCGTTGCTTTCGCCGTATCCTGAAAGCCACCAAGTAGGCCGTCGAGGCTCTGCGCGGAGGCAGAGGTTGCCGCAAATACGGCACAAAGCGTGATGATCGAACGTTTCATTGTTCTCTCCAGATGATACGGGTTCACATGACCCTAATGCGGTTCAATGCGACACAAAATGTACCGCACGCTTTCAACCTCAGGGCGACAGAACAACGGCTTTTGCGGCATTCGTTAGAACCAGTGGTCGAATTTTCATCAGGATGCACGCGGTGTGTATGGATTATCCCTCTTGCGCATCATTAGACGCAAGGGGGTTCCAGCCAATCCAAACGTATCGCGCAATCCGTTGATGAGGTAACGCCGGTACGAAGCAGATAGTTCCTCTGGACGTGAACAGAAAACAATGAAGGTCGGCGGGCGGGTTTTCGCCTGCGTGACATAGCGCAGTTTTATCCGTCGCCCCCCCGGAGCGGGCGGCGGGTGGCGCGATACTGCCTCCGTCAACCATTGGTTCAGGCGCGCGGTCGAGACGCGGATATTCCACGTCGCATGGGCTTTCCTCACGGCATCGTGAAGTCGGTCGATGTTTTTTCCATCCTTAGCCGACAACATCACGAAGGGCACGCCGCGCAATTGTGGCAGCAAACGATCCACCGCTTCTTTCAACGCGGCCATAACCTTCTGTTTTTCCTCGACGAGATCCCATTTATTGACCGCGATCACGACTGCGCGCCCCTCGCGCTCGGCCAGATCCGCGATGCGCAAATCCTGACTTTCCAATGGGTTTTGCGCATCGAGTAGGACAACCACGACTTCCGAGAACTTCACTGCGCGCAAACCATCAGATACCGATAGCTTTTCCAGTTTACCCGTGACTTTCGCGCGTTTCCGCATTCCGGCAGTGTCGAACAATTTAACCGGCATGCCGCCCCAGTCATGGACCGTACCGATTGCATCGCGGGTGATGCCCGCTTCTGGCCCGGTCAGCATCTTATCCATACCAAGAATACGGTTTACGAGTGTGGATTTTCCGGCATTGGGTCGCCCAACAATGGCGATTTGGATCGGTCTTGCTGGCCCCTCGCTCTCCACCGGCTCGCCGGTTTCGGGGTCGAGGACAATCTCGATCTCGGGCAACGAATCCTCGTCCATCTCGAATTCTTCGGCGAAAGGTGCGAGCGCATCGCGCAGTTCCAGCATCCCCTCACCATGCTCAGAGGAGATGCGCACCGGCTCGCCAAGGCCCAGCCCAAAGCCTTCGTAGAACCCTTCGTCGCCCGCGCGCCCCTCGGACTTATTCGCCAGCAGGATTACCCGCCCGCCCTTCTTGCGCAGGAGATCAGCCAATTCTCGATCGGTCGAGGTGATGCCCGCCCGCGCATCAACCATGAATAGCGACACATCGGCGGCATCAATGGCCTGTTCGGTCAACTTGCGCATCCGGCCTTGAAGCGAATCGTCGGTGGCTTCTTCCAATCCCGCTGTGTCAATCACAGTGAATTTCAGATCGCGTAGCCGCCCATCGCCCTCGCGCAGGTCGCGCGTAACGCCGGGGCTGTCATCGACCAGCGCAAGACGCTTGCCGACCAAACGGTTGAAAAGGGTCGATTTCCCGACGTTTGGGCGACCAATAATCGCAACACTAAATACCACTTATTATCCTAGCGATATGCGGTCAACACCGCATCGTCGGTCAAGACATAGGTCGTCCCACCTGCCACGACCGGCGATACGCTTGCCGGGTCGCCCAATGCGGCCTCGGCCAATATCTGTCCCGTCAATGGGTCGACAGCGATCAGGCGCTCGGTGCTGGATGTCAGCAACAACCGCCCCCCTGCCAAAACCGGCCCGGCCCAGACGATGGCTTCCTCGCGGTTATCCGGGTCGCGATACGCGCCTAGCGGCGTGCGCCATATGCTATCACCCGTTTTCCGGTCCAGTGCATGCAAGTCGCCGGAATCAGTGACGAAAAACAATACATTTCCGGCAATATAGGGTGCCTGCGCCCCACCGATATTGCGTGTCCAGACACGATCCCCATCGCTGAGGCTGATTGCTGCAAGCCGCCCGGACTGGCTGGCCGCATAAACCACGCCATCCGCAATTACGGGATCACCCGCCACATCGTTGAGCGCCGCCAATCCGCTGGAGCCGCGAATCCCGGTCAGGTCTTCCTCCCAGATAGGACGACCCGATTCCGCGACATAGGCGGCCAATTCACC
>CALFVD010000155.1 GCA_937928005.1 uncultured Neomegalonema sp. | reverse complement strand
CGACGATAAATGCCTGCCGGCGGCCTACCCGACCGTAGTGGCGATACCCGCACCCAGCGCCCTTCGCCACGCGCACGCTCGCACCGCGCTTGCCAACGCAGCAACCGCCGCGCCTGTGCGGGTAAATCTTCCAGCGCGCGTCGCAACGCCTCTAGCCGTTGGTACAGATGCGCCGCATCCAAAAGGTCATCCGGCAAAGGCTCGCGTGTATCTCTGGCAACATACGGTTCATCGAAAGAAATAATGCGCGGCCCATCCCCTTTTGGATGCTTCGCACGCAGCCCAACCCGGCGGATCGGATCGACCAGCCCAAAGACCGGTGCGCGTTTACCCCTGCCGCCCGATACACCACCGGACGGAAAGCCCCGCTTTTCGCGCAAGATAACGCTCATTCCCCGCGCCACGACGAGAATCAGCCGTCGCACCGCCGCTTCCGCTGGTATCAGGAAATCAAGAACCCGGCGTCGCTGCCACCGTTTCAGCGTGTTTACTGCCCCGCCTGGTGCCAGACCCGAAGCCCCGACGAGCATCGCCAGCAGGCGCAACAGCGCCTCCCGGTTCACCTCTATCGCCAGCTTCCAGTCCATCTATCGTCACCTTGCCTACATGAAAACAATACGTGAACATATAGGGGGTTAAAAATGCAGATGTCAATCCCCTTCATTTTCCAGCGAACTCACCGCCGCCTCGACCCCGCCTCGCTGAAAGGGCGCGCCCATCCGTGACAGCGCCAGCTCCACCGCCCCCAGCGTGCCGAGGATCATCGGTTCGTTCACATGGCCCATATGCCCGATGCGGAACGTCGAATTTGCATCCATCCCGATGCCCAGCCCAAGCGTCACGCCAAGTTCATCCTCACAAATCCGCCGCATCGCCTGCGCATCGATATCCCTCGTCAGGATCGTCGTCACTGCATCCGAGCGCGCCGCTTCATCGAGGATATTGCACTCGATAGGCCCGTCCTGCCCCCAATGCGCCACCGCCGCCCTCACCGCAGACGCCAGCCGCGAATGTCGCGCAAAGATCGCTTCCATCCCCTCTTCCGCCATCATATCAAGCGCCGCCCGCAGCCCAAAGATATGCTGCACCGGGGCCGTGCCGCAGAACAACTTGTAGTATATATCCGGCTCTGTTCGGGGCAACCAATCCCAGTAACCGCTCGCACAGCCCTGCTCATGCCGTCGCGCCATCGCCCGCGCACCCATGAAGTTGAACCCCACCCCCGGCGGCGTCATCAGCCCCTTTTGGCAGGCCGCGACCATGACATCGACACCCCACGCATCCATCTTGAACGGCACACAGCCCAAGCACGCGATACAATCGACCATATAGAGCGCAGGATGCCCCGCCGCGTCGATGGCCCCCCGGATTGCCTCGATATCGTTCCATACGCCCGTCGCCGTATCCACCTGCACCACGAGGATTGCCTTGATCGCATGGTCCGTATCCGCGCGCAGCCGCGCCTCCACCGCCACCGGATCAACCCCTGCGCGCGGCGGCGCATCCAGCGTATGGACAACCGCCCCCATCTGCGCCGCCATCACCCCCCAGCCGACCGCGAACCGCCCCGATTCCAGCACCAGCACCTCGTCGCCGGGCGAGATCACGTTGGCCAGCGCGCCTTCCCAAGCGCCATGCCCATTGGCGATATACATCGCCATATCCCCCGCCGTCCCGGCCACGCGCTTGAGATCGGGGAACAGGCCATGCGTCATCTCGATCAGCGGCCCTTCATAGATATTGACCATCGGCGTATTCATCGCCTGCAACACCCGGTCGGGGATCACCGTCGGCCCCGGAATCGCCAGAAAATGCCTACCCGTCTGCGTCATGAATTCGCTCCCGTTAGATTACAGGCACGCTATAGGCTTTTTCGAGTTCAGGTAAAACTGCTCTCCTGCTACCTACAGCAAGTAGTGGTCATAAAAAATATAGATTTCGGCCAGTTAAATCACTCGGCGGTTCAAACGGCGTCGCCCATATACGCCGGGAACCAACCCTCATGCGCATTGCGCAGCTTGGTCAGCGGCACCGCCTTACCTGCGATCTCGACCGCCTCGCCCCCTGTTTCCCCGATCCAGACGGCGGGGACGCCAGCGGCCTCGGCGACGGTGAACATCTGTTCTACGGACTCGCTCAGTACGGTGACGAGATAACGGCCCTGATCCTCCCCGAAGAATGTTGCGTCATCGCGGCCCCCCGGCGAGCGCACCGTGCAACCGATATCCCCCGCCAACGCCATCTCGGCCAGCGCCACGCCGATGCCGCCATCACCGACATCATGGGCCGCTGTTAACGCGCCCTCCTTCGCAAGCTGCTGCACCAACTCCCCCGCCGCACGCTCGGCCTCCAGATCAACGGGTGGGGCCATCCCGGCTTCTTGCCCATGCATCTCGCGCAGGTAGAGCGAGCGGCCCAACCAGCCCTCCATGCGCCCAAGTAACAGAATGGCTTCGCCGCCGGATTTGAAGCCCATCGTTAGCATCGTGTCGATATCGTCGAGTAGCCCGACCCCGCCAATGGTCGGCGTGGGTAAGATCGCTTGCCCCTCCGTTTCGTTGTATAGGCTGACATTGCCGCTGACGATGGGCATGTCGAGCGCCGCGCAGGCCGCACCGATACCTTCGATACAGCCGACAAGCTGACCCATAATCTCTGGTTTTTCGGGATTACCAAAATTGAGATTATCCGTCGCTGCCAAAGGCCTAGCCCCCACGGCGCAGAGGTTACGGTAAGCTTCGGCCACGGCCTGTCGCCCCCCCTCGACCGGATCGGCAACGCAATAGCGCGGCGTCACATCCGCCGTCATGGCGAGGGCTTTGTTGGTGCCATGTATCCGCACGACCGCCGCATCGCCGCCGGGACGCTGCACCGTATCGGCCATGACCATATGGTCGTATTGCTCCCACACCCAGCGGCGCGAGGCGAGGTCGGGGGAACCCATCAGGCGTAGAAGTGCCTCATCAACAGCCACTTCCGGCACATCGTTCAGCGGCGTTGGCGCGGGCGTCGGCACCCATGGGCGGTCGTATTCCGGTGCTTCGCCCGACAGTGCTTTTAGTGGCAGATCGGCCTTCGTCTCGCCATTCAGCCGCACGATAAAGCGGTCTTCGGCAATAGTCTCGCCAACCACGGCGAAATCCAGATCCCACTTCTCGAATATTGCCCGCGCCTCGTCTTCCTTCTCAGGGCGCAGCACCATCAGCATCCGCTCCTGAGATTCAGACAGCATCATCTCATAGGCGCTCATATGCGCCTCACGGGTCGGCACTTTCTCCAGATCGAGGATCACACCGAGATCCCCCTTATCCCCCATCTCGACCGCCGAGCAGGTCAGGCCCGCCGCGCCCATATCCTGAATCGAGATCACCGCGCCCGATGCCATCAATTCAAGCGTCGCCTCAAGCAACCGCTTTTCGGTGAAGGGATCACCGACCTGCACCGTGGGCCGCTTATCTTCCGCATCCGCACCGAATTCATCCGAGGCCATCGTCGCCCCGCCAACTCCGTCGCGCCCGGTCTTTGCGCCCAGATAGACGATGGGCATCCCGATACCCGATGCCGCCGAGTAGAAAATCTTATCGGCATCGGCGAGGCCCACGGCCATCGCATTGACCAGCGGATTACCGTCATAGGCGCTGTGGAATTCCACTTCGCCCCCCACCATTGGCACGCCAAAGCAATTACCATAGCCACCGATACCCGCGACTACGCCGCGCACAATACTCTTGGTTTTCGGATGATCAGGCGAGCCGAAACGTAGCGCGTTCAGCGCCGCAACGGGCCGCGCACCCATCGTAAAGACATCGCGCAGGATACCGCCTACCCCTGTTGCCGCGCCCTGATATGGCTCGATAAAGCTGGGGTGGTTGTGGCTCTCCATTTTGAAGATGCACGCCTGCCCGTCACCGATATCGATAACCCCCGCATTCTCGCCAGGACCACAGATTACCTGTGGGCCGGTCGTGGGCAGGGTGCGTAGCCAGCATTTCGATGATTTATAGGAACAATGCTCGTTCCACATGGCCGAAAAGATGCCCAGCTCTGTAAACGAAGGCTCGCGCCCCAGCAAATCAAGGATGCGCTGATATTCATTGGGTTTCAGGCCATGATCGGCGATCAGGTTTTCGGTAATGGCTGGCTCGGACATGCGCGTTCCCCGGTGGCAATGTTACCGGGCTTTTAACGGGCGTATAGGCCGAGCGAAAGCCTCCTCTCGACGGTTAGGGATAGTCGTCCTATTCTATGGGCATGAAACATCTCATCCTGACCCTCGCCCTCTTCCTCACCGCTCCCGCACTGGCCGATACCGGCAAGGAAGAACGCAATGCCTTATTCGAGGTTTTGCAATCCACCGAAGACGCCCAAATCGCCAATGCCGCCCAACGCGCAATATGGGAAAGCTGGCGCGAAGCCCCTGACGCAGATGCACAGGCATTGCTTGATCTAGCGGGTCAACGGATGGGGTCGTTCGACAATGCCGGGGCCATTGAGGTGCTGGACAAGCTGGTGCTTTATGCCCCTGACTTCGCTGAAGGCTGGAACCAACGCGCTTTTGCCTATTTCCGCATGGAAAAATACGAACAATCGCTGGCCGATATCGAATCGACCCTACAACGTGAACCTCGCCATTTCGGCGCACTCGCAGGCAGGTTCCGCATTCTTATCGCGCAAGGGCGCGGGCGGTTAGCACAGAAGACCTTACGCGAGGCCATCGCGATCAATCCGTGGCTCATGGAACGCAGTATGTTGGCGCCTGAGGTGGCGGAATGAAGGTCGCTTATACCGTTACATGGCTTGAGATGGATGCCCGCTCGCCACAGCCACGCCGTGCGCCCCCCGTGGATGGCCTGACGATCATGCGCGCGGTCGATCCGCCCGTGCATTTCTTTCGCTACCTCTACGATACTGTGGGGGGCGAGCACGAATGGACCGACCTGCACGCATGGCCAGACGACCGGGTCGCGGCCTTCGTTCAGAATGACGCAGTGCATCTGAACGTAGCGTACCTCCATGGTAAACCGATCGGACTCGCAATGCTGGATTTTCGTGAGATGCCGGTCGCCGATATCGCCAACTTTGGGCTGATACCGGAGTTCATTGCAATGCGTCTGGGGTCGTGGCTGCTAATGGAGGGCATCCACGATGCGTGGGATGCCGGGATCGAGAAGCTCACCGTCAATACATGCACGCTGGATCACCCCGCTGCCCTACCCCTTTACATAAAAATGGGCTTCGTGCCGGTGCGACATGAGGAGCGGGAACGAGAGGTTGCTGGTGGATCATAAGCAATTCCTTGCAACCTTATCGCCCAACAAACGCAATGATTTGATGACGTTGGCGGATGCGCCTGCGCTACGACATCTGGCGGGACATGTCGGTCTGATCGCCCTGCTCGCGGTGGGGATAGCGTTGCGAGTTTCGTTCTGGGGACTGCTGGTGCCAATGCTCGGTATCGCCATGGCGTTCCTGTTTACGCTGCAACATGAATGCACGCATCGGACCCCATTTCGTAGCGGATGGATCAACGAATGGGTCGGCCATGCTTGCGCAGTAGTGCTGGCGCAGCCGTTTCTGTGGTTTCGGTATTTTCACCTCGCCCATCATCGCTTTACCAACGATCCCGACAATGATCCTGAGCTTGCGGGCGACGGCAAGCCTGAGACATGGGGGCAATATATCTGGCATGTATCGGCCATAGGCTATTGGGTAGCGAAAATGCATGTATTGCTTGGCAATGCCTTTGGCGCGCTCGATGCGCCCTATCTACCACCGCGCACCCATGCCCGTATTCGGGTAGAGGCACGGATATTGCTGATGTTCTATGCCGTGGCCGCGATTGCATTGGCGACTATGCCATGGGCTTTCTGGATATGGCCGGGGCCATTGTTGATCGGCTTTCCGATCCTGCGGCTCTACCTGCTGGCCGAACACGCGCATTGTCCGGCGGTGGCGAACATGTTCGACAACACGCGCACCACTCTAACGAACCGGGCCGTCCGGTTCCTAGCATGGAACATGCCCTACCACGCCGAGCACCATGCGGCACCAGCCGTGCCCTTTCACAAGCTTCCCAACCTGCACGAGCTGGTACGCAAGCATCTGGGGACGGTGGATGAGGGATATATCGCCTTCACCCGCGACTACACCACTGCGCTCACAACGAAACAGGCCAGCCGCGAAAACGGCTGGCAGCATCCAAAGCACTAAAGCGAATTGCGATTATCCTGAATCATCGAGCGCAATATTTTGCGAGGCTCTTGACGTAAAATATGGCTCAGTTTTATCGCAAATCACTATAGCAATCGTATATATCCGAGCCGCCCGCCGCCTAACCATTCTGCTTATTAAGTATCACAGATACGATGATTATGTATCTGATAAAGCAGTGATCGTACCACTTCAGTGATACACGAATACCAGACGGTATTGCGGGCGGTTGGGCTACATCCCTGTCGCCCGCTCTTCGTTTGATAAGCCATTCCACCACTCGGCATAGGGTGTATTTTCTGGTGCATGGTGATCGACTGGCTCGGCCCCGTCATCCCACCAGACCGGCCCGCGCTCGCCCAAGGCACGCTTGGCCGTATCGATCATCGCCCGTGCCACGCGCATCTCTTCTTCGGTGGACGCATTGCGCTCCCCGATCCGCCCCTTCATCATCGCTTTGACCAACGCCCGACGCTCCCCATCGGACAGCGCCGGATTGGTACAGCGCCACATCTTGCCTTTCGACACGAAGTAGCGACCATCTGGGGTGTTGGGGTAGTTCTTTCGAGACATCCGCCTCAATTCTAACATTTGCAAAAAACGCCCAGCCAGTAGCTGAGCGTTTAGAATCAACTAACAGCTAGTATCCTCGCCACATTCGTGACAAACGCCGTCAGGGCGAAGAACGCTATGGCAGCAGGTGCACTGATTCTCCCTACCTCGAGTCGCGGCCGATGCACGTTGCTTGTGGATAAGGCGATCCCAGCCAGTGCATTCCTTGTGCATAACCTCGTCTACCACACCATCTTTTGGGGTGTTGATAAGACCAATTTTATCTTCAAGATCACTACTTTCGCGGCTCATTGTGCAGGTAGTTTCGCACCCAGCGCCATCAATATCATCATTGACGGACGCGGCTTCATGTGCTTTTTCCGTATTTATCGACATAGTCGATTTCCTTTCGATTATTCTGGGCGTGCAAGCAAAGAGTTGTCGTTTGGAGAAAGGAGCTGGGTTGCAGCCCAGCTCCTTAAATACCTCTAGTGTATTCACCTTTTTTCCTTTGTTTTTTTAGTTCGTACCCGTGCGCGATGGTTTCGCGCACGAATTTCTTCGCATAGGGGTTACT
This sequence comes from uncultured Neomegalonema sp., assembly GCA_937928005.1. GTDB lineage: Bacteria > Pseudomonadota > Alphaproteobacteria > Rhodobacterales > Rhodobacteraceae > JAHDDY01. Next base: position 26,789 of record CALFVD010000155.1, on the reverse strand, counting down.
TCAGCTACACCCGTTCGTTCCGCCGCAAGAATTGCATTTCAGGCAGGCCCCATTGCGGACCAGCGTGAAGTTGCCGCATTCGCCGCAGGCATCGCCCTCATAGCCTTTCATTTTCGCCTCGGCTACGCGGTCCATGACCTTGTTACCCAGCGAAACCGTGGCATCGACCGCGCGTTCGGTAATGATGCTCGTGCCCTCGGATGCCGGGCTGACCGATTCCACCGCCAAATCGCCGGTGAAGTCCTGCGGCACCTTGCCTTTCAGATAGCCGATAGAGGCAAGCTGCTTGACCATATCGAGCGCGGGCTGGGCAACGCGGGGGTCGCTCGGCGCGCGCAGGTTGGAGCCACTTTCCTTCGCCTTGCCGACATCGTCGAAGCGGACACCGCCCGTATCGACATGGGCCAGATCGCTACGGCCCGCATAGCTGACCGCCAATTCACGGAAGATATAATCAAGGATGGAGGTTGCATTCTTAATCGAGTCATTGCCTTGCACCATGCCCGCAGGCTCAAAGCGAGTGAAGGTGAAGGCATCGATGAACTCCTCCAATGGCACCCCGTATTGTAGGGCGAGCGATACGGCGATGGCAAAATTGTTCATCATCGCCCGAAAGGCCGCGCCCTCCTTGTGCATATCAATGAAGATTTCGCCGAGACTGCCATCCTCGTACTCACCGGTGCGCAGATAAACCTTATGCCCACCGATGATCGCCTTTTGAGTATAGCCCTTACGGCGCTGGGGCAGCTTTTCGCGCGAGCGGCTTGCTACGTCGCGATAAACAATTTTCTCGACGATACGCTCGGCCAGTGCCTCGGCGCGGGCGGCGGCGGGGCGGTCGGCACCAATGGCATCCATCAGATCCGCTTCGTCCTCATCGTCATCGATAAGCTGTGAGGCCAGCGGTTGCGATAATTTCGAGCCATCGCGGTAGAGCGCATTGGCCTTGATGCCGAGTTGCCATGAAAGGATGTAAGCCGCCTTGCAATCCTCGATGGTGGCCGAGTTCGGCATGTTAACAGTTTTAGAGATTGCGCCGGAGATGAACGGCTGCGCCGCCGCCATCATGCGGATATGGCTCTCCCATGAGAGATACCGTTTACCGACTTTGCCGCAGGGATTGGCGCAATCGAAGACATTCAGATGCGCGTCATCAAGGTGCGGCGCACCCTCCAGCGTCATCGTCCCGCAGGCATAGGCGTTGGCTGCGTCAATCTCAGTGCGGGTAAAGCCCATCGCGCGCAGCATATCAAAGCTTGGATCGATCAACTTTGCCGCATCAATGCCCAGCGTCTTGGTGCAGAACTCCTCGCCCAGCGTCCACTGGTTGAAGGCGAACTTGATGTCGAAGGCCGAGCCGAGACCGGCTTCAACTGCATCGATCTGCGTCTGGCCAAAGCCTTTGGCAGTCAGTGTGTCGTGATTGATACCAGGCGCATTTTTAAGCGTACCATGGCCGACCGCGTAATCGATAATCTCCTGTCCCTGCTCCGCCGCATAGCCGAGGGTTTTGAGGGCAGCGGGCACCGCTTGGTTGATGATCTTGAAGTAGCCGCCCCCGGCCAGTTTCTTGAACTTCACCAAGGCGAAATCAGGCTCAATCCCGGTCGTGTCGCAATCCATGACAAGGCCGATGGTGCCCGTTGGCGCAACGACTGAAGATTGCGCATTGCGATACCCATGCTTCTCGCCCAGCTCGACCGCCTTGTCCCATGCCGCCGTTGCGGCCTTTACCAGCCGTTGATCGGGACAGTTGCCATGGTCAAGCGGCACGGGGGCGGTGCGCAGGCGCTCGTAACCCGCTTTCTTGCCATGGGCTGCACGGCGATGGTTACGCATGACGCGCAACATATCGTCGGCGTTCTCCTCGTAGCGTGCGAACGGGCCGACCTCACTGGCGATCTCCGCCGAGGTGGCATAGGACACGCCAGTCATCACCGCCGACAACGCACCGCAAAGCGCGCGACCTTCATCCGAATCATAACCCAAACCCATGGTCATCAATAGGCCGCCAATATTGGCATAGCCCAGACCCAGCGTGCGGAAATCATACGAGCCGCGCGCAATCGCCTCGGACGGGAACTGAGCCATCAAAACTGACACTTCAAGCGTCAGGGTCCAGAGACGGACGGCGTGTTCATACGCCTCGATATCGAACTTGCCATCCTTGCCCGTGAAGGCGAGCAGGTTCAGCGAAGCGAGATTACAGGCGGTATCGTCGAGAAACATGTATTCTGAGCAGGGATTCGATCCCCGGATCAGCCCGGATTGTGGGCAGGTATGCCAGTCATTGACTGTGTCATGGTACTGGATGCCCGGATCGGCGCAGGACCATGCGGCATGGCCAACCTGATCCCAAAGCGCGGATGCAGAGATCGTCTTGGCAACTTTACCGTCCGTGCGGCGAATGAGATCCCAGTCCTTGCCCTGCTCCGCTGCATTTAGGAACTCATCGGTCACGCGGATCGAGTTGTTGGCGTTTTGGCCTGCAACTGACAAATAGGCATCCGAATCCCAATCGGCCTCATAGGTCGGGAATTCTATCTTCTCATAGCCCTGCTTTGCGTATTGCAGCACCCGCTGGACATAATTATCGGGGATACAGACCTTGCGCGCCTCACGAATCGCACCTTTCAGGCTAGCATTCTTCTTCGGATCGACCGCATCCGCCTCCGAACCATCCCATGTCTTTACGGCGGCCATGACAGCATTCAAATGCCGTTCGTGCAGCTTGGAACCAGCGACGAGGGAGGCAACCTTTTGCTCTTCCTTGACCTTCCAATCAACGAATTCCTCGATATCAGGATGGTCCGCATCAACAATGACCATCTTGGCCGCACGCCGGGTCGTGCCGCCAGATTTGATTGCTCCGGCTGCCCTATCCCCGATTTTCAGAAAGCTGATGAGGCCAGATGATCGCCCGCCACCGGATAGCGATTCGCCCTCGCCGCGTAGGTTGGAGAAGTTCGTGCCCGTGCCAGAGCCATACTTGAACAGGCGCGCCTCACGGACCCAAAGATCCATAATCCCGCCTTCATTGACCAGATCATCGGTGACGGACTGGATGAAACAAGCATGTGGTTGCGGATGCTCATAAGATGAAGTGGCGCGGGTCATGCTGCCAGTCTTGTAATCGACGTAATGGTGGCCCTGACTCGGCCCATCAATGCCATAAGCCCAATGCAGGCCGGTATTGAACCATTGCGGTGAATTCGGCGCGGCCTTCTGCTTCGCGAGCATCAGGCGCATTTCATCAAAATACGCGCGTGCATCGCTCTCAGCGGTAAAATACCCGCCTTTCCAGCCCCAATAGGTCCACGCGCCCGCTAACCGATCAAAGACCTGGCGGGCGCTCTGCTCGCCCGACATACGCTCCCCTTCGGGCAACTTGGCCAATGCCTTGTCGTCAGGGGCCGAACGCCACAGCCATTGAGGGACACCCTTCTCGCGCACGCGCTTCAACGCCGCCGGTACGCCCGCCTTGCGGAAATATTTCTGGGCCAGCACATCACAAGCAACCTGCGACCACGCCTTCGGCGCCTCTACATCCCCAAGATGAAAGACGATAGAGCCATCGGGATTGCGAATCTCGCTGACGATGTTTTTGAATTCGATGCCCTCATAGGCATCCGTCTTTTCGCTCGTATCGAGGCGCTCGATTCTCATTGCAACATCCCTCTGTATCGCCTGTTTTTCTGCGGTTTACGGCGCATTTCGGCAAACCGTACCGATCTTTTCCAATGCACCGAAATAAGCAGGTTTTCGCTAAACCTGCCAGTTTTTTCGATTGTTGAGACTACATCTTGTAGCACAGCATAAATTCCCAAGAACCCTTAGAAGGCAATTTTCATCCTTGGACAACTGATAATTTTTGCGCCTTGCGGTGGATAACTGCGCCCAATCACAGGGGAGAATTCAGCTTCGCGCAGTAAGCATTTGCCACGCGGTCTTTTTCGTCGCGAACATCCTGTGGAGAACCGGGTATTAATTTTTTGGCAATGCCGCAGGGATAGTCCTTACCAAAAATTAACCTTTACCCGCCTAGGTTCATTGCATTCAACTCATACGGTGGAAGCGTTATGGCCGAGTCGCTTGTCTTTTTGACCGAAACCGACCCCGAACAGCGCAAGAAGATTCAATCGCTGCTCCAGCGCGTACCGGATGTGTCCATGTGTACCTATGACACGTTGGCCCTAACCCGTAAGGCAATGCGAACCCGCCATCCTGACCTGATGATTGGCCCTTGGGCGCAAGGTGGTGAAACGATGATCGCAACCCGTGCCACAATCGCGGGCAATGCCGCCACCGGCCCTGTACCAAAGCTGCTGCTGCTTACCGACCGGGTTTCACCTGCTCGGATATCCATGGCCAAACAGGCTGGTGATGCAGAGTTGATCCCGACCGATCCACTGGACTTGTCCGGCCTCTATAACCGCGTCATGCTTCTGCTCTATGGTGCCAACGCACTCTATGAAGCAATCGAGGATGGCAAAGCTGAAGGTTTCGACAATCTGCTCGAAAACATGCCCGCACTGCGTAGGCGACTTGCGGCCTAATCCTTAACTTTCGGATTTCTGAAAAATTGTCCTGATTTTATCCCTTGCCGAAGATCATACCTTAAAGTCCGCCCCCTATTGTCGTTTTCGGGATAATGAAATCGGGGGATTTCTATCATGGAAATTACGGGCAATCGCGATCCGCACGCATCGCGAATCGACAAACGCATTCTTAAACACCTGTTGCACGAGACGGCTGATCTGCTTGAGGAATCGCAGACACATGCTCTTGTAGAAAAGCCAACCGCAACCATGGCGCATCTTCTGGCACAGGCAAACTGGCGCATGACCGCGACCTGTGCATGGGCATTGAGCGAGTTACTCCCTACGCCGGGTGAGGATGGTCAATCCGCCCGCCTCCATGCGCCCGCGCCGATCTTTAGCCGTGAGGAAGGCGAGATTTCAGAACCTCTCGCTTCTTTCATATCGCGTGTAGACCGCCTTCACGACCGCGCACGCAAGCTGGATGAATTGTCGCGTGGACCTATTGTCTCTAGCGCAGATCCGATACCTGCTTTCGAGACTATGGAGCCTGTACCCCGCGTCAGTGCGTCTATCATCCCACTATTCGGCAGCGGTGTTCAGGATGGCGAGCCAGTTAATTCGATACAGGAGACACATCGTAGCCTCAATTGTCTACTGGCTGCCCGCGAATAACCACAGAATAGCCCGTTGCCAGTACAGGTCATCGCGCGTAGATTTCGCGCGATCTCTGTTTCTTCCGAAAGGACAAAAGCGATGCGCGCGCTTCTCGCACCGATCCTCCTACTGTCGCTAACTGCTCCCCTCGCTGCCCAGAACGCAGCGCCTCAGCCTTCAACTCTCAAGGCGACCCATGGCGCATGGGAGGTACGTTGCTACGGTCAAACTGACTGTGTCATGTCGCAACTTCACACCCGCACGCCAGAGACGGCGGATGCGGTCTTTACCCTCATCAAGCCGAAGGGATTGCAGGACACATCCGGTGCACCAATCGAGGCGTTGGCGGAGATCGTCGTGCCGCTAGGCGTCTATATCCCCAATGGCCTCGGATTACAGGTAGATGGGGGTGAACCGCGCGCGGCCCCGTTTGAGCGGTGTATACCCGATGGATGCGTCGTGCGCGCACCGGTATCATCGAACATGCTTAACCAGATGCGCAATGGTGGCACCGCCTACCTGATTATATCAAGCAGCCCGGATAAGACCGTGCGCGTACCAATCTCTCTCACGGGCTTCACTGCCGGATTCAACAGCCTGTAACCTGATCAGCCATCGAAACGCCGTGCCACCAGCACGGCGTTTAGGCCACCAAAGGCGAAAGAATTCGATACGGCACAGGGAATATCTGCCTCACGCGCCTCATTCGGCACGACATCAAGGTCGCAATCGGGGTCAGGTTCCTCGAAATTGACCGTCGGTGGGACGATACCGGAGCCAAGTGCCGACAAAGTCGCCACCATCTCCAGCGCCCCGGCGGCCCCGATACAATGCCCATGCATCGATTTCGTGGACGACACCATGAGACGGTCGGCATGATCACCAAAGACATCACGAATCGCGGCACATTCCGTCTTGTCATTCGCCGCTGTGGCGGTGCCATGGGCGTTGATATAGGCGATTTCTGATACATTGATTTGCGCATCGCTCAGCGCGGCGCTCATTGCTCGCGCGGCACCGTCCAGTGATGGCTGTACGATATCGTTCGCATCCGCCGTCATGCCAAAACCAACGATCTCGCCGAGGATATTCGCACCGCGCGCCTTGGCCGTTTCTAAGTCTTCGAGAACAAGGATCGCTGCCCCTTCACCCTGTACCATGCCTGTGCGTGTCTTTGAGAAAGGACGACAGGTGTCCTTCGACATGACCCGCAGCCCCTCCCAAGCTTTCAGCACGCCATAGGTAAGGCCAGACTCAGCGCCACCCGTCACCGCCGCATCGGCCATGCCAGAGCGAATCATGTGGAATGCTTGGCCAATGGCATGGTTAGACGAGGCGCAGGCCGTCGACACGCTCCATGCCGGACCTTTCAACCCATGCTCCATGCTGATCCAACTTGCGGGGGCGTTGGCCATCAGCTTTGGCACCGTAAACGGATGCACGCGCTGTTTGCCGTCACGGTAAATCAGGCGATAATTGTCATCTTGCGTATGCTGGCCACCCATCGACGTGCCGATCACCGTCGCTGTACGCATGGCCAACTCGTCCGAGATCTCGATACCGGATGCCGTAACGGCCTCGCCAGCAGCGGTCAGAGCCATCTGGGTCACGCGGTCGCGTAGGGTTAGTTCGTTCCGATTGAAATGCTCCGTGGCAACATACCCCTTCGCCTCGGCGGCGATGGCGATATTCAGCCCGTCCGTTTCGATCAATTCAATCTGCCCGATGCCGGAGCGGCCCTCGCGCAGGGCCGCAACATGCGCATCGTATCCGATGCCGAGCGCAGACACGACGCCCGCTCCGGTTACGACAACGCGCCTCATCAAGGGATTAAACCTTCTCCGCGACGAGTTTGATGACACCATCCTCGACCGCTTTGATCGTCGAGATATCGAATTCCTCAGAATTCGGCTCATTGGCGTTGTAGGGAACGGACACGCCGAATTCCTCCTCGATTGCGAAAACGATCTCGACTAACCCGAGGGAGTCGAGGCCAAGATCTTCCATCGTAGATTCCGGTGAGACTTCACTCACCTCGATCATCGCCTGTTCCGCAACGATCACCCGTACTTGCTGGCGAATGTCATCGCTCATGTGAACCTTCCCGGTCGCAAACCGCCTGTGTTGCGCAGCCAATAGGCCAATTACTCAACGCTGTCCATTGATGATAGCCTTTTTAAGCTCCTGCACCGTCTCCATAAGGCGCGGCAGGCGTCGTATCGCCATGACCGAACGCACCGCTTCATCGCGCGGAACGGCGGGTACACCCATAACAATTGAGCGGCCCTTGACGTTGCTCGCCACGGCGGACGCAGCGGCAACAAGCACATCTGACCCGATCTTCACATGGTCGGCCACCCCTGCTTTACCGCCCAGCACAACACGGTCGCCAATCTCACTACTACCGGCGATACCGACCTGCGCACAGAGCATACACGTATTCCCGATGGTAACATTATGGCCGATTTGCACCTGATTATCGAGCTTGGTGCCGTTACCGATGCGTGTATCGCGCAAAGTGCCCCGATCAATGGTCGTGCAAGCGCCGACCTCAACGTCATCGCCTAAGGTGACGGCGGCGAGGGAATGGATGCGTGTCAGGGCTAGGTTTTGGGTGCCCGACTCGCTACCGCCACCTGCCTTGGCTGCTTCAACAGCCCCCATATCTGGGGTAACGAAGGAAAAACCATCTGCGCCGATTACCGCGTTCTGGTGGATAATCGCCCGCGCGCCGATGGTCACACGGCTGGCGATGCGCGCACCGCTATGGATCAATGCGCCCGCGCCCAGCGCCGCATCCTCACCGATGGAGGCATGCGCCATAATGTGGCTATCCGCCCCGATCCGCGCACGCGCGCCAATATATACGAAAGGACCGATACGCACGCCTTCACCGATATTCGCATCTGGCTCGATGACTGCACTGGGGTGAATACCGGGCGCGAGCGCGTCATCCGCTGCAAAAGCGCGAGTCGCATGGGCCATTGCATAACGGGGGCGTGGTGCGATAATCGCCGCGCTCAGACCAGCTTCGCGCCAATCAGCTCCCTCCGATACCAGCGCAACATGGGCCGATCCCCGTGCGATTTGCGCCAGAAAATCAGCAGAGCTAGCCATGACTAGCTTATCAGGCGCAGCCATTGCAGGATGGACAAGCCCTGTGATCTCCAGACTGCCATCGCCCTCGAAGGCCGCGCCGAGTGCTTCGGACAGTGCCGCGACAGTATAGCTTTCACCCATCCGTCTCTCCCGGAAAAGGCGCGACTCAGGAGTTGGCTCTCATGGCCCGCGCAAGGATTTCATCGCGCTTGTACACGTCATCGCGGAAATGCAGAACCCCTGCTTCATCGACCCATGATGTCAGATAGACCAGATTGATGGGAATTGGCCGCTCCAACGGAACATTGGTTTCCTTACCGGTCGCCAGCGTCTCCTCGATCATCGTGCCGGGATCTTCGGTCTGCTCGGACAGTAATAGCCATGCAAGCGCAAAAGGCCGCTCCACACGCACGCAGCCATGGCTATAGGCACGACTCTCAGAAGCAAAAAGGTGCTTTGACGGCGTATCATGCAGGTAGATGTTATACCCGTTCGGGAACATGAATTTCACATTACCCAGCGCATTGCCTTTGCCGGGACGTTGCACCACCGCATAGGCAGCGATCGTCTTGCGATCCATATCGGTCCAATCGACCTTAGTCGGATCAACAGGATTGCCACCTTTCAGCAAGATCATATTATTCCGCTTCAGATACCCTGCGTCTTTTTGCAACTCTGGCAGGATTTCGCGGCGAATAATGCTCTTCGGCACCGTCCATGTCGGGTTCAGGACGATATAACTCATATGGTCATAGAATTCGGGGGTCTGGAGACGCCGTTCCTTCTGGCCGATAACGACGCGGGCATCATGGACCGGCGCATTCGCATCATCATAGACAACCATGCGGAAATCAGGCTGATTCACCTCGATTCGCCGCCCCTCTAGCCGCGCCTGACGCCAGCGCATACGCTCAAGATTCAGCATTGCCTGCGCCAACCGTTTGCCTAGTGGGGCATTGAGCGCACGCAAGGTGGCCGGGCCGACGATACCATCAGCGGTCAGGCCGTGCCGTTTTTGAAACGCCGCAACCGCCCCCATCAGGCGCTCATCATAGACGGCAATATCTGGATCAGCCGTGACACCCGAAAGGTCAGGCTCCATCGCCAAATCACCCATCGCCATAAGGCGGCGGCGCAACTTTGCGACATTCGCAGATGCCGCACCGGGGGACATATCACCCGCTGCTACGGTATCTCCCCAACCACCACGGTTGACCTGATCCATCATGCGCAAGACGACATCGCGAAGATGCCTGTAGCGCGAACTCTTCGGCTCAAGATCATCGAGTAACGCCGCAACATCCTCCGCGCGCCCCGCTCGTGACAGCAGCTTGCCCAGATTGGCTTTGGCCGGATCAACATGCACACGCGCTTCAAGGCTTTCAGGATCAATCATGCCTGATACCAGATCACGGGCATAGCGCAGATAGGCGACGGATAGTGCCCGTTCCAATTTCTGTGCGCCCTCAAAATTCGGCGATGCCGCGAACCCCTCAAGCATAGCGCGTAGCCGTGCCGCATCGTAGCGCGAAGGCGATAGGCCATGGCTCGGCGCAGCATCAAACCGATCCACTAATGCGAAGGCACGATCCAGATCGTCCTTACCGCGCACCCACAACATCGGTGCCTCAGCACCCGAACGAAATAAATCGACCGCCGATATAAGCGGATCATACGAGCTTTGTAGCACCGCATCCGTCGCAGTTTCGGTCGCAGCGACAGGCAATGCCGCACCCGTAATGCCGCCAATCAAGGACAAGGCCATTAAAATTTTCGACAATGAATCAATGCAGTCAGTGCGGCGTAAACCGAAGCGAAAACCACTACTGCAATACTGCCCCCCAAAGCGAAAGGCGGAGATAGGGGAGCGTGCAAGCGCAGCAAAACCTTCGCCGACGCGAAACGAGAAGACCGTCCGGGGGACTCTATCTATGTCAGTCACACAACCACTCCGTTCCATCTGCACCCGGCGGAGCCTCCTAACCGGGGCCACCGCGACGCTTCTGCTCTGTCCGTTCCGCGATGTTGCGGCTCGTGTCGGTGATCTTCGCCGAATTAACCTTTACAATCCACGAACAGATGAACGTCTTGATGCCATATATTATGTACATGGTGAATACGTTCACGGTGTGATGGGCGAAATCAATCGTCTTTTGCGAGATGTACGCACGGACGAAATGACGATAATCGACCGTCGTGTCGTGGATATTGTCTCAGCCACGCAATACCTTATCGGCCATGATCGCCCGTTTTCTGTGATCTCCGGCTATCGGTCGCAGAGAACGAACGACATGCTACGCCGAAACTCAAGTGGAGTTGCCAAGAAATCCTATCATATCAGAGGGATGGCAATGGACCTTCGCATGAAGGGCGTGTCTACTGAACGCATCGGCAATATCGGTGAAGCTTTGGCATCGGGGGGCGTGGGGCGCTACGCATCATCAAATTTCGTCCATCTTGACAGCGGCCCGATCCGCGAATGGGGCCGCTAACCGAACACAAAAAACGCCGCACCCAATGCTAGGGGCGGCGTTTTTAATATCCATAACAATTTCGTGCGGCGTATGCGAAACGCCCTTACTTTTCTTTCTTCGGGCGATAATTCGTCTTCTCGGCGATACGCGCCGACTTACCGCGACGATCGCGCAGGTAATAGAGCTTGGCGCGGCGAACGCGACCACGGCGAACAACCGTAATGGCCTCAATTGCTGGGCTGTAAAGCGGGAACACGCGCTCAACGCCCTCACCGTAGGAGATCTTGCGAACGGTGAAACCGCCGTTCAAGGTCTCGCCGCCACTGCGCGCAATACAGACACCCTCAAATGCCTGAACCCGCACGCGCTCGCCTTCGCGAACAAAGACATTAACGCGCAAGGTATCACCGGGCGCAAAATCGGGGATGGGGCGCTTTTCAGCGAGAGCCGCGCGCTGTTCTTCTTCGAGTTGTTCGATGACGTTCATCGGGTCGATCCTTATTTTGGCCGCGTCTGCGACTCGTGTTTCGGGTCCGATTGCTCTGCCTCTTCAGCCGGGTCGAGTTCCACATTGTGGAAGGCCCGCCAGAGATCGGGACGCCTTTCTTTCGTAACCGCCTGTGCCTGAGCATAGCGCCATGCGTCAACCTTCGCATGGTGGCCAGAGAGAAGAATCTCCGGTATCGCCCTGCCCTCCCAGACGGGGGGTTTCGTGTATTGCGGATGCTCTAACAGCCCCGCGCTAAAACTTTCATCCTCGGTGCTTTCGATTTTGCCCAGCACACCGGGCAGCAACCTCACCACCGCATCAAGCAAAGCCATCGCCGGGATTTCCCCTCCCGTATAGACGGCGTCACCGACGCTTATCTCCTCGACATTGCGTGCCTCTAGGACGCGCTGGTCTATTCCCTCGAATCGCCCACAAAGCAGGCTTAGCCCCTCACCCTTCGCCAAACGCGCCACGCGCTCTTGGGTTAAGGGCCGCCCTCTCGCGGACAGGCAGATCACCGGCCACAAGTTACGGTCATCGGAGACGCCCTTTAACGAGGCGTCAATGGCCTGCGCCACGATTTCGGGCCGCAATACCATTCCGGGACCGCCCCCGGCGGGGGTGTCATCGACAGAGCGGTGCTTATCGCGGGCAAAGCTGCGAATGTCCAGTGTTTCCAGCGTCCAGAGGTGTTTTTCGAGCGCCTTTCCCGTCAGACTAACGCCTAAAGGGCCAGGAAACATCTCTGGGAACAGCGTCATCACCCGCGCGCGCCAGACAGGATCGGATTTTGCCCCCGATTCGTCCATCAGAGTACGCGGCGAAGCGGTCGCGGTAATATTACGTAATCCGTGGGAACGGCCCGGAGTTTTCACCCGTCCTTCTTCCCGCTCATCGCCGCCATCATCAACGCTTGCATCGTCTCCATGCCGGTCGCAGAAACGCCCGCCATCCGCGCCATAAATTTCTGCGGGTCGGCGAGGGTGTCCATCTCGTCTTGTGCGCGTTTCGTCATCTCAGAGACGATCATGTCGTTCAGCGCCTCGACATCGGGCAAGCCAAGAAACTGCCGCGCTTCATGTGGGGTACAGTCAATATCGATGGTGAGTTTCATGGTGCGCTCCTAATCTGGGGTTCGCTCGCTGGTCTCATCGGGGGGTATAACGACGATCCGCCCACCCTGCACATCGACCGTGGGCACAATCTCGCGGGTGAAGAGGAGTAATACGCTTTCGCCGCCCTCGGCGGGCGAATACTCAATCATATCACCTGCACCAAACTCTTGTATCGCTTTGATTTTACCTAGCAATACGCCACTCTCATCTTCGACCCTCAGGCCAAGAAGATCGGCATAATAGAACTCATCCTCGTCTGGCGGAGGTAGCACAGAGCGGTCGACATAGAGGCGCGTACCTTTGAGGGCTTCGGCTTCTTCGCGGGTGGCGACCCCGGACAGCCGCGCCGCGAACCCGCCTTTGATCGTACGGGTGACTTTCACGTCGAAGCGGCGCACCGCGTCCTCGCTCTCAAGCGGGCCGTAGGTCGCGATGGCGGCGGGATCATCGGTAAAGCTTTTGATCTTCGCCTCCCCGCGCACCCCGAACGCGCCCGCGATGGCACCGACGCAAACTCGATCCTTGGCCATTCAGGGCAACCACTCAAAGAATTCAGCAACGGGTAGATCGAGCATTACGGTGCCGCTCAGTTCCAGCGTATCGGCAACTTCCAGAACCCGCTCCTCCCGATCATCACGGCGGAAGTGATGCACACGACGTGCATTAGCATCGACCACGACGACATGCTCGACATGCGGATTGTGGAAGTAGTTCGCCCGCTTCTCGACCAGATCGCGGTCAAGGCTGCTGATCGAAACCTCGAAGACGACGGTTGGCTTTTCGACCGTCAGATCACCGGGGCCGCCGAAAGGTGCGCAGTCGATATACGCATCCGGGCGGTAACTCGTGAAATCGTCGATGAAAACCTGTCGCCCGTCGATACCGGGGCGACAGGGACCGGGGGGCCGCAAACGCCGACCGATGGCCGCACCGATCCCGGATTTTACCGTATCGTGCAGGTTGCTCTCCGACATCATCCGTATCGGGATGCCCCCGACCAACTCCCATTTCTCGTCATCGGGATGCCAATCGAGGAATTCCTCGACCGTCATCAACCGTTCACGAACCGCGCCGTCCATCTTTCTGCCTCCGCTTGTGCAGATTCAGTATAGCACGAAAGCCGAAGATCAGCTTGCCGCTTCTTCTGCAGGGGCTTCTTCTGCGGGAGCCTCTTCAGCCGGGGCTTCCTCGGCGGGGGCATTAGCGGCCTCCTCGGCGGCGGCGCGCTTGGCCTCTTCCTTCTCGGCCTTCTCGGCGGCGCGCTCCTCGGCTTTCTTGCCGGGCTTCGCCTTGTTAGGATTGTTGCGTTCGACCTTTTCTTTCAGGCCAGCCGCTTCGAGGAAGCGTTCGATGCGTTCGGTCGGGCGTGCGCCTTTTGCCATCCATTCCTGAATGCGCTCGACATTCATCTGCACGCGCTGCTCATTATCTTTGGCGAGCTGAGGGTTGTAGGTGCCTACTTTCTCGATGAACCGACCATCACGGGGCATACGGCTATCGGCGATGACGATGCGGTAGAATGGGCGTTTTTTGGAGCCACCACGGGCGAGACGAATCACGGTTGCCATTGGGAAATATCCTTCGTTTCGTATCTTATTTCAGGGTCATTCGGGTTTTCAGGGTCTCGAATTCAGGTTCGCGGGCCTGCGCCTCACCACCACGCACGATCAGCGCACCAAGGATCGAATCATGCTCGGTGCTTAGGGTGATGGCGTTCCCATCATCGAAACGGAACGTCAGGGCGTGGTCGTAAATGACCGTATCGTCGAGTTCGGCGGTCATTTCGATCACGTCGATGGAATCGAGCATCGCGCCCGGCATCGACATTTCGATCAGCGAGCAAGGGCCAATGGCCCCGGTGCGCTCGTTATAGGGCAATTCGAGGGGCTTCTTTGTCCGCGCGACTTTGAGCAGGTGGTAATCCTGATCACCTTCGGAGCTTTTCCATTCAGTCTCGATAGTCACGAAATCGGGGCTATCGCCGCCGATCCAGAACGCCCCAGCGGGCATCGACGCAGAAGAGCGCAAAGGCTCTGCATGAACCTCACGGCCATAGATAGCGCCGATGGGCTTGCCAATCAGGGCTTTCAGCGCCGAAATAGCTTTTGAATTCAGTTCGTTGTCGGCGCTCATGCGGCCTCCATCGGGGAATAGCGGTAAATGTCCATCATGCCGTAGGGCGGCACGTCGGCCTGTCCATCAGGTTTGGCTCCGCAGGACTTGGCCAATGCGATAGAGGCAGTATTGAGTGGATTCGCGCCGCTGATAGCAGTCGTCCACCCTGCCTCCGAGAAGACCCAATTGAGCGCCGCGCGCAGGGCTTCGCATGCGTAGCCCCTGCCCGCATACGCCTCATCGATGAAATATGTGATTTCGGGTTCGGGCCAGCCTTCGGGGAACCACGGGCCGAGCATCCCCAGCGTTTCACCGGTTTCGGTCAGGGTCACAGCCCATGGACCATAGCCGCACAATGCCCAGCTTCCCGCATACATTGACAGCTTTCGCCAGCTTTCGACCGGCCCGATTGGTCCGCCATAATAACGCGAATGATCCGACCCGTAGAAACGCGCAAACGTCTCCACATCGGCCAACGACAAGCCACGAAGGGTCAAGCGTTCGGTAGTGAGGACGGGTGGGGTCATTTCTTCTTGCCAAGCCCCGACAGACCAGCGGGTAGGGTCATGCCCTTGGGCATTCCGGTCGGCATACCGGGGGGCATCGCGCCCATGGGCGAGGCACCACCGGGGGGGATCGCGCCGGGAGGCATACCCCCGCCACCCATCATCGACATCAGACCTTTGAGGCCGCCTTTGCCACCCTTTTTGCCGACTTTCTTCATCATATCCGCCATTTGGCGGTGCATCTTCATCAGCTTATTGATCTCGGATACCTCGACCCCGGCTCCGCGCGCGATGCGCTTCTTGCGGCTGGCGGCCATAAGGTCGGGGCGCTTGCGCTCGTCCTTGGTCATTGAGTTGATGATCGCGATTTGGCGTTTGAGGATGGAATCATCCATCCCGGATGCCTCCATCTGCTTCTGCATCTTGCCGACACCGGGTAGCATTCCCATCAGGCCAGACATACCGCCCATAGAGATCATTTGTTCCAACTGGCCACGCAAATCATTGAAATCGAAGCGGCCCTTCATCATCCGGCGGGCCATCTTCTCGGCGGCTTCGGCCTCGACCTGCTCCTGCGCTTTCTCAACGAGGCCGACGATATCGCCCATGCCTAGGATACGGCCCGCGACGCGGTCGGGGACGAAATCTTCGAGCGCGTCCATCTTCTCGCCGACGCCGACCAGCTTGATCGGTTTACCGGTGACGGCGCGCATCGACAAAGCCGCCCCGCCCCGCCCATCGCCATCCATACGGGTGAGTACGACGCCAGTGATGCCGACACGCCCGTCGAAGTTTTCGGCCACATTGACCGCATCCTGACCCGTCAGGCTGTCAACAACCAGCAATGTCTCATGCGGGCCGGTGGCGTCGCGGACAGCGGCGACTTCGTTCATCAACTCGTCATCGACATGCAGGCGACCGGCGGTGTCGAGCATGACCACATCGTAGCCGCCTAAACGCGCCTGCGTCATCGCACGCTTGGCGATGGCAACCGGGTCTTGGCCGGGCTGGATCGGCAGGGTATCGACGCCGATTTGCGTGCCAAGAATTGCAAGCTGTTCCATCGCCGCCGGACGGCGGGTATCGAGCGAAGCCATCAACACACGTTTACGGTCGCGGTCGGTAAGGCGCTTGGCAATCTTGGCGGTAGTGGTGGTTTTACCAGAACCCTGCAAGCCGACCATAAGGACGGGGGCGGGGGGGCTATCCACCGCCAGTTTCGCGTCTTTCGCGGTCTTTTCGGGATCATCACCGCCCGCGAGCGTGGCGATTAGCTCATCATGGACGATCTTAACGACCTGCTGACCCGGCGAAACGGATTTGGTGACGGCCTGTCCGACCGCCTTATCGCCGACCCGCTTGATGAAATCGCGGGCGACGGGCAGCGCAACGTCGGCATCAAGAAGAGCAAGGCGAACTTCACGCAAGGCGGAGGATATATCCTCCTCGCGCAGCGCACCCTGCTTGTTCAGCTTGTCGAGAACGCCGGAGAGGCGATCTGAAAGATTCTCGAACATACGCTCCCTCCGATGCATAAACCAGAAACGCGCCCGTGGGCGCAACGCGCTGACGGACGGCGATCCTGCTAAAGTCAGGACCGGAGATTGTCTCCGGTTTGGATTTAGAGGTGCGTTACAGGATGGACGGGATCAATGCAAGCCGTCACGCCGTATAAAACCAAACCTACGCTATCCGCTAAAGCGAATTGCGATTATCCTGAATCATCAAGCGCCATATTTTGCGCGGCTCTTGGCGTGAAATATGGCTCAGGTTTATCGCAGATGGCTACAGACAAGGCGTCGAGGCAATTCTCGATCTTTCCGCAGGATCCATTTGGACGCTCGGTTGTACGATTGAAGAACCGTAAAAACCGCCTCATAGGTTGCAATAGCGTGATTGTAATGCAAGCCATTCAAAGCAACAGAACAGAGTTGAAATCGCAAATTGCGACTCATAACTCCATACATAATCGACATTGTTAACCCAATAAGCGCGAAAAACGCTGCAAATACATATGGCATGAAATTGGAAAGGTATCCCATGCTGAAAAGTAGTTCAGCGAATGATTTGTTGGAGTTTCCGTGATTGTCGACGCAGCAGGCATCGTCTCTATGCTCGCTATCGGCGCTTTTACCAGGTGTTTCGCTTGCCTGTCTGTGAAGGGTACGGGCATCGAATTCATCGGAAAGAGTATATCGCGGATATCATCGGCGCTGTTCGTTGGTTTCTTATTCGGCGGGATGTTTGGCGGTGACCCCTTAAAGAAGCGGATCACATAACGGCAATCATCTAATCTGTTCCAATGACTTGAACCCGGCGCCCGCCGGGTTCTTTTTTCATATATGTGGAATGGGCGCGATACGATCGAGGAAATCCCCGATCTCGCGCCAAAGTATCGCCTGAACGGGCGGTTCTTCGATGAACGGTTCGTGCTGGCTGTCCTGTAGGTGAACGAGCGTGACCATGTCGTTGCGGGCGACCAAATCGTTGATGGCGTCGTTCGAGACCACCGCTTCGTTCTCGGCGGAGAAGATCAGCATTGGCTCAGTAATCGCCTGCTCCGGCAGCGTGGATAACTCACGGGTTTCGCGGATCGCGGCGTCCATCCATGCCCATGTCACACCGCCCAGCGCAAGGTCGGGATGGTCGCGTACCAGCGCCGCATACCGCTCAAACTCGCTGCGATTATGGGTCAGGACATTATCCTCAAAAGTCCAATCGGCAACCGTCGTCACCTCGCGTGGGCTAATGCGGCGCTTACCAACCTCCCAATGGGACAGACTCCAACTCACCGCGCGCAGGGCGGGTTTGGCCAGTGTCGGCATCATCATGCCCAGCATGGGGGCGGTTAGGATTGCACCATGAAATTGCCGATCCGGGTCGGCCAACCGCCGAACCAGCGCACAACCACCCATCGAATGCCCCACGAGGATGATGCGGGTGCCTAGCCCCCGGCGGTCAACCTCGGCCAGCACCGTATCTAGATCACGTTGGTAGCTGGCAAAATCATCGACATAGCCCGGCAAACGGTCTTCGATCAGACGATCTGACAATCCTTGTCCGCGCCAATCGAAAGTAATCAAATCAAAACCAAAATCGCGAAAATGCGCGATAATGGGATAATATTTCTCGATGAATTCCGAACGCCCGTTGCACAGGAGGATTGTGCCCCGTGGTAGGCCGTCTGCGCGCCATAGGGCAGCGCGCAGGGTTATTTTATCGGCTGTTTCCAGCCAAAATGCCTCACCGCCCATAGGTGGCTCGGCATAAAGGGGAGGTTTCGCGATCAGCCCAGAACCCGCGCAACGGCCATGGCGGCACTCATGTCGCCATCAATCTTGATCTTGCCAGTCATAAAGGCCGCCGTAGGGTCAAGCTCACCCTCGATCAATTCCTTAAACGTATCCTCCTCCGCCGTAATGGTGCAATCGGCATCGGTTTCCGTGTCGATTGTCGCGTGGGGTGGGGATTGGTTGCCATCGAGAAGGACGGCACTGCCATCCCCGAAATCAAAGCGTACGGTGGAGCCGAAGGCATCCTGACCGGCCATTTTTCCCTGTACGAGTTCTAAGGCTTTGGCGAGGCTAGCGTCATCCATGTGTCTTCTCCGAGGGTCGGGGCACGTGGCCCTACCTGTAAATTGATCAAAACGAGATTACATTGCTATGCGGGGTTGTCCATACTGTCCCAACGTGATGATAGGACGAAAAATGGAGTGTGCCATGCGCATCGGTCATCAGTTTGCATTTATCCTTGCCCTCACCCTTGCCTTGCCTGCGCAAGCGCAGGAGATTGAGGAAAAGGATGAGGTCGAAGTCGAGACAGTACGCCCCGAACAGATGTCCGATCTGACGCTCGACACGCTGTTCGACCGGCTGGCGGCCTCCAACGAACGTGAGGCAAATAGGCTAAGCAACGAGATCGTGGACCGTTGGTCATCATCGGGCAGTGACGCGATAGACCTGCTTCTATTGCGCGGGCGCAAGGCGATGGCCGTAAAAGACTACGATAAGGCATTATCGCATTTTTCGCGTCTAATCGCTTTTGCCCCCGATTTTGCCGAAGGGTGGAATGCACGGGCGACGGCGTATTTTGCACTTGAGGATTACGGCTTTGCGATTGCCGATCTTTATGAGGCGTTACGTTTGCAGCCCAAGCATTACGGGGCGTTATCAGGTCTGGGGATCATCCTAGAAAGCCTTGATAACGAAGACGATGCGCTCAAAGCCTATGAGGCCGCACTAGCGGTGCATCCACATCTTGAAGGTGCAAAAGGGGGGGTTGAGCGGCTGAAAGAAAAAGTCGCAGGTCAACCGATTTGACGAGGTTCATTGAAACGAGGACTACCTGACTATGCGTCTTTCCCAGTGCCACAATTTTCACGATTTCCGTAAGTTAGCGCAAAAACGTCTACCAGGACCGATCTTCAATTATATTGATGGGGCTGCGGATGACGAGGGCACGTATCGGCGCAATACGGCATCCTTCGAGGATGTGGATCTGGTGCCAAACGTCCTTGCGGGCGTAAAAGATATTGACCTATCGGTCACGGTGATGGGGCAAAAGCTGGACCTACCGATCTATTGCTCGCCCACTGCATTGCAGCGGCTTTTTCACCATGACGGGGAACACGCGGTTGCGGCGGCGGCGGCGAAGTTCGGCACGATGTTCGGGGTGTCATCGCTCGGCACGGTCAGTTTGGCCGAGGTGCGCAAGAAATACGACAATCCCCAATGCTATCAGTTCTATTTCCACAAGGATCGCGAGTTGAACCGCGCGATGATGGAAGCGGCAAAAGAGGCCGGGGTCGAGGTGATGATGCTCACCGTCGATTCGATCACGGGGGGTAATCGGGAGCGTGACCTGCGCACGGGGTTCTCGATCCCATTCAAGCTGACTTTGGGCGGAATGTTTGAGTTCGCACGTAAACCAATGTGGGGGATCAACTACGTCACCCACGAGAAATTCGCCCTACCCCAGCTTGACGACCATGTGGATATGAGCGGCGGGGCGATTTCCATCGGTCGGTATTTTACCGAAATGCTCGACCCGTCGATGACATGGGATGACGTGGCGGAGATGGTGGAGTTTTGGGGCGGGCAGTATTGTCTCAAAGGTATCATGTCGGTGGCGGATGCACGGCGGGCGGTGGATATTGGCTGCACCGGGATCGTGCTGTCGAACCATGGCGGGCGGCAACTTGACGGTTCGCGCTCTGGATTCGATCAGCTTGCGGAGATCGTAGACGAGGTCGGCGACGAGATCGATGTGATGATGGATGGTGGGGTGCAGCGCGGGACGCATGTGTTGAAGGCGCTGTCGATGGGGGCCAAAGCTGTGGGCATCGGGCGCGGTTATCTCTATCCACTCGCCGCCGCCGGTCAGCCGGGGGTAGAGCGGGCTTTGGGGCAGATGAAGGCCGAGTTGGAGCGCGATATGCGGCTGATGGGATGCCGCGACGTGTCAGACCTGAACCGCGCGAATTTGCGATTTCGGGGCAGTTATAGCCATTTGCGATAAACCTGAGCCATGTTTCGCGCCAAGAGCCGCGCGAAACATGGCGCTTGATGATTCAGGATAATCGCAATTCGCTTTAGCGCATCGCGCTCAGCAACGGCGCGTCATCTGCGCCTGCCCTGCCCCGGCCTGAAATGCTGGGGTATTTCATAAAGAACTCATGGCAGTCGAACGGCTCGGCCCCGGTGGGGGTGGTGCCGTGGCTATAGCTG
Organism: uncultured Neomegalonema sp.; assembly: GCA_937928005.1. Taxonomy (GTDB): domain Bacteria; phylum Pseudomonadota; class Alphaproteobacteria; order Rhodobacterales; family Rhodobacteraceae; genus JAHDDY01. The sequence goes on along the minus strand of CALFVD010000155.1, from coordinate 6,066 downwards.
CCATCCCAGTTCATCACCCAAGTATTTGCCTCGTCGCGCAGATTGGCGGCCATAACCTGTTGTAGGATTTGGCGCTTCACAGTTGGATTGTCGATTGGGCATAGCGCCTCGACGCGCCGGTTTAGGTTACGGTCCATCCAATCGGCAGATGAGATGAAGACGGCGGCATTCTCGCCCGGCAATCCCTCGCCGCAACCAAAACACACGATGCGCGAATGTTCGAGATAGCGACCGATAATGCTTTTGATGCGGATATTCTCCGACATGCCCGGCACGCCGGGACGTACGCCACAAATGCCGCGAACGATGAGGTCAATCCGCACACCCGCTTGGCTCGCACGGTAGAGCGCATCGACCAGATCAACTTCCATCAGCGAATTGAGTTTTGCCCATACCTGCGCGGGGCGACCGGCGCGGGCATGGTCTGCTTCGGCTTCGAGCATCTCGATCAGACGTGTTTTCATGCCGATGGGCGAAATCGAAACCTTGGCCAGATCGCGTGGCTCCGCATAGCCCGTGACATAGTTGAACACGCGGCCCGCATCGCGGCCCAGCGTCTTATCGGCGGTAAAATAGGATAGATCCGTGTAGAACTTGGCGGTGATCGGGTGATAATTGCCCGTGCCGTAATGGGTGTATGTCACCAGCTTGCCATTCTCGCGCCGAACGACCGAAGACATCTTCGCGTGGGTTTTCCAATCGATAAACCCATACACCACCTGCGCGCCCGCGCGCTCCAGCTGACGCGCCTGTACGATATTTGCCGCCTCGTCGAAGCGGGCTTTTAACTCGACTAACGCCGTGACCTGCTTGCCAAGTTCCGCCGCCTCGCACAGGGCCGCGACAATGGGGGATTGGTTCGAGGTGCGGTAGAGCGTCTGCTTAATAGCCAGCACGTTTGGATCACACGCGGCTTGGCGTAGAAATTCAACCACTACGTCGAAAGTCTCGTACGGGTGGTGGAGCAGAAAATCCTTGTAGGCGATGGCGGCGAAGCAATCGTTATGGAAATCGTTGAGACGTTCGGGACGGCGCGGCGTATAATTGCGCCAGCGCAAGTCAGGGCGATCATCGACAATCAGTTGTTCAAGATCGGAGACGCCAACGACACCTTCGACATCAATCACCTCGTTGCGCCCCACGCGCAATTCATGCAAAATCCATGTGCGTAGGGATTCAGGGGTGTCGGAACTCATCTTGAGACGGATCACTTCACCCCGGCGGCGACGTTTGAGCGCCGTCTCAAATTCGCGCACGAGGTCTTCGGCCTCTTCCTCGATTTCCATATCAGAATCGCGCAACACCCTGAAAAGGCCAGCCCCCAGCACATCATAGCCGGGGAAAATCCGGTCGAGGGAGAGCGCAACCATATCCTCCAGCGCAACGAAACGGATCGGCCCGCCCTCTTCGCCCGCAGGCAGGCGGATGAACCGTTCAATCTGCGCCGGGATAATGAGCAGCGCATCGATTTCGCCCTCACCGCCTCGCTGGCGCAGTTGCAGAGCCATCGACAATGCCTTGGACGGCACGAAGGGGAACGGATGCGCCGGATCAATGGCCAGAGGGGACAGGACCGGAAAGACATTGTCCATGAAGTAGGCATCGAGCCATTGGCGCTCACCATCGGCGATATCACCACGGCGGACCAGCATGATGCCCTCCGCCTCCATCTCGCGGCGCAATCCGGCCCAGCGGTCTTGCTGCCCGTGCATCAAGGTTCTGCATTCGGCGTCGATCTTGTCGAGCTGTTGCGCAGGAGTCAGGCCATCGACGCTGGTACGGGTAACACCTGCATTAACCAACTCGCGCAAACCAGCGACGCGGACAGTATAGAATTCATCGAGATTTGAGCCAGAGATCGCCACGAACCGTAGGCGTTCCAACAAGGGGTGGCGTCGGTCATCCGCTTCGGCCAGCACCCGTTGATTGAAGGCAAGCCACGATAATTCGCGATTGATGAAGCGTTCCGGTTCATCCATGCCGATATCAGGAACGGTCTTGAGCGGCGCGCCGACTTCAGTATTGAGGAAATCAGCCCGCGCATTACGCTCGGCGCGTAGATCGGCTCCCACCGCTTCCTCGGCATCGACAACGTCACTCGCCTCGAACGTCACCACCCGAATACCTCCTTCGCTAAACCTATCGTAACCGGACGCTTGACCGCGACGCTGTGACGATCAAGCGCATCAACCATACGCTGCACTGCCCCAAAGCTGCGCTCCACACGCAGGGACAGAAAGGCGGCTACACGAGGATCTAGAGCTATTTCGCGGTCATCAAACAGTTTAAGCAGCAGATGTGACAGCAGCGTGACATCGGGCCTACCCACCCGAAAAACTGGCGGCAGGGTTAGACGCGAGGCAAGATCAGGCAAAACCACCCCCCATCGCGCCGGGGCCGCGCGCCCGGTAAAGAGCATCCGCCCGCCTTGCTCGGCCATAACATTGAAAAGATGCAGTAACGCCTCTTCACCCGCCCGACGGTCAGAGGCATCAGCAAGGCGGCAGTCTACATCCTCCACAATCACCGCGCCCAATGCGGCAACATCGCGGATATTATCATGGCTCAATGCGGCGGCATCAATAAAGCGCGCGCCACTTTCACTGGCCCAAATCGCGGCCAGATGGGTCTTGCCACACCCCTCATCACCGATCAAAACCAGCCGCCCATCGCGCCAGCCATGCCAGCCCTCCACAGCCGCCAGCGCCTCGGCGTTACATTCACCTTCAATAAAATCAGCACGGCCCAGCGCCCGTTTGCGGGGCCAATCAAGGTCGAGCGGCAATTGGCGATGCGGAGCAATGGTCGATGCGCTCATGGGCCATTATCCATATAGAGCGGGCTTTCGCGGTAACGGGCGAGAGAATACCGTGTCAGCACACCAACCGATGCCGCCGCCGGAACCGCCAGCAGCAATCCGGCAAACCCGAACAACGACCCGAAGGCGGCAAGCGAGAAAATCAACCAGACCGGATGTAACCCGACATTTCCACCGACGAGATAAGGCGTCAGAAAATTACCCTCAATCACCTGCCCCGCCAAAAAGACGCACAGCACGGCGAAGATCGGGGTCCAATCCCCCCAGAACTGTGCAAAGGCCAACCCCATCGACAGGACCAAACCAAGGATCGAGCCGACATAGGGGATAAAACTCGCCATGCCCGAAATCAGGCCGACAAACAGCGCAAAATCCAACCCGATAATCGACAAACCGATGACGTAGAATGTACCTTGGATAATGCAGACGAGAAACTGCCCGCGCATGAACCCCGCAAGCACGCCGTCAATGTCGCGGGCAATCTTGCGCACTTCATCAACATGGCGACGGGGCAAAAGCTCATCGACCCGCGCGATCATGCGGTCCCAATCCAACAACAAATAGAAAGCGACAACGGGCGTCACGACCATCACGCTCATGGCGCTAACAAAAGCGACGCTGCCGCTCCAGATGCCTTGCAGGAATTTCAATCCAACACCCTGCGCCGCATCACGCATCTGGCCAGCGGCCTGCGCCACATCGGCGGGTGCCTCAGTCTGCGTGCGGGCCTGAAGCTTACCCATAAGCCCGTCAAACTGCTGTCGCAGAGCATCAAGATAGCCGGGTATATCACGCAATAGGTCGCTTAATTGCTCAAGCAGCAACGGGAAAACCGCAATCATTAACAGCGCAATGACCAGCAGCGCGGTAAAGATGATGATTGCCGTCGCCGCCAGCCTCGGCAAACCCTGTTTTTCAAACCAATCAGCTATCGGATCACAGAAATACGCGATTGTTGCGCCAAAGATGAAGGGCGTCAGGATGTTGGAAAAAAGAAAAAGGAAGATGGCCAGCGCCAACAACACCCCACTCCAGATCATCAATTGCCGCTGTCGCGTCATCGCCCGCCGCTCCCTATCGTTATTCCTTGTGTAGAGTATCTCGCGGCGAGTGAGAACACCTACATACACAATGTTTGGCACGGCTTTTTGCACCTATCGGGTAATTATACGCTTGAACGGCCTGCACGTTCACCTAAGCCTAGGGGTAGGACATTTACCGGAGCATGCTATGTCTTTTACACCCGAAATTATCGATGCCGATGTCGAAGCCATCACGGCGGCGCTCGCATCTCCACCCGAAACGAAATCAGTGGTGTCCTTCGTGCCGGGACCGGGCATACGGCGATTGGCCTTGCGGTTCGATATCGAACGGTTGCGTGAAGCATTGGACGAATGCTTGCGGCGCGAAAGTTTTCAGGGCGGGATGCAGGAACAGGGTTTCGCCGCCCTACCCTTGACCCAACGCCCCGGACAGACCGAATGGACGGAGAATGACCTGTCGGGGCGGTATTGGACCCGGTCGGATGAGCGGTATATCGAGGAGCCACGCGAAAATCTGGTACCAGAAATTGATTTCTCAGAATTCAATCCGGCTTTTGCGGGCACGTATTTCGAGGAAGTGCACCACGAATTGACCCGCCGCTTTCCCATTGGGCGGACGCGGGTACTCTCGAAGGGGTTATACAACTGCAACTCATGGCATCGCGACCCCGAACCGCGCCTTCATATTCCAGTCACGACCAATCCCGGCTCATTGTTTGTAGTGAACCACCATGTCACGCATTTACCCGCTGATGGCTCGGTCTATTTCACCGATACGCGGGGATATCATACGGCGATCAATGGTGGCGAGACGCGGAGGGTGCATATCGTTGCCGCACTTGCCTATGAACAGATGACGCAATGAGCGCCTATGCGGAAATGGGTCACGAGGGTAGCAGGTGCCTCTGCGACCTGCGCTCTGACACAGTGACCCAACCCGATGCGGCGATGCGCGCGGCGATGGCGGCGGCGGAAGTCGGCGATGATGTCTATGGCGAAGACCCGACGGTCAACCGGTTGGAAGCAGTGCTTGCAGAGCGGTTAGGCAAGGAAGCAGGCGTGCTGTTTCCAACAGGCACCCAGTCGAATCTCGCCGCCGTTCTCGCCCATTGCGGGCGGGGAGATGAGATTTTGCTCGGTGAGCATAACCATATCCGGTTCTACGAAGCGGCGGGGGCATCCGTACTGGGTGGAGTGTCGCTATGGCCCCTGCCGCATGGGACCGATGGCTGCGTCACCGCCGCATCGGTTATGGGCGCGATCAAGGTGGATGACCCGCATTTCGCGGTAACGCGGTTGCTGTGTTTGGAGAATACGATAGGGGGTCGTGCGATCACGCTCGACGCCATGCACGCACCGGCCAATACAGCGCGCGAAGCAGGATTAAGCGTGCATCTGGATGGGGCGCGGTTCTTCAATGCGACCACGGCCTTGGGCTGCGCAGAAGAGGAGCTTGCGGGTATCGCCGATACCGTCTCTATCTGCCTGTCGAAAGGGTTAGGCACGCCTATAGGGTCGGTGTTGGTCGGCGATGCAGCGACGCTTACGCGGGCGCGGCGGCTGCGCAAGATGTTGGGCGGTGGGATGCGGCAGGCAGGGATCATCGCCGCCGCCGGTCTACACGCGCTCGACCACAATGTTGGACGGCTGGTGGATGATCATGCGCGGGCGACACATTTGGCCGATGCACTCTTAGGTATGGGGGTTACAGCACGAGCGGCAACAAGCATGGTGTTCATGCAAGCCCCCGCCGATTACGACGCCCTGAACGCGCATATGACCACGCAGGGCATCCGTATCGGTGGTAATTCCCCGGAAATTCGGCTGGTCCTGCACCGCGATATCGACGACGCCGCATTAGATGCGGCAATCGACGCCTTCAAACAGTTCTACGAACATGACCATCTTATAGCGATTAGCGATAAACCTGAGCCAAGAGCCGCGCAAAATATGGCGCTTGATGATTCAGAATAATCGCAATGCGCTTTAGTGCCGCTGAATGAGGCATAGATTATACCAGCGGAGGTAATTGCCGACCTTTTCAGGCGCTGCCCCGGACCCGATCCTACTACATGCACACATCTGGTTTTGTATTGAAACCGGGGTTTCATTCTGATTCTCCTTGTGCCTGTCTTTATATGGATGGAGTGAGCGATGTCGGTGATCGGGCTGGGGCGGTTTGGGGACCGTCGCCTGGAAAAAGGG
>CALFVD010000154.1 GCA_937928005.1 uncultured Neomegalonema sp. | reverse complement strand
GGGCGAGATCGTCTCGACCCGTGGCCGTGATCAACAGAATGCCGACCGCTACAACGCTCAGAAAGGCGACCTCGCCGATGGCAAGCCCGTTGTCGTCTTGGTCAATGGTGGGTCCGCTTCCGCCTCTGAGATCGTCGCAGGGGCCATTCAGGATCACCGTCGCGGCATCGTTGTTGGCGAGAAAACCTTTGGTAAAGGCTCGGTCCAGACGATCATGCCACTGGCCTCGAAAGGCGCAATCCGCCTGACCACTGCCCGCTATTACACCCCATCGGGCCGCTCGATTCAGGCGCTCGGCATCGAGCCGGATATCATCGTTGAACAGGTCGAACTGAAAGAGGATGAGAAAAAAGCACGCCGCAACAACTACTCAGAAAGCCAGATACGCGGTAGCCTCAGCAATGACAGCCTGTCTGAGGAAGACCTGAAACAGCGCGCCGAGGATGAAGCCCTGCATAAGCGTCGCCTCGAATTGCGCGATGAGGATTATCAGCTCTCCTATGCCCTCGACCTGCTTCAAGGTCTGTCGGTCTATAGCTCGCTCGATAAAGACGAATAGCCACTCGATGACCATGCCGCTAAAGCATCCCGATTTTTGCATGGATCAACGTGAAAAATAATGCACCCCCGGCCAACGCGCCGGGGTCTTGCAGATCGGTTCACCGCTCGTCGAGGCTCCGGATCAAGTCCGGGAATGCATGATCGGTATGCCTTTCAGGACGCTACAGCGAATTGCGCATTTCCTGACACTTCTATGAGTTAGCCTGATTGCGTTTCACTGTATAAGACGCCCGCCCTTACCGGCGGGCGTTTTTATATGAAGGGCGCATACCCTTCATTCACCGATTTCCAATGCTTTTGGTGTTTCCTGTCCTGCGAACGCTTTTCCGTATTCCAGTATCAGGATGACCGCCGTGCCCCGCGCGACCTTCACTTCCCGCCGCCCGCGTCTTGTCCATGCGGTCCTGCTCGTTCTCGGTTGCACGGCCATCGCCGTTCCGCTTATCGCCAATAGTGGTGATCCCAACCATACAATCGAAGTAAAGCGCGGCTTCATCTCTGCCGAGCGCCCGATACACCGTCTTTTGCGTGGGGATGCACTGGGATCGCGGAAATTGACCAAGACCATCCCACCGGCTGAGATCACAATCTCACCCAAATATGCCTTACCCGCGCGCCTACGCGCCCCATTGGCCGACCCCGAACCTGATCGACGTATTGCATCACTATCCGTGAGCGCAGGCCAACCATCGACGGTTATCGCCAATGCTGTCGCCGCAATTGAACCGCCGAAACCTCGCTTTACCGAACCGCGCCGCAAGCCGCCAATTCCCAAGCGTATCGCCGCGCCAGAACCCATGACCTTGACGCCAACGGTCGATTCCATCGCCATCGCCCTGCCAGATATCACCGCCATGTATGAACCGGCAGCCACAGTCGAGAGCGCATCTTCCGCGCCAGCCGCGACCATAACAGGCCCGCGTATCGCCCTCGTCGTCACCGCAGCAGGCATTCACGAAGGAACGACTCGCAAAGCCATCGCCGCGCTGCCCGACGGCGTGACTCTCGCCTTTGCCCCCATCGGCAAGAAAACCAGCGATTTGGCCCGTGTTGCTGTCGCTGACGGTCATACCATCCTCGCCGAAGTGCCGATGGAGCCGATGCACCCACGGCGCGACCCCGGCGAACCGCTCACCCTGCGCGTCGGCAATACCGGCCCTGACAATATCGCCCGCCTCGGCGAGACACTCAACCGCGTGCCCGGCGCATCCGGTGTTTCCAGCTATCTCGGCGCGAAATTCAGCCGCTCCGAAATCGCTGCAACACCTGTGATCGGTGAGATTGCAGCGCGTAACCTTTTCCTCTTCGAGAATCAACCCAATGGCCAGAGCCGCCTCGGCAGCCTCGCCAAAGATCGTAATGTCGCCTATGCGACCAGTGCATTGGCGCTGGACATCGAGCCTGACACAGCCGCCATACTGCAACGTTTGACGGTATTAGAGGAGCAAGCACGGCGTGATGGTGTTGCAATCGGTGTTGCAACCACGTACCGAGAAACGATCTTGACGCTCGACAAATGGATCACAGACGCACAGAAGAGAGGGGTTATCTTCGTGCCTGTTACGCAGATCAACGACGCAGGGTAACGACATCATGGCCGACACAACCAACCCTAAATCCCTTCCCTATCGCCCCGGCGCAGGAATCGTCCTATTCCGCGATGACGGCATGGTTTTCGCTGGTAAGCGGGTCGACAATCCCATTGATGCTTGGCAGATGCCACAAGGCGGGATCGATTTTGGCGAGTTGCCCGAAGAGGCAGCCTTGCGCGAATTGACCGAAGAAACCGGCGTTACAACGGGAAAAGTCACTATCGAAGGCCAGACAAGCGATTGGTTACGCTATGATTTACCTGACGAGTTGATAGGCAAACTCTGGAAAGGCAAATTTCGTGGGCAGGAGCAAATATGGTTCGCCATGCGCTTCAATGGCGATGATGCCGATATTGATATTACTATAGAGCCCGCCGAATTTTGCGAATGGTGTTGGATGAAGCCCGCTGACCTCATCCAGAAGATCGTCCCTTTCAAGCGCGATCTCTACACGGCGATATTCGCACAGCTTTCCGACTATTTACCTGACAGCGATTTGCAATAACCCAGTGGAAATCGCTTTATGAAACGAAAGCGGCCCCGGAAATTCCGGGGCCGTTTCATATTGTAAGATCAGGTCGCTCAATCGAGTGTTTCGACCATCATCTTGAGATTGCTAAACCGGCGCGTCGCCTCGGCGAGCGCGTCTTTCTCTAACCCATCGAGCGATTTCTCAGCGGCTTCGAGCGACGAAGCAAACATCTCCGCCGTTGCTTCGCTGCGCAGGGATGCAAACTCCGCCAGAACCGAAATCCCCGCACCGGAGACTTCGGCGAAGCCCCCCGCGATCAGATATTCGGTTTCCTCGCTCCCGTTCACGATCCGAATCGCACCGGGGCTAAGCGATGTCACGACCGGAACGTGACCGGGCATTGCGGTAAAGTCGCCATCGGCCCCCGGCAGCATCACCTTTTCCGCCTCAACCGATGCGAGAAGGCGCTCCGGCGAGACCAGTTCGACCTGCATGGTATCGGCCATGATTACGCCGCCTCGGCCAGCTTACCGGCCTTTGCAACGGCCTCATCAATATCGCCGACGAGGTAGAACGCGGCTTCTGGTAGGTGATCAAACTCACCGGCGCAGAGACGCTTAAACCCGTCGATGGTCTTCTCGATTGGCACCAGAACCCCCGGCGAGCCGGTGAAGATTTCGGCGACATGGAAGGGCTGGCTGAGGAAACGCTGGATCTTACGCGCGCGTGCGACGGCCACTTTGTCATCTTCGGACAGTTCGTCCATGCCCAGAATGGCGATGATATCCTGAAGCGCCTTATAACGCTGGAGGATTTCCTGAACCTGACGCGCGACGTTGTAGTGTTCCTCACCGATGACCATCGGGTCGAGAATACGCGAGGTCGAATCGAGCGGGTCAACCGCCGGATAGATGCCTAGCTCCGCAATCTGACGCGACAGAACGGTCGTTGCATCAAGGTGAGCAAAGGTCGTTGCAGGTGCGGGGTCGGTCAAGTCATCCGCAGGGACGTAGACGGCCTGCACCGAGGTAATCGAGCCGTTCTTCGTCGTCGTAATCCGCTCCTGCATCGCGCCCATATCGGTCGCCAGCGTCGGCTGATACCCCACAGCGGAAGGAATACGGCCCAGCAGTGCCGACACTTCGGAACCCGCCTGAGAGAAGCGGAAAATGTTGTCCACGAAGAACAGAACGTCCTGCCCGGAGGCATCGCGAAATTCTTCGGCCACGGTCAGACCCGTCAGCGCAACACGCGCACGGGCACCGGGAGGCTCGTTCATCTGTCCATAGACCAGCGCCACTTTCGATTCGGGCAGGTTATCGGGTACAATCACGTTGGATTCGATCATCTCGTGGTAGAGGTCGTTCCCTTCACGGGTACGCTCGCCCACACCAGCGAAGACCGAGTAGCCGCCGTGGCCCTTCGCGATGTTGTTGATCAGTTCCATGATCAGAACCGTCTTGCCCACACCGGCACCACCAAACAGGCCGATTTTACCGCCCTTGGAATAGGGTGCGAGCAGGTCGATCACCTTGATGCCCGTCGCGAGAATTTCGCTTTCGGTCGACTGTTCCACGAAATCGGGGGCAGAACGGTGGATCGGTAGGCGTTTATTCGCGTTGACCGGGCCTTTTTCGTCAATCGGCTCACCGATGACGTTCATAATGCGGCCTAGCGTTGCGTCGCCCACGGGTACGGCAATCGGCTCGCCCGTATCGGTGACGGCTTGGCCACGAACCAGACCTTCGGTTGCGTCCATCGCGATGGTGCGCACCGCACCTTCGCCGAGGTGCTGCGCAACCTCTAGCACGAGGCGATTACCGTTATTGTCCGTTTCCAGCGCATTCATAATGGCCGGAAGGTCGCCGTCGAACGTCACGTCGACCACGGCCCCGATGACCTGACTTACTTTTCCGACGGTTCCGTCAGCCATGTTCTGTCTCCGTTTAGAAGTCCGTCCGCGCGGGTCGCGCGGCAAATTGGATTAACCGTTGAGTGCTTCGGCACCCGAGATGATTTCGATCAGTTCGCTGGTAATGGCGGCCTGACGCGAGCGGTTGTATTGCAGCGTGAGCTTGTCAACCATTTCGCCCGCGTTTCGGGTCGCGTTGTCCATCGCCGACATGCGCGCGCCCTGTTCGGATGCCGCGTTTTCCAGCAATGCGCGGTATATCTGAACCGTGATATTCTTTGGCAGCAGGTCAGCCAACAGCGCGTTTTCGTCTGGTTCGTATTCGTAGGTCGAATTCGAGCCGCCCTCTTCCACCGCGTCGATGGTCGCCGGGATGATCTGCAACGCCTGAGGCTCCTGCGCGATCACGGATTGGAATTCCGAGTAGTAGAGCGTGATGACATCATATTCGCCATCCGCGAAAGCGCCCAGAACCGGCTCGGCCACTTCTTCGGCTTGGGCGTAGGACATACGCTTCAGACCCTCGAAGGTGATCGAATCGATGAACAGATGCCCATAGTCGCGGCGAAGCTGTTCGCGGCCCTTGCGGCCCACGCACATGATCTTCACATCTTTGCCCTCGGCGACCAGACGGTCGATATCGAGACGAGAGCGACGCACGATGGAGGAGTTGAAGCCCCCGCACAGCCCGCGCTCTGCAGTACAAACCACGAGCAGATGGCGCTGATCGGACCCCGTACCGCGTAGCAGTTCGGGTGCTTCGGGATTGTCACGGTTGCCCGTGGCGATGTTCGACAGCACGGTGGTCATACGCGCCGCATAAGGGCGCGATGCTTCCGCCGCTTCCTGCGCACGGCGCAGTTTTGCAGCGGCCACCATCTGCATGGCCTTCGTAATCTTGCGGGTCGATTTGACCGAATTGATGCGGACCTTGAGATCCTTGAGGCTCGGCATGGGCCGTCACTCCAAATTCGTCGCGGGAATGCGCGGCCCATCGGGCCACGCGGCAGGTGGCTCAGGCTTCGTCGAAACCTTTGAGGACACCTTCGATGCCCGCTTTGATACGATCTTCGATATCGCCCGTAATCTTCTGGTCGTTATTCGTGATCTCCGACAGGATATCCGAATGCGTACCCCGGAAGGACGAGAGCAGCGCGTTCTCGAATTCCGTGACCTTGTTGACAGGCAGGGTATCGAGATAACCCTTTGTGCCCGCATAAAGCACGATAACTTGCTCGGCGGTGGTCAGGGGCGAATACTGCGCTTGCTTCAGCAATTCGGTCAGGCGCGCACCACGGTTCAGCAGCTTTTGCGTCGAGGCGTCGAGGTCAGACCCGAACTGCGCGAATGCCGCCATCTCGCGATACTGTGCGAGTTCCAGCTTGATCGAACCAGCAACCGATTTCATCGCTTTTGTCTGTGCCGACGAACCCACGCGGGAAACCGACAGACCGACGTTCACAGCAGGACGAACGCCCTGATAGAAGAGTTCGGTTTCGAGGAAAATCTGACCATCGGTAATCGAAATCACGTTGGTCGGAATAAACGCCGACACGTCGCCCGCTTGCGTTTCAATTATCGGTAGCGCGGTCATCGACCCGGCACCATATTCATCATCCATCTTCGCCGAACGCTCCAGCAAGCGAGAGTGAAGATAGAAAACGTCACCCGGATACGCTTCACGGCCCGGAGGACGACGCAGCAGCAGGGACATCTGACGATAGGACACGGCCTGCTTAGACAGATCATCATAAATGATGAGAGCGTGCATACCGTTATCGCGGAAATATTCGGCAATCGCACAACCGGCATAGGGGCCGAGGAACTGCATCGGTGCGGCGTCAGAAGCGGTCGCGGCGACGACACAGGTGTATTCCATCGCCCCTTCTTCTTCGAGCTTTTTGACGAGCTGGGCAACAGTAGAACGTTTCTGGCCCACGGCGACATAGACGCAGAACAGTTTCTTGCTGTTATCGTCGCCCGCCGCTGCGTTGTAGCTTTTCTGGTTCAGGATCGTATCGAGCGCCACGGCGGTCTTGCCGGTCTGACGGTCGCCAATGATCAGCTCGCGCTGGCCACGGCCAATCGGGATCAGGGCGTCGATGGATTTCAGGCCCGTCGCCATCGGTTCATGCACCGATTTACGCGGGATAATGCCCGGTGCCTTGACCTCGGCGCGGATACGCTCGGAGAATTCGATTGGGCCTTTACCGTCGATAGGCTCGCCCAGCGCGTCAACGACGCGGCCCAGAAGGCCCATGCCAGCAGGGATATCAACGATATCGCCCGAACGTTTTACCGTGTCGCCTTCGCGGATGTTGCGGTCGTCACCGAAAAGCACGACACCGACATTGTCGGCTTCGAGGTTCAGCGCCATCCCACGGATACCACCGGGGAATTCCACCATCTCACCGGCCTGCACGTTGTCGAGGCCGTGGACGCGCGCAATACCGTCACCAACTGTCAGAACGCGGCCAATTTCGGAGACTTGCGCCTCCTGACCAAAATTCTGGATCTGCTCTTTCAGGATTGCGGAGATTTCCGACGCCTGGATGCTCATTATGGAAGGCTCCTACAGGTTCAATCTGCTTTCATGGCGAGTTCGAGGCGTTCGAGCTTCGACTTGAGCGAAGCATCGACCATCTTGCTGCCGACTTTAACGATAAGACCCCCCAACAAGGACGGATCGACACTAGCGTCGATCTTCACATCCTTACCGAAGGAAGATTTCAGGTTTTTCGCAAGCGCATCGCGCTGCATGTCACTCAGGGGTTTGGCGGAAATGACCTCTGCCGTCTCCTCGCCCCTATGATCGGCCAGAAGCGCCGCGAAGCCCTTCATGGCATCAGGCAATAGACCGATGCGTCCTTTCTGAGCCATCAGACCAACAAATTTAGTGGTCAGATCCGAAGCCCCGACCTTCGAGGCTATCGCCCCCATGACCGATCCCTGCTGCTCGCGGGAATAGGCGGGACTAGAAATAACGTCGGAAAGCTCAGGACTGTCCTTGAGGACATTACCGAGCGTCTCGAATTCCGAGGCGACGGCATCGAGCGAGCCGGACGACTTCGCAAGGTCGAATATCGCCGAAGCGTAACGACCGGAAGCACCGGAAAGCGAAGCGGCTGACGACAAGGCGACCTCATGCGCAGGGTTATAGGAACATCGGCGGACAGGCTTGTCCCTCCAATCGCGCGGACGATTAGCACAGCCTTCAAGGCAATGACAATACGCCCTAGCCCGATTCTTGCGTTCTTTCGGTCACACTCCTGCATCGGGCGCAGCTTGACCCGTCCTGCACGGTTCTTGCTGGCGGTCTTCCGCTGGAGTGTTTCCAACGAAATAAAGGGTCGCGCAACATGAACTGGTTGAAATTTGGTGGAGCAGTTTTCGGGGTGTGCGTCACCGTCCTCGCGGCCTCCTCCGATGTTAACGCGACAACGATTATGGCCAACGAACGCGCCGGGTTCCATGAAAGGCACACGGCCCACCATGCGGCGAACCGTAGCGCATCTAACGCCGAATCCGGCAAAGCGATTGATGCGCTGGTTCAGATCGATGCAACCGATATGCATTATTGGCTCAAAAAGCGCCACGACCGGCCCTCTAGTGCTAAAAGGCAAGAGGCCGCAGAAGCGTGGACCTTCACGCCCACCCATTCACACAAGATCATCAATCTCGGCGGCTTGCCCCATACGGCGAACAACGATTGGCTCAACACCACAACATTCAACGGCGTGACCAGCAGTGGTGATTGGGTTTTGACCGCAACCGCCGACTATTACCATAAAGCCAAGCGGATGATCGAAATGAGCCTCGCAGGATTCTTTTTCGCGCAGGTTGGTGCGAGCACTTCTGGCGGCGGCAATGTGCCAGCCCCAGCACCTTTGATGCTGATTCTCACTGGTTTGGCGGGCATTGCGGCAACCCGGCGCAAAGCCTGATCCGTGCTTTGCATCCAAAACCACGCAAAATATGGCGCTTAGTGATTCAGGATAATCGCAATTCGCTTTAGCGACCAGCGCCCTCTACAAAAACGAATACGGGTCTACGTCGAACACCACGCGCACACTGGACGGCACCTTTACCTCCCCCCGCCATAGCGGCACGATGCGCGCGTGATCGACACCGCGCCCCATGCGTAGCAACATTCGCACGCGATGCTTGCCGCGTAGCATGGCGTAGGGCGCGGGCGCAGGGCCGAACAGGTCGATGCCCGCCGAGGTCAATATCGACCCTTTCGCCGCAAGATCGCGCGCAACCGTCCAGACCTTCTCTTCATCCTCGCCTTGCACGATGATCGCCACCAACCGCGTATAGGGCGGCATTCGCGCCTGTTGCCGCTCATCGGACAGCCGCGCCCGGAACCGCGTTGCATCACCGTCAAGAATCGCCCTCAACACCGGATGATCCGGCTGTGAGGTTTGCAGCATTGCGCGCCCCGGCTTCTCGGCCCGGCCCGCGCGCCCCGCCACTTGATTGAGTAGTTGGAACGTCCGCTCGGCGGCCCGTAGGTCGCCCCCCGCCAGCCCCAAATCGGCATCGACCACACCCACCAGCGTCAACAGGGGGAAGTTATGCCCTTTGGCGACGATCTGCGTACCGACGATGATATCAGCCCCGCCTTCGGCGATATTCCTGATCTGATCCTGTAACACGCGCGGGTCGGGCGTCTGGTCACTCGACAGAATTTCGACACAGGCCAGCGGAAACTTTTCGCGCGCCTCTTCTGCGATTCGCTCCACGCCGGGGCCACAGGCCGCCAGCGTGTCCTCCTTCCCGCATTCAGGGCAGGTTTTCGGGAACGGCTCGCGCCAGCCGCATTGATGGCATAGCAGCGCATTGCGCGCCCGATGCTCCACCAGCCACGCCGAACACTGGTCACACCCCGCACGCCAGCCACATGTACGGCACAGCGTCAGCGGCGCGTATCCCCGCCTATTGAGAAAGAATAGCGCCTGCTCGCCCCGCGCCAAAACATCCCGTGTTGCATCCACCAGCACCGGCGACAGCCAACCCTTATTCTCCGGCGGATCAGCGCGCAGGTCGACGGCGCTGAGGAATGGCAGGATCGCGGGGCCATGCCGCTCGCGCAGGGTCAGGCGGCGATACTTGCCCGTCTCTGCGTTGATCCAGCTTTCCAGCGATGGCGTGGCCGAGGCCAGAACGACGGTGCAAGCCTCCTGCGCCGCCCGCAGCACGGCGATGTCACGCGCCTGATAATGCACCACGTCATCTTGCTTGTAGCTCTGGTCATGCTCCTCATCGACAACGATCAGGGCCAGATCGCTAAACGGCAGGAACAGCGCCGAACGCGCCCCCGCCACCACCTGAGCCTGCCCCCGCGCTACCGCTTTCCAAGCGCGCCTGCGCGCGGTGGGGGTTACGCCGGAATGCCACTCGACCGGGGGCGCACCGAACCGCTCGCGCACACGCCGGATAAAATCGGCGGTCAGCGCGATTTCGGGCAGGAGGATCAGCGCCTGCCGTCCCGCGCGGATGCAGGTCGCGACTGCCTCCAAGTAAGTCTCCGTCTTGCCCGATCCGGTGACACCATCCAGCAGCAGTGGCGAGAACGCGCCCCCCGTAATCGCCAGCGACATCGCCTCGCTGGCCTCGGACTGCTCGGCGTTCAGCTTGGCAACGCGATGCTCGGCATCCAGACGGGGGGGCGGCTTGTCTTGCGGCGCGGCATGGGCCTCCAGCGCCCCGGCCGCCAGCAATCCCTTGACCACGCCGCTCGACACCCCCGCCGCACGGGCCAGTTCGGCGGCAGAAAGCCCCGATTCCGCCGCGACCGCCTCCATCACGCGGGAGCGCGCCGCCGTCATCTGTTGTGGCATGGCACTGCCTTGCACCAGAACAGTACGGGCGCGTTCGGTTTCGAGAAGGCCCGGCGCACGGGTTGCCTGTCGCAGCATCATCCCCGGCGGCGTCAGCGTATATCGCGCCGCGCGGTCGATTAGCCCGCGCATCGCCTGCGGCATCGGCGGCAGGTCCAGTTTGCGCAGCACGGGCTTGAGGGTATTCTTCCCACCCTCGCCCATGCCCCAGACGACCCCAATCGTCTCCCGCCCCGATACAGTAACAGCCACATAATCCCCCGGCACCAACCCTTCCGCACTCAGATAATCCAGCGGCCCCGGCAAAGGCAGCGGCACCATAACGGCATAGGCAACAGCATCCGGGTCGGTGAACAGGTCGGTGGGCATTTTTCTTCAAACCTCAGCGAAACTGATAGTTCGGATTAGCGTGCCAAGCTCAATATCAACAGAAGCTGCATGCAGAAATAACTTCAGATTCATACGCCGCCCGAACCCATCGCTCAACATGCCCTTATGGTAAGTAGGCCAAAGTCGCCTCAACCTTCTCATAGCCAGTTGTGAGGTTGTTGGACGCCCATGTGAGGCACCTTTGAATTATTATAGCCCAAATTATTCACCGGCGCGCATTTTGGCCTGGCAGACGCAGTGTAAAAATTTGAAATCGTGTATGAATTTTCTATAGCGATTTGCACATTTGTTGAATCAGATTTCCCGCCAAGATTCGCGTGAAACCTGATGCTTTATGGATCAACGTTTGCGCAATTCGCTTTAGCGGGCATATCCATAACGAAGCCAACCAAGCTTCCCGCCCGCCATATTCAACGATACTCCGATCCTGCCCGGTCTGTCACCGGTTGATAACCTTATGATCCATACAAAATTCGGCGGCGGTGCTATATCGCCCATGGTGTGCAGCGGCTCTCGCTATTCTCGACGCATGCGGGCGACACCTATTTCCAGCCGATCCTGATCTTCGAGGTCAGGACCGGCAAACCTATCGCGGCTATCCTGCGCCCTAACAAGCGCCCTTCTGGTTAGGAAGCCGTCAAGGTGATTAATATGTCTCCAACGCATCCGCAGCAATTGGCCTCGCGTGGATGCCATGCTGAGGGGGCAGCGGCCCTTACGTCACGCCCAAAGCCATAGACACGCTGGAGGATAAGGGCTGCACCTACGTCCTCGGCTTGTCCGCCAACGCGCGCCTCAAGGTGATCTCCGCCCGCACACCGTAATCGGCGCGGCAGACCAAACCCAATATCAGCAACCCTTCAACCGCTAAACATCCAAGCCCGCTACCCGCCAAAAGGCGGAGCCAAAAACCGTAAATCATCTAAACCAAGTACGATGATCTGGGTGAGGTGACCGCCATATTCAAACCCCCGCCATGCAGAGGTATTTCATCTCTAGATAATCCTCGGCCCCATGGTGCGAGCCTTCGCGGCCAAGGCCGGATTGCTTGACCCCGCCAAAAGGCGCAACCTCGGTGGAGATGATCCCGGTATTGATGCCGACGATCCCGTATTCCAGTTCCTCGGCAACATGCCAGACACGCGCCATATCCTTGGCATAGAAATACGCGGCCAACCCGAAGATCGTGTCATTCGCCTGTGCGATTACATCTTCCACATCCGAGAAACGGAACAACGGCGCAAGCGGGCCGAATGTCTCCTCCGTCGCGACCTTCATCGCTTTGGTCACACCGGTGATTACGGTCGGCTGGAAGAAGGTGCCACCGAGTTCGTGGCGTGCGCCCCCGACGATAACCTCCGCCCCCTTAGATTTGGCATCGGCGATATGCTCTTCGACTTTTTCGACGCCCGCCATCTCGATGATTGGTCCAAGCGCAACGCCCTCACCGAAACCGTCACCAACTTTCATTTCAGAGACACGCTGCGCCAGCTTTTTCGAGAATTCCTCGTATACGCCATCCTGAACGTAGATGCGATTCGCGCACACACAGGTCTGCCCCGCATTGCGGTATTTGCAGATCATTGCGCCTTCAACCGCCGCATCCACATCCGCATCGTCAAACACTATGAATGGCGCGTTGCCACCAAGTTCAAGGCTGAGTTTCTTGATGCTCTCCGCGCTTTGCTTCATCAGGATGCGCCCCACCTCGGTCGAGCCGGTAAAGGTCAGCTTGCGTACCTTTTCATTGGACGTCATCTCGCCACCGATTGCGGACGAGGATTTGCCAGTAATGACGCTGAGCAAGCCTTTCGGTAGCCCCGCGCGCTCTGCTAGCTCGGCAAGCGCCAGCGCCGATAAGGGCGTCATGGTGGCGGGTTTCAGAACCATCGCACAGCCCACCGCAAGCGCCGGACCAGCCTTGCGCGTGATCATGGCATTCGGAAAGTTCCAAGGCGTAATCGCAGCCGTAACACCGATGGGCTGCTTCAGCACCACGATGCGCTTATCTTCCTGATGGCCGGGGATCGTCTCGCCATAGATGCGCTTGGCCTCTTCCGCGAACCACTCGATAAATGACGCACCATAGGCAATCTCGCCCTTGGCTTCAGCAAGCGGCTTGCCCATCTCAGCGGTCAAAATTGCGCCTAGATCATCCTGATTCTCCATGATCAAGCGATACCATTCCTTCAGAATGTTTGAGCGGTCCTTTGCCGTCCTCTTCGCCCATTTCTTCTGGGCAATCTCGGCGGCATCGATAGCGCGCGCTGTCTCAGCGGCGCCCATATCGGGCACGGTCGAGATTTCTTCGCCGGAGGATGGATTCAAGACGGGCACCTTACCGCCCCCATCCGCACCGAGCCATTCACCGTCGATATAGGCCTTGTCCTTGAGAAGACTGGCATCTTTCAGCAGCGACGGGAGCGAGGGAGCGGTATCAAGCATGGCATGTCACTTTCATCGTTGAATTACACGAGCGTATTCCTTCGTACATACGCCCCTACACGAATGCATCAAGCGCAATCAGCGGGGTAGCGGAACAGCAATTCACAGTGTATTCATGGTAAATACCGCATCAAAATCGGATAAAGCTATGTCTCCCACTGTCACTGCCTTCTTCGATGAACCAACGAACACCGCTTCTTACGTGGTCCGCGACCCAAAGAGCACTGCTTGTGCTATTATCGACTCAGTATTGGGCTACGACATCGCGTCGGGCCGCACCGATACAAGGGCGGCGCAAACACTGGCCGATTTTGTAGAGGCCGAGGGGCTGACGGTCGAATGGCTGCTCGAAACCCACGTTCATGCCGATCACCTCTCCGCCGCTCCGTGGTTACAGATGCGATTGGGCGGGCAAATCGGCATTGGTGAGCAAATCACAGTCGTACAGGACGAATTCGGCAAGGTCTTCAATGCGGGCACGGAATTTGAGCGCGATGGCTCACAATTTGACCGCCTATTCCGCGAACAGGATCGCTTTAGCATCGGCGGTTTGGATGCCCATGTGCTGCACACACCGGGGCATACGCCTGCGTGTTTAACCTATGTTATCGGCGATGCCGCCTTCGTAGGCGACACGTTGTTCATGCCCGATTTTGGCACGGCGCGGTGCGATTTCCCCGGCGGGTCAGCAGAAACGCTGTGGCATTCAATCCAGAAAGTCTTGTCATTGCCCGACGATACACGCCTGTTCCTGTGTCACGATTACAAGGCACCGGGCCGCGATAGCTTTGCTTGGGAAACAACTGTAGGTGAGCAGAAGGCCCGCAATATCCATGTTGGCGGTGAAACAACGATGGAGGATTTCGTCGCCATGCGCACGGCGCGAGATGAGAAACTGGGGATGCCCAAACTGATTATCCCATCCATTCAGGTCAACATGCGCGCCGGTAAGATGCCCCCCGCCGAAGATAACGGAAAAGTCTATCTCAAAGTACCGGTGGACGTGCTGTAAATGGGGATTGTTACTCTTGGGGACGCAAAGCAACCATCCACAGCATCAATGAATAGGCATTGACCTTCAATGCCCCGGATCAAGTCCGGGGATGCGAAATTGCAGCTACCACCATTTCTCAGGTTTGGCCATGAACTCCAGCGCATCTTCCAACGCATAGGCGGTATTGAGCAGGTTTGCCTCATCAAACGCTTTGCCGATCAGTTGTAGGCCCATCGGCAATCCGTCGGGTGACAGGCCAGCAGGCACGCTAATACCCGGCAGTCCGGCCATATTCACCGTCACCGTGAAGATATCCTGCATATACATATCGAGCGGATCAGACTTCTCACCCAGACCAAAAGCGGGCGACGGCGTGGTCGGGGTCAAGATTGCATCCACCTGTTCAAACGCTTCATCGAAATCGCGCTTGATGAGTGTGCGTAGCTTTTGTGCGCGGATGTAATAGGCATCATAATAGCCCGCAGACAGGACATAGGTGCCGATCATAATCCGGCGCTTTACCTCGTGGCCAAAACCTTCCGCACGGGTCTTGGCGTACATATCGTCGATGCCGTCACCCTGCGACAGCTTGGCCCGATGGCCATAGCGCACGCCGTCATAGCGAGCGAGGTTGGACGACGCTTCGGCGGGGGCGAGGATATAATAGGCGGGTAGCGCATATTTCGTATGCGGCAAGCTGATCTCGACGATTTCGGCCCCCTGCGCGCGCAGGTGATCTGCCCCTTTTTCCCACAGCGCAGTCGCCTCGGCAGTCATACCATCGACCGAGTATTCCTTCGGTATACCGATCCGTTTACCCTTCATGTCGCCGGTAAGCGCCGCCTCGTAATCGGGCACGGGGATATCGGCGGAGGTGCTGTCCTTGTCATCGACGGAGGCCATAGCCTCAAGCATGATCGCCGAATCTCGAACAGTGCGGGTAAACGGCCCCGCCTGATCAAGCGAAGATGCAAATGCAATGATCCCCCAGCGCGATACGCGGCCCCAAGTTGGCTTTAACCCCACAGTACCAGTAAAGGCGGCAGGCTGGCGGATCGAACCGCCGGTATCGGTGCCCGTCGTCGCCATTGCCATACTCGCGGCCAATGCCGCAGATGATCCACCCGATGACCCACCTGGTGTCAACGCGCTATCGTCGCCTTTGCGCCGCCAAGGATTGATGACATTGCCATAGCAAGACGTCTCATTCGACGATCCCATCGCAAACTCATCCATCGACAATTTGCCGAGCATGACGGCTCCCGCATCCCACAGATTCGTGGTTACGGTGCTTTCATAAGGTGGCTTGAACCCCTCAAGGATATTCGATCCCGATTGACTACGCACGCCCTTGGTGCAGAACAGATCCTTGATCCCAAGTGGGATACCGCATAGCGACGGCGCATCCCCCGCCGCCAGCCGCGCATCGGCGGTCCTAGCCTGTTCCCGCGCCAAATCAGGCGTTTTCTCGCAATACGCATTCAGTGCATCACCCCCCTCGACCGCACCGATAAACGCATCGGCCAGCTCGGTCGCGCTGAATTCTTTAGCTCGTAGTTTCGAGCGTGCATCGGCGATGGAGAGAGAGGTAAGATCGGTCATGGCGGTCCTGCGCGATAGGTTACGCGCGCAGGTCTAACGGGGGTAGGCGCGAGGGGCAAGCCACCAGCGTGGATCACGTTGCGATACTATCTGATGAACTGATCGACAAAGTCTTCGCCCAAACCAACCTCGGTATAATGCTTTCGGCACATATCGATCTTGGTGAAGACGTCTTCGTAGCCTAGCACCTTGCCCCAAGGGTCAACGTAACACATCACGCCGTTGACCTGAAAATACGTTATCATTTCCTCGACATCATCGGGCACAACCAGCGTATGCGTTTCGCCCGGCGGCTCGTATACATAGCTGCCCTCGGTCGCGACCCAGTCATGTTCAAGGTAATGCCATCGTCCTTTGAGGACGAAACCATGTACCGGCTGTGGATGCCGATGGCGGGAGAGAACACCAGCCTTGCGAACCTTCAGCAGGTTCATCCAGTATCCTTGTGAACGGTTCAGGCAGAGCGGACGAAGCCAAACGTTTTCAGCCTGCGGCACCCAGAGCCGATCATCCTCCGGAATAGCATCGGGAATAACGATCTCTTCCTGCGCATCCTTTGGAAACGGCAGTTGGTACGGCATTAGTGGATCAGAATCTTTCATCGTCGCCCCCTCTATCAGACGGCGAGGTAGCCACCATCCACGGGATACACCGCGCCGGTGACGAAGCTCGCCTCTTCGCCCAAAAGCCAGCGCACGAGCGCACCGACTTCCGATGTCTTGCCCCAGCGTTTCATGGGCGTGCGCACCATGATACCCTCGGTTCGCGCGGCATCTGCGCGCAGGCCACCCGTCATCTCCGTCTCGATCCAGCCCGGCGCAATAGCATTCACGCGAATGCCGTCCTCGGCCCATTTCGCGGCGAGGGCCTTGGTCAATTGCGCCACTCCGCCCTTGGAGGCGGAATAGGCGGGTACGAGCGGCCCACCGAACGTGCTGAGCATAGAGGCGGTATTGACGATGGCTCCACCGCTGGCCGCAAGAAGGTCATGTGCCGCCAAACAACACCGCATGGTGCCGGTCAGGTTGACGTCGATCACCTGCTGAAAGACTTCAATATCGTATTCTGCATCACGCCTGAGAATCCCTGCGCAATTGACCAGCCCATCCAGCCGCTCCAGCCCATCAAAGAGGTTGGATACGCAGGTGGCATCCGTAACATCGAGATGACGTAGCGTGATGGATTCATGTGGCTCGAAAGCCTCGCGTTCCGCCTCGGAAGCCGAAACCGCAATCACCGTCCAACCGTTATCGGCCAGCACACGAGAGACACCCTCACCGATTCCTCTGGTTCCGCCCGTGACGATGATCGTTTTCATGCGCTCGCGGCCTTACTCCACAACCTTCGGCACAGCGAAAAAGCCCTCGCGGCTATCAGGAGCGTTGGCGAGGATATCATCGCGGCGATCACCATCTGTAACCACATCTTCGCGGCGCTTGAGGCGCATGGGGACAGCGGACGTCATCGGCTCCACGCCCGAAACATCGACCTCCTGCAATTGCTCAACCCAGTCGAGGATGCCCGATATCTCATTGGCCAGCGGTTCGATTTCATCTTCCTCAACCGCGATACGGGCGAGTTTGGCGACCTTGCGGACAGTGGCGGCATCGACGGACATGGCATGGCTCCGGGCGGTTTGTTCTCTACATCCTCTACGCCAAGGATGCGCGCGACTCAATCCCCGGAAACTATGCGACCCATGCCTGTGCCTTGCGTTTCAGGAACGGTGGCACAGGGCGATCCTTTGCGGCGAGCCACAGGTCTTCGGGCTGGCGCGTGGCGAGGGCGTCGTCAATCTGCACCTCATCGAAGCCACAGAACCGCGCGAACGGGTATTGGTCGGTGATCACATGACCATTCGCGCGCAAGGTTCCACGATAACCGAGCGCCCGTAACCGCTGCGCGAGCGAGAAGCCGCGCCCATCAGCAAAGGACGGAAACGGGATGACGATCAACCCGATACGATTAAAATGCGGCGCGACCACTTCCGGGTCCGCATCCAGCGGCATGTCGAGGGCGATCCCCTCGCCCCCAACGGCGATATCCTCAAGGGCGACGAGTGCGGGGGAATCATCCGGTACAAAGCCGGTATCGGTAACGATGGGCATGTCTTCCTCCTGCCTTCAGGCCGCGTAGAGCGCGTCTTTGAACGGCTCCGCACCCAAACGCCGATATGTATCTATGAAGCGTTCATCGTCATTCGACCGTCGCTCCAGATAGGCATCCACCAGCCGCTCGATAGCGGGACCAACCTCCGCCGCCGACATGCCGGGACCGGCGCGCTCGCCAACCGCCATTGTCTCGGTGTGATCACCACCCAGCGTTATTTGATAATTTTCGATCCCCGATTTCTCCAGCCCCAAGATGCCGACATGGCCGACATGGTGGTGTCCACAGGCATTGATGCAGCCGGAAATCTTGATCGTGAAATTACCAATGGCCTTTGCGCGGGCTGGCTCAGCGAAACGCTCCGACAAATCTTGCGCAACCGGAATCGACCGCGCAGTCGCCAAGGCGCAGTAGTCGAGGCCGGGGCAAGCGATGATATCGGTAATCAGTCCCGCATTCGCGGAAGCAAGCTCGGCTTTTTGCAATGCAGCATAGACCGCTGGCAGGTCATCACGCTTCACATGGGGCAGGATGACGTTTTGCTCATGGCTGATACGCAACTCGTCATGGCTGTATCGTTCGCCCAGATCGGCAAGGGCGCGCATCTGCGCCGTGGTCGCATCGCCGGGGGCTTCGCCGGTGCCTTTGATCGCGACGGTGACAATGGAGTAACCATTGGCGCGATGTTCGCTGGTATTGGTCGCGACCCATGCTGCAAGGGCGGGATCACTGGCCATTGCAGCATCGAGCGCATCGCTCTTGGCGGGCAGGTCTGCAAAGGCGGGTGGCGCGAAATAGGCTTCGATGCGTTCGACTTGTTTCGGGTCGGCGAGAACTACGGGGCCACCTTCTTCACGCATTTGGCGCTCGAACTCGGCCTCAACCGAAGCTCGCATGTCTTCGATACCCGTCTCGTGAACGAGGATTTTGATGCGCGCTTTGTACTTGTTATCCCGCCGCCCATGCAGGTTATAAACCCGCAAAATAGCCTCCAGATATGGCAACAGATCGGCCTTGGGTAAGAAGTCGCGGATCACCTTGCCAATCATTGGCGTGCGGCCCAAACCGCCGCCCACGATGACCTCATAGCCCGGATTTCCATCCGCATCGCGCAGCATCCGCAGGCCGATATCATGGGCCTTCGTCACCGCCCTGTCATTCGGCGAACCTGTCACCGCAACCTTGAACTTACGGGGCAGAAAAGCGAATTCCGGGTGAGCGGTCGACCATTGCCTGATCAACTCTGCCGTCGGGCGTGGATCTTCTATCTCATCCGCCGCCGCCCCTGCAAAATGGTCTGCTGTGACATTACGGATGCAATTACCGCTCGTTTGAATCGCGTGCATTTCCACATCTGCTAACGCATCGAGAATGTCGCCCACATCGGTCAATTTGGTCCAGTTATACTGAATATTTTGGCGCGTGGTGAAGTGACCATAACCCTCGTCCCACCGCTCGGCGATCATGGCGAGCGTGCGCATCTGGCGGCTAGACAACGTGCCATACGGCACCGCAACGCGCAGCATGTATGCGTGCAGTTGCAGGTACAACCCATTTTGCAGGCGCAACGGCTTGTACTCATCCTCGGTCAG
Source organism: uncultured Neomegalonema sp. (assembly GCA_937928005.1). Lineage (GTDB taxonomy): Bacteria > Pseudomonadota > Alphaproteobacteria > Rhodobacterales > Rhodobacteraceae > JAHDDY01. Next base: position 7,830 of record CALFVD010000154.1, on the reverse strand, counting down.
CGCCCCGTCCATCCGGCGCTGCGTCTGGTCGCGAAATTCCGCAACCCGCGCACGCACGTAATCATGGTCGAATTCGTCATAGCGATACATGTCGTTCTCCTGCGCCTCAAATCCCGCCGCTCGCGGCCAGTGGCTCGCGGCGTTCGGGGTTGATGGCTTGTTTGCCAAGGTCGGTGCGGGTAGATGGACCGCGCGTTCGGAATTTTTCGCGGAAATGCGTCGGGAACGGACGTCCATCATCATCGAGCGCCACTTCGGCAAGATACGGCCCGACGACCTTCGCTTGTTGCGGTGCAGCACGACCCATCAGAGTCTCGCCTTCGTCTGGCGTATGCGCGATAGCGGCTTCAGCCAGCTTTCGCGTCCAGCCACCGCCAGAGTTCATATAGACGACATCGCCAACAAACAGGTCGTTGGCACTGACGATACTGGTCTTGAATGCCTTGGCCATATCAGTGACCTCCAGTTGCAGGGACAGGTTCGGGGATATCATCCGCCGCCGCCAGCGCAGCGCGCGGCGATAGGCCAAGGAACAGGATCGCGGGGCCAGTTATCCCCCCCTCCGTCAACGCGATGGGCAAACGGTCTAGCGTCGTCGCAACAATCTTCTGATCTCCGCGCGACACGTTTTCAATGGCGGTAACGGGGGTTTCGGCGGATGCACCATGCATAAGCAAACGTCCCGACAGGAACCGCGCAGCACGCAGGCCCATATAGATCGCCGCCGCCTCACCGGGTTTGGCCAGCGCGCGCCAGTCATGCTCGGCAAAGCCCGCTACATCATGCCCAGTCAGCAACCAGAACGACGCATTACGGCCCCGCCGCGTCCAGCTTACGCCGATACTGGCCGCCGCAGCAGATGCAGCCGTGATACCGGGGATGATCGTGAACGGCACGCCCGCAGCGTCCAGCGCGTCCATCTCTTCATCGAGACGCCCAAACACCGCCGGATCACCAGATTTCAACCGCGCAACATGCGCGCCGCCGCCCGCATGTTCAATCATCAGGGCGTTGATATCATCCTGTTTCCATGATGGGCCATTGGGGATCTTGCCAACCTCGATCACCACTGCTTCGCGGCGCGCAAGTTCGAGGATTTCGGGAGAGACGAGCCGGTCATAAATCACCACATCGGCCTCGTGCAGCGCCTTACGTGCCTTCAATGTCAGCAGTTCAGGATCACCGGGACCAGCCCCAATCAATGCTACATTGCCTATTTCCGGGCCTTCCGACTGCATATCAGCAACAAGCGTATGCAGCGCCGCCAAGACCGCTTCTTCGCCCCCTTCTGTCAAAGCGCGTGGACCGACCTCATCGTAATAACGCGACCAGAAACGGCGACGGATACGGCCATGCGGCAGCGCATTGGCTGCACCGCGAAACCCTTGTCCAATACGGGCGAGAATGCCTAGCGTTGGCGAAAGCCGTTCTTCTGTATCTGCCTTGATCCGACGCGCCAGCACCGGGGCCGCGCCTTCGGTGCCGATGGCAACGGTTACAGGATCACGGTCAACGATGGCGGGGGTGATGAAATCGCTGTTATCGAGGTCATCCACGATATTGACCAGCGCGCCGGACGCATGGCCGATATCGGCGGCGCGGGCATCCATCGCGGCATCCTCGTTTGCGCCATAGACCAATGCCGCACATAACGCATCACCGTGGCGGATATCCCGCGCAATATGGATGAGTTGGCGCTCATTCGCCCAACGAGCGATCTGTGGATGCGCATCAACGCCATAAACAACGACCGTCGCCTCGGTTTTGAGCAATAAGCGCAGCTTTGCAACTGCAGCTTCGCCTCCACCCGAAACAACAACCCTTCGTCCTTTGATATCTCTAAACAATGGGAAATGACGCATTGATTCACCCTTCCTCGTTGAGTGGAAAGGTAGGATTTTTTCCTATATTTGGATAGCGGGGGGCGATTGATAAGAAATCAGTCCCAATAACAGATCAAATCGCCGCGAAACTTTCGCCTTTTAAGGTGATATTGGACAATGTGACACCATCGGCAATTATACCCCGAACATCATCCCGACCCATCATTCTTGCGGCTATGGCCCACGGCCTGCGTGTTGCACATAAGACACGATCTGGCTTGCCTCAGAGCGCTCACCAATTTTATTGCACTGCACCCTTGATTTATTGCGCTGCACAAAACATATCTTACCACATGACGTTCGCGTCATCGTCCTTCGGGACGTTTCCTCCCTAGACTCGGGCCGCTATTGCAGCGGCCCTTTTTTTGTGCGGTAGTCAGGCTTTATTCGGCGGCCATTGCAGGCGACAGGCTGTGCGGCAAGATCGCAAGCTGCGCGATAATCGGCTCCAAAGTCCGTTTGAGGTCGTTGTAATTGGAGTTCGGCAAGATACGCTTTTGGTCGAGATAGAGGCTTCGGTCGATTTCGATTTGCAAAGCATGTCGACTGCGCTGCGGTGCGCCATATTGCTGGGTAATATAGCCCCCGGCAAAGGGTGCATTGCGGCCCACCCGAAAGCCCGCTGCCCTAAACATCGCAAAAGCGGCATCCGAAATATCACCGCTCGCCGAGGTGCCATAGCAATCCCCTAGCACAATTTCCGCACGGCGCGCGCCCCGGCGCGAATTATCTGACGGCATCGAATGACAATCGATCAGCAAAGACACCCCAAAACGCGCTTCTGCACGACTAAGGCACGCGGCGAGCGTATTGTGAAATGGTCGATAGCAACAATCAATCCGCGCCTCGACCTCATCTAAACTCAGCTTGCCATCGTATATCGCCGTTCCCTCGGCAACGATACGTGGCACGACCCCAAGCCCAGCAGAAACGCGCAAGCTACGTGGCTTTCGCATCGCGAGTCTGGCAATCAGCGCCGGATCTAGTTCGTCTTCACTGCGGTTAGGATCGGCAAAAGCGCGCGGAAATTCGGCGGCCAACAATGGTGCCCCGTATTGCGGCACCACCGAAAAGATATCATCGATAAAAGCATCTTCCGATGCACGCAGAGCGATATCATTGAGCCGGGAACGACGCCTAAAAGCATCAGGATAGCGCCGCCCGCTATGGGGTGAACTGAAAACGGCGGCACTCGTCAGATTGCTCGGCTCCCACAGGGATACAGGCGCGCCAATCCATCCGCACGTTTCAACAGACGCCGATTCCGTCATGGCCGCTCCAATAATTCCTACGTCGTTCATCTGATCTTTATTGCAATCCACCACCATCGCCAACTGAAACAATCTTTAGGCATGGAACAGATTCCACAATGCCACCAATGGAGGGGTAGTTTCGGATGGCACAGGTGATGCTGGCAACACGGAACGACGAATTGCGTTCGTATCTCTGCGAGAAGCTCAAGCGATGCGGTCATGCCGTAACGCGCGTAGCTGATCTCGACGCGGCCCTAACGATTCTGGGCGAGGCGGCATACGATCTGCTGCTCACGACGGTCGATATGGCGAATCCCGAAGAGCTAGATTTTGCGCGCGCTGCGCAGGAAATCGATCCCGACATGCGCATCATGTTCATCACCGGATTCTCAGCGGTGGCCGTTAAGCGCCCGGACGAAGACCGCAGTCAAGATGCGCTTTTGGGCGAACCTGTCCATCTGATCCGCCTGCCAGAAGCCGTTGATCGCCTTATCGCCGCATAAGAGGTCATTTCAGGCTTGCAACAACGCGCCGAGGGCGTTAGACGACTGCACGAACGGGGAGCAATGCTCCCTATTTCTTTCTGTAGCCCGCAAAATCGTGGGTTTCAGGGCGCGTAGCTCAGTGGGAGAGCACCTCGTTGACATCGAGGGGGTCGCAAGTTCAATCCTTGCCGCGCCCACCATTTTTGAATGACTAGATGCAGGCGGCAGCACGATGAAAGTACGTAGTTCACTCCGGTCTCTCAAGAACCGTCATCGCGATTGCCGTGTCGTGCGTCGCAAGGGTCGGGTTTATGTGATCAATAAGACCCAGAAGCGTTTCAAAGCGCGTCAGGGCTGATTCCGGTCCGCATCGCGCGGTCTTGTTGATGATTTTTTACCCGCTTCCTCAATGGAGGCGGGTTTTTCTGTTTTCTCTTAATCTATCGAATCTCAGAATACCGAGCGCCTACATCTGATACGCCCAGTGCATAATCGGCCACCGCATCACGCGCGCGTTTTCCTTCGAGGTCACGCAACAATAGATGCCAGCCGGTCTCGATTATCCGAAACTCGGTAGGTCCGGCGAATAGCGCCGCTGTCTCTCGTGTCGGTTCTTCGGGGACGACTTCATCTTTTGCGCCATAGAGAACAAGCGTAGGCACACGCACGGTTGGGGCTGCGTTGACTGCTCGATCCATCAGGGCGATAAGACCGGCAAATTCACGCGAACTGGGGTTTTTCACATAGAGCGGATCCCGGCCAATCGCGCGTAGCGCCTCGATATTATCGCTCGCCTGAATGCTTACAACACCATCGCCCGTCCATCGTTTATCAGGGAACAACGCCGCCGCCGTTGCCGCCAATGCGCGATAGCCGATGCCAAGATTATCGCCACCCCACAAAGCCGGTGCAAGCAACACAGCCCGATTCGGCTCAATCCCGCCTTCGCCGAGCGCCGCCGTCACCACCGCGCCGCCCATCGAATGCCCCACGACCGTAATCGGCGCATCAGGTTCACGCGCTTTCACATGATTGAAAACGGTCCCAAGATCTTCGACCAAACGATCAGCCCCCGGCCAAACGCCATTGCTGGGATTGCGACCGAATCCACGCTGATCATAAGCGTAGACCGTCAAGCCAGCCGCCCGCCATTCTTCCGCCGCCAGCTCAAAGGTGCTCAGACCATAGTCGCCAAAGCCATGCACGGCGAGGATCACGCCACGCGCTGGTTCAGTCGCCTGCCAGACACTAAGAGCGATTGTTTCCTCGTTTTGACCCTGCAAAATACGATCAACACGCTCCCCTACCCCTTGCTCACGGGCCGTGGTCACATCGTTGATCGGTACACCTCGAAACTCACGGGAAGAAGCGCAAGCTCCAAGGGTCAGGGCGAGCAAACAGATAAGTGCGCCGCGAGTCGCGCGCGCATTTTGGGAAGCGTTTCGGTCTCGAACCATGAATTTGCCTTCAGCCATGCGTTGTTACGCCATGAGGGATGCGGCAGCGGGATGATCTCCACACCATTCGCCGGAGCATCAGTGTCGGTCCACGCCCTTACCCTATCGTGAAGACGCTCGCGCCCCCCGATATGCCAATCCTGCGCGGCTTTGCCTATCGCTAGGATAAGGCGAATATTCGGCAATGCCTCAAACAGCCGTATCCGCCATAACCGCGCGCAATCCTTGGGCGGAGGTAGATCGGCGCGCGTTGCGGTGTGGCCGGGGAAGCAAAAACCCATCGGCACGATAGCAATACGCGAGACATCGTAGAAAACCGCCTCATCCACCCCCATCCATTGCCGCAGTCGATCCCCCGATGGGTCAGTGAAGGGCTTGCCGGAGTTATGAACACGGATACCCGGTGCCTGCCCGGCGATGCAGATGGTAGCGGTTGCCGAGGCCCGCACCACTGGATTAGGCGCATGGGCACTTGCCGTATCGGCAAATCTCGCCACACAATGCTGGCATGAACGGATATCGTCTAAAAGCGTGTACAACTTGTCAGCCATGCAACCCTAGAATTCTAAGAAAAAGCAGGAAGGTACAAGATATGCGGTGAGCAGGTTGGTTCCATCTTTCTGCATCGCAGTCATATCAACTTTCACGAACAAGATGTTGAAGATGGTGAAAAAACCTTGAGCATGACACCGATAGCTGATTTATTTTGAGACAAATGTACAACGTATTGCTTGAAATCGTTCAGTTTTCTTGACTCTCAGCCTGTAAAAGCGCACCATTTCGGGACAATTTTTCCGAAATGGAGCCGTCCCGTGTCCGGTATATCGTATACCTTTGATCTCGCTTCGCCGCAGCATTCGGCTCCGTCTGCTCCAACGGCCAGCGGTTATTACGCTGCGCTTGAGCAAAGCTACTTGTCTGCTTCCGCCCCCCGCGAAGTTGCATCACCCGCGCCAGTGGGTGAAGAACCCGGCCCCGTGCTGACGACCTTGGCCGTTGGCGAGGAGGATGGCGGTATAGGCGCATCCCCTGAAGCGGGCGGTATGTCTTCGCCGGTTCCCGGTGGCGACTATCAAGTAACAACCCTTGCCATAGGCGAGGAAGATGGCGGTGGTGGCGCGTCTTCACAGGCGATGGCCCCCATTGCGGATGACCATTCGATCATCGGCGGCCATTCGACATCAACAATGGGTATGGGCGAATTGCCAGATGGTTATGGCCAGATGCAGCCGATCTATTCGCCAGGCGAACCTGAATACCCCGCCTTCGTCAAGACCAGCCAAACCACGGATATCCTCAATTTCCATCCGGTTCCGCGCAGTTTTACGGCAACGGTACAACAAACGATGCCAGCGGCTCAACCCGCCGCGCCAATCTCGATGGATAGCTACACAACCGCTGATCCGGCGACGATGGCACCGATAGCCGATACCGCAGCGCCCGCCACAACTTCTGCACCATCGACTTTTGCAACATCGACACCCGCCCCTGTGGCCAACGGGCAAACGACTTACGCGACATTCGAGGCACCAACCGCACAGACGAACTATGCCGCCGAGCCAATGGTTGTCGAAGCGGATAGCACACCTCTCAACGGTAATTACGTTTCAGTGGGCAGCTACGAAGCCTATGTCACGAATGGATCAAGCGCCGCGACCATCGCACCGGTCGATGCCGCCACTCACGAACCGTTGCCCTTCGAGGTAGTGCAAAGCGAACCGGTCTATGAGCAACATCAGCCCGTAGCGGATGTAACAGCATATGACAGCGCCACGGCACCAGCGGCAAAACCGGCTCCATCCGAGACAGTATACGAGCAATATCAGCCAGCATCCGAGGCACCAGCCCCAACCACTATCGCTCCGGTCGAAACGCCCGTATCTACCGAAATCGCAGCGCCAGAAATGTCCGCCGAGCCAATAGCGAAACCGGCATTATTCGAGAAAGACGCGCCGCTGAATTTCTCTAGCACCGAACAGGCCGCTGATCCAGCAGATGGCAAACCGGACCATGCTGCCCCGGCAGAAAGCGAAAAACCTGTGGCTACAGCGCCTAAGCCCGATGCGACATATGTAACCGTGCCACTTGATGCATATGTAGTCGACGCGCCAGCGAAGGCGGACGCAACACAGCCCGCGCCAAAAAGTGATACCGGGCCACAGGAGGCCGCTCCTACTGCCCCTGAAGCGCCTGCCGAAATTCAAACACCACCCGCCGCACCATCGAGTGGCATTTCCATGGGCGGCTCCTTCACCGTTACGGACCAACCATTACCTGACTCGATTTCCGGCGAATCCAGCGGCATGAAGACCGCCGCACCGGAAATGGAAGCGCCGAAGGGTGAGGTTATGCCAAAAGAAGAACTGAGCATAACGACGCTGGCCATCGGCGAGGAGGATGGCGGCGGTTCATGACTTGCGGCCTTGGCCGTAGCACTCGATAAGGGCGCATGAATGACCGCGCCCTCCCTGTCGATGAAGCCCTCCCTAGCCTGCTCACCGCCTTGGCAACGGGGACCAATGCTGTACTGGTCGCCCCTCCCGGCGCGGGCAAGACGACCCGCGTGCCGCTTGCTCTCATGGATGCGGACTGGGCGCGCGGCCAGCGCATCCTCATGCTCGAACCCCGCCGCGTCGCCGCCCGCGCCGCCGCCGAGCGCATGGCGAATACCTTGGGCGAAAAACCGGGGCAGCGCGTGGGTTATCGCATCCGGCGCGAGAAGGCGGTCGGGCCTGACACAAGGGTCGAGGTT
>CALFVD010000153.1 GCA_937928005.1 uncultured Neomegalonema sp. | reverse complement strand
ATTTTAGGATAGAAGGCGTTGGTCGAAGGGGTAAGATGTCAGGTTTTCATATCCGGTTTCGGTGATGAGAACCTGATCTTCTAACTTTATACCACAAGGCCCGCCGACTTCGCCGTAATACACCTCGACGCAAAGCGTCATACCCGGCTCTAACACGGCATCGTGCACTCCTGCTTCCCAATCTTGCGGATAGCGCACAGACGGATATTCATCGCAAAGACCAACGCCATGGTAGACAACCCCATAACGCTGGTCGGCGTATTTCGCGGGTAGCGGTTGGGCGATATCGGTCAACTCGTTAATTGTCAGGCCGGGGCGTAGCAGGGCCATATTCGTGGTGATGTGATCATAGGCATCGCGATAGATTTGCTTTTGATATGGCGTTGGCTCACCATCACCCACCAGCCATGTACGGCTAAGGTCGGCGCAATATCCGTAGGGTCCGATTAGGTCTGTATCGAAGGCGAGAATATCGCCATCCGCCATAACGCGCGGGCCAGCCTCCTGAAACCATGGATTTGTGCGTGGGCCAGAAGAAAGGATGCGCGTTTCGATCCATTCACCGCCCCGGATGTGATTGCCATGTTGCAGGATTGCCCAAGCATCGACTTCGGTGATGCCAGGGCGGATCATCGCTTCCATCTCATACATAGCCGCTTCACAGGCGGCAATAGCGCAGCGCATAGCATTGATTTCATTTTCGTTTTTGATGACGCGCGCAAATTCGGTGACTTCCTGCCCGTTGGATATCTCGACCCCAAGGCTTTCGAGGGCGATGTGGCCCGCGCGTTCCATCCGATCGACGGCGAGACGGCGGTTATTGCCACAATGCTCGCGCATGAGGCTATCAACCTCACCGGCGAATTTGGCGGCGTGTTGGTCAATTAGCCCCGCACTTTCAAAATAGAAGAAAGCGGCCCCATGGCGAACTTCCCGGATAAGGGGCAGGTGCAATGTCAGGTGGTCGGAGCCGTGAAAATCCCACAACACGACATAGCCATCGGCGGACACAAAACAGGCCCGTGCCGGGTTATGCGTTGTCCAAAGTTGCATATTGGTCGAATCGGTAGTGTAGCGGATATTCAATGGATCAAAGGTCAGCAGGCCCGCTAAATCGCGCTTTTGTAACTGTTCGACGATCCGCGACAGGCGATATTCGCGCAAGGACGGCATGTCAGGTGCCGTAATCCCGCGCGCCGCCCATTCGGTGAAGGCTAAATCGGTCGGGCCAATTTCGACTCGATCATTATCGCGCGGCGTGCCATCGGGTTTGAATAACGTGGTTGCGCGACGGCGGCTGGGGTCGATTTTGCGATTGGAACCAACTTGAACATTCATAGCGCGTCCTCCCTCCCCCCATTCATTCGGTTACGGGAAAGATGGACGCGCCTATCAGCGACGCTAAAAGTGTCGTTTTTGTTTTATCGTCTTCAGAACGGGATTTCGTCATCGAGATCGGGTGCATAATTATCGCGTGGCGGCTCGCTGTTCCCGCCATAGCTGCTGCTTTCGCTCTGCTGATAGCCACCGCCTCCACCACCACCCATACCGCCGCCTTCGCGACCGTCAAGCATTGTTAATTCAGAACGATAGGGGCGCAGAACCACTTCGGTAGAATACTTGTCTTGTCCGTTTTGATCTTGCCACTTGCGGGTTTCGAGTTGGCCCTCAATGTAGACCTTCGATCCCTTGCGGAGATATTGCTCGGCCACACGCACCAGCGGTTCTGAAAAAATGGCAACGCGGTGCCATTCCGTGCGCTCCTTGCGCTCGCCGGTGTTTTTGTCCTTCCAGTTCTCAGACGTGGCGATGGACAGGTTACAAACCTTGCCGCCATTCTGGAACGACCGGACTTCTGGATCGCGGCCCAAATTCCCGACTATGATGACTTTATTGACGCTGCCAGCCATGCGTTAACCTTTCGCACACGAAGTGAACTTTTGCGGAACGCTATCGCAGCCAGATGATTCTGCCAATGCCCGAATCGGTGTTCGTGAAAGAAATTCTTCACCTTGCGAGGTGCATTATACGCTGCATCAAGAATGCTGGCACCGACAGGCTGGCACCGACAGGAGAGATGCGATGATTTTCCAAACTGTTGCGCCCCGTGCGCTTCGTTTTGCCGTGATTGCTGGGGTTGTTGGACTGGTCGCTGGGTGCGCTGGCAGTGATCCTGACCGTATGGCCTATGCGCCACCATCTGTCGCCCCACAGCCACAAGTCGATCCCCGTCAGTCAGCGCCCGCGCCCCGTGCTCCTACGATTCAGCAGGTTGCCGTCCGTGGCACCGCTTTTCCCGTTGATGGTATGCGCGCCAAAATTCCCGCCGGATCACGCCTTGTCGTGCGCATCTATGATGCCGCTGGAGGCGACGTGAACATTCGCGCTGCCGAGGGTGCATTCGAGGCTGGCCAAGGTCTACCGTTGCGTTACGAAGTGCCCGTTGCTGCGAAGGCAATCAGTACGATGAAAATGCCCGCTGTTGCCGCCCGTCTGGAAGGGCCACGCGGTCGTGTTTTCTATCGTAACGAGACAGCGGTTCTTCTCGTTTCCGGCAAGCCCGGCGACATTCCGATGATGCGTCAGGGACAAAAATCGGCAAGCGCCATGACAATTGAGTGGGACGCGCCTAAGAACTGAATGAATTCAAGGCAGTGTTAGGGCTTGTAGTCGTCGGGAATTACCGCAGTCCCGTCGATTTCGACCAACCATTCTGGGCGCGCCAATGCCTGTACGACCAGCCCCGTCGATACGGGATGCACGCCTCGAATATATTCGCCCATCGTGCGATAGACTGCCTCGCGGTGGCGTATATCGGTAATGTAGACCACGACCTTGACTAGATGCTCCATTGATCCGCCTGCTTCCTCGATAAGTTGGCGGATATTCTGCATCACCTTATGTGTTTGCTCGACCGGGTCGTGGCTCTCGAGGTTTTGCGCATCGTCCAGATTTTGTGGGCATTGCCCACGCAGCCATACTGTTTTGCCGCCTTGTGTCACCACTGCCTGACACAGATCATTGTCGAGATTCTGCTCTGGATAGGTATCGCGCGTATTGAACTTTCTGATGCGGGTATGGGTCACGAGCGAGTCTCCGCGATGGGTGGGCGTGTCGCGTGGTGTTCGATATAGGCGCGCGATTTGGTGATCTGGTCCGCGATGTATTTTGCATCATGCCAGACACCCCATATAAAAGCCGATCCCCGCCGCGATTGCCATGGTAAGCCAAGGAAATAGAGGCCCGGTTCGCTGGTTACACCGCGTACGTGCTGCGGCCTGCCTTGCGTATCGAACACATCGGCTTTCAGCCAATTATAATCGGGTGCAAATCCCGTGGCCCAGATGATCGACGTGATGCCTTGCGCTACAAGATCGAGAGATCGTATCGGATCACTTAAACAGGTAGGGTCTGGTCCAATGATCTTGGCGTCGGGTTCAAGCGGCAAATCGAGACCGTAGCGGTCGATATGGGCATCTGCCTCCTCCAGCACCGATAGGTAATTTGCATCCCCATGCGCGATATTCTTCGCGAGGTCATCGGCGAAACTCAGCACTCCATCGGCAAAGCCTTCCGTGCGGCCAAGCAAGGTCATGCCTCGTTCTGCAAAACGTCGAAAGTCGACTGTTTTGCCGCCTTCGGCTCCGCTAACGGCAATGGTCACATGCTCGGTGCCGGGGGAGGGTGCGGCAATATCCCATTTGCCCAACACCCCTAACCACCAGCAGAAATCACGCCCCCTATAGCGGCGCGGCGGGCGGTCATGTGGCCCGACTGACAGGAAAACCTGTCTGCCCGAACGCAACAATTCATCCGCAATCTGTGACCCGGATGACCCGGCCCCGACAACCAATATGGCCCCGTCTGGTAGTTGATCTGGGTTGCGATACCCTGTCGAATGCATCTGCATCACACCGATATCATTCGGTACGATAGGTGGCATCACGGGCTTTTGGAATGGGCCAGTTGCGGCCACGATATTTGCGGCCTCAATCACGCTATCGGATGTTTCAACACGAAAACCTGATTGCCCGACAATTCGCTGCGCGTTCGTTACCTCAACACCGCATCGAATGGGTGCGCCGAACTTCTCAGCATAGCTGACGAAATAATCGGCGACATCTTCCTTGCCGGGAAAGCCATCGGGGTCCGAGGCGAATTCCAGCCCCGGAAAACGGTCATGCCAAGCAGGACCATTCATCACCAGCGAATCCCATCGCTCCGAACGCCAGCGTTCGGCGATGCGGTGTCGCTCTAACACCAGATGCTCGATGCCCTGCGCGCTCAGATGCTCGCTAACGGCAATCCCCGCCTGACCGGCTCCGATGACGAGGGTGTCCACCGTTTCAACCGTCATGCGCCTGCCCCTTGCGTCAGAACTCAACGCCGATCTGCGCCTTCACACCAGAGCGAAACGGGTGTTTCACCAGCTCCATCTCGGTCACAAGGTCAGCGATTTCGATTAGCTCTTCCTTGGCGTTGCGCCCTGTCAGAACGACATGGGTCATGGGTGGTTTTTCGTCCACGAGGAAGCTAACGACATCATTTATATCAATATAATCGTACCGTAGGGCGATGTTGATTTCATCGAGTAAGACCATCGCGTGTCGTTCGTCACGGATCAATTCCTTCGACTTTTCCCACGCCGCTTGCGCCATTTCGGTATCGCGAGCTTTGTCTTGTGTTTCCCACGTAAAGCCCTCGCCCATTGTGTGAAATGCACATTTATCAGCGAAGTTCGTGGTGATGAGATCGCGTTCACCGGTTGACATGCCGCCCTTGATGAACTGCACAACGGCGCAAGGCATATCGTGGGCGATACAGCGGAAAATCATACCGAATGCGGCGGAGGATTTGCCCTTTCCTTTGCCGGTATGGACGATGATCAGACCCTTTTTATCGGTCTTAGTCGCCATGATTTTGTCGCGGGCGGCTTTCTTCTTGGCCATTTTGCTCGCATGGCGGGTCAGATCCTCATCCTTCGGCGTCTCGTCGGTCATTGGTCTTCCTTTTTCGTGCCAGAAATCGACTGTGAGTTTTTTCTAGCGCAAGGCAAGGGGCTTGTTCTGGCCACAGATTATTTGTGGTGCGGTCAGGGTTGCCGCCGCTGCGAGATCGGGCGGCGTTGTCTGGATATCACGACCTGAACATAGCGTCAGTACGAGGTCTGCATCTTCGAGAATCGCCAACGCCTCGACCTCGCCGGATTCGATCAGGCGCACGGCATCCGTCCATTTGGCGGTTGCGGCTTCACCGTCGATCACGTCACCAACGCCCTTGCCGATACCGTAGCGGGTGGCGTCGATGGAGGCGACATCAAGGGCTTTGTCTTGATCAGTGCCAAGGACCGAGGGTTTGCCGGGGGTTGGGAAGAAGCTGGCCGATAGGTCTACGCCCGGTTCTGTTGGTATGACCACATTCGACGGTGGGACTGCAGCAACCCCCGCTCCGGGCAAAACCGACGCGGTAGCGACTTCAAACTCCCGCGACTGTGGTTGCGGTGCTCGGCGTGGTTTTGATGCGGGTGAAGGGCTACGCGCGAGGATATAGGGTTTTAAGCCCGGAATTGGGGCGCGTCCAACTGAACGATCAGTGCTGCGTGCCGGGGGAGTGGGAGCCGCTTGTGGTGCAGGAGGGGTAAGGGCCGCAACCTGAGTCGCAGGTTTGGCCGTTGGAACGACGGCAGTAGGTCGTGGCGCAATCGCTGCGCGCTCTGTGGGGCGGGGTGTTGGCTCCGCTGGTAGGGCGCGGGAAGCGGGTTCAGGGCGGGTTTCACTGTCCGCGCGCGTAACGAAACGCCCGAAAAAGCTTTTGCGTTTGAATTCTGGGTTTGCGCGAGCGACACGGGCAGCTTCGCGGCGCGTCTGTTGCTTCGCGGCGGTTTCCGCAGCGCGCTCGCGTGCATCAAGGCCCGGATCATCTTGAGTCACAAGCGAGGTTGTCTTGGTGGGTGTGGAAGCATCCGGCCTATTCGCCTCAAAAGGAGCAAAGCCGCTCTGATACTGCGCGGGTCCGCTATCCACACGTCTGATTGCACCAACACTGCGCTGTGCTTGCGCTTTGGGTGGGGGGGGAGGGGCAAGTGGTTTGACACTAGGCTGCGTCTGGACTTGCGCCTGATTAACGACGGATTGCGCCTGATTAACGACGGATTGCGCCTCCACTTGATTGGCACGAGAGTTCGCCTCAAACAAATCGGTCCGTTGATATGCGGGGGACCGTTCTACCGGAACCAGCGGCGCAAATTGCTCCTGCACGGGTGCGTTTCGTGCCGCATAGCTTTCTGAAACGGGCGGCAAATAGGGCGTCGGGCGAGGTGTGGGCACCGTGTAAATCGCTTGCACTTCCTGCTGTGCGGGCGAGCCAGAGCAACCGGCAAGCAAGGCAAGCGCCGTGAGGGCGAATAGGACAGGGCGACGGGGAGCGATATATGTCATTTTTGGGCACTTTCGTCTGCTTACGCAGATCCTCGGATCAAGTCTTGTGCCAAAATAGACGGTACGACGTCTAAGGCCAAGGAAATGGTGCCACCGCTGGCACCATTCCTTATTTATGGCCTATCGGTCACGATCCAACGATTTTGCCAGACGGACGAGGGAGACGAATTCGGCACGGTATCCATACGGATCGTCTCCTTTCGAGCCTGCCGCCAACTCTATCAGGTCATCATACTCGTACCCGGCAAGCTGCGACTGTCCACGCAACATCTGTCCCAGCGCCGCCACCGATACCGCAAACCGCGTATCGGCGGAGGCATCCGTCAGGCGCGCGACCGCATCATCGCGCGTAACGGCGCGTGTTTGCAGGGTGCTGATATCGCTATCGGGCAGCTTGTGGCGGATCTTTACGAAGGCGAGTTCCTCGGCATCATCCGCCGCAACCGTCTGCGCGCCATAGCGCAGCGGGTCGATCATCTCGGCGGGTGAGCCTTTGGGCGTGACCTCGTAAATCGCCGTGACGGTATGGCCCGAATTGATATCGCCCGCATCCACCGCGTCATTGTTGAAATCCTCACGGTTCAGGGCGCGCGTCTCGTATCCGATCAGGCGATATTCGCTGATGGTTGCCGGATTGAACTCGACCTGAATCTTCACGTCCTTGGCAATCGGCACCAGCGCGCCGCCCGCCTCACCGGCCAGCACTTTGCGCGCCTCTGACAGCGTGTCTATATAGGCGGCGACACCATTCCCGTTCTGCGCCAATGCCTGCATTAGCGCATCGTTGTAATTACCGCGCCCAAAGCCAAGCACCGACAGGAAAACCCCGGATTTACGCTTTTTCTCCACAAAGGCTTTCATCGCATCGGGCGACGAGAAACCGACGTTGAAATCGCCATCGGTGGCGAGGATCACGCGGTTGATGCCCTGCGTGTCGAAACTCTCCGCAGCCTGCCTGTAGGCCAGCCGTAGGCCCGCTGCTCCGGCGGTCGAGCCACCCGCGCGTAGGTTCCCGAACGCCCGCTCGATTGTGGCCCGCTCGCTCGCGGGGGTCGGCTCCAGCACCGTGCCCGCGCTACCCGCATAGGTGACGATGGAGACGGTATCGTCTGCATCCAGCGTGTCGAGCAGCAGCCGGAAGCTATTGACCAGCAACGGCAGCTTGTTGGGCGCGTTCATCGATCCTGATGTGTCGATCAACAGCACGAGATTGCTGCGCGGGCGTGTCGCGGCGGGGGGCGTATAGCCCTTGATCCCGATATGCATGAGTTGCGTATTCTCGTTCCACGGGGTCGGCGTGACGCTGACTGTGGATTTGAACGGCTCCAGCGCATCGTCGGGCGCGGGGTAGTCATAGGGGAAGTAGTTCACCAATTCCTCGACCCGCAACTCGGCGGCGCGCGGAAGCTGACCCCGGTTCAACGTCGAGCGCAGGAAGCTATACGCAGCGGTATCCACGTCGATGGAGAAGGTGGAGACGGGCGTATCTGCGGATGCGATGACAGGGTTCGGCGTGAAATCGGCGAAGCGGTCACGCGAAGGAGTGACGGCATGAATCGGATCTATGAGTACCGCTGCGCTCATCGGCAATTCTTCGAGACCACTATTCGGATCGATCGGCACGAAGACAGCCGCACTCGGGGTCACGACAATTCGTCGTTGGACCGTGCGGGTTTCTAGCACCTCACCTTTCCAGTTTGTCAAAACGGGGACGATAACTTCCACCGTCTTGTAAGTGGCTGGTTTGATTTGCAGCTTGTATCCCGCAGGTGCAGCAAAACTGCCGCCTGAAGAGTTGTTGTAGCCGGGCACAATTTGCAGGGATTCGGCAGGTTCTTCGGCTGGCGCAAGCTGTGTAACCTTTTTGATCGAACCGTCTTCCTGCAAGATTCTGGTTGTGATCGTTGCTGTCTTACCGGCAACAGTGACACGGCGCACCCTCGAATAGATTTGTTGCGGTTCTGTAGGCGCAGCATCGGCCAATGTTGCGGAACGTTGCCCGTTACGCGGGGCAAGTGTGGGCTGGGGTGGCATATAGCTGAGTTGCTGAACGGTTGGCGAAGGCGCTTTGGTCTGGAAGGTTGCCGTCTTACCGGGAACGGCAACGTGCCGCTGTACCTGCACTTCAGCAGCAACCGTTGGTGCGAAAGTCACGCGGTTCTCGTTGGACTTAGCACGGTTTGAGGCAGGCGTCGCGGTGACGATACGATCAATGCCGTCGCTCTTCCCCGGAATACCGACACGGCGGACCTCGTCGTCGGCACCGTTCGGCGTATTGCTCGCCGCCAGTTCTCCTGATACCGACTCGAAACTCTCGTTCAAGGCATTCTGGCCGTATTGGAATACCACGGCCAGCGCCAGTATCGCGGCGATGCCGGTGCCGCCTATCTTCAGGCCAAGGTTTGAAAGTCGGGTCGTCATCCTGCGTCTCCTCGGATCGGGCCGCATCGTGCGGCGCTTCTGATCCGTGGGACGCACCCGGTCCTGCGATCCTTGGCGGGCGGATGTATTTTTTTCGTCTTTCCCGAATTCAGCATCGAAAGCCGCCATTGCGGCATCCATGCCCCGCGCGCGGGCGGCGGCATCGGGGCGGGCATTCTTCAGCGCATCGTGCAGTTCATCGGTCATGCCAGCGCCTCCTCACCCTGCGTCATCACCCTCAGGCGGCGACGGATTTCACCCATGCGCCACGATACCGTGCCTTCAGCAATGTCCAGAATTTCCGCCGCCTGTGCATGGGTCAGATCATCACCCAGCACCAGCGCAGCCGTCTCGCGCAATTCGTCGGACAAGGCGGCCAGCGCCGTGCGCAGCCAATAAAGCCGTGCCTCGCCATCGGCATCCTCACCCCGGCGCAGCTCATCGATCTCGGTAAATCCGGCCAGCAATCGCGCGCGCGTGGCCGAGCGGCGCAGCGCGTCCCGGCTCGCATTCAGCGTCACCGTATGTAGCCATGTGGTGAAGCGCGAATCCCCGCGCCAGTTTCGCAGTCGCGCGGGCATCGCCGCCCATATCTCCTGCGTCACGTCCTCCGCCTCCGCCGCGCTCCCTAGGATGCCGAGGACGACCCGGAACACACGATCATAGTGACGGTCGAGCAGCGTGCGAAACGCTGCCCGGTTCCCGTTCGACGCCTCCGCCGCCAGTTGCCCATCATCCTCATTCATATCGAGAGTATGACGCATCCCGGATAACAATCCTTGGCGGGGAGCGGAAAAAAAATCAGCAGCCGCCGCGATTGCTCGTTTCGCGGGTCCAGACTTGCGACTTACCAAGCAGCGGAATCCCCACATATCCGCGCACATAGAGGTTACCCTCTTCGGTCAGGCGCATTTTCGACTTATAGAGGTCGCCGCCTTCGGGATCATAGATGAAGCCGCTGGACCATTCACCATTCCCATCATTGGAGAAATCGCCAATCATCGCCATCCCGCAAAGCGCGCGCGACTGTAGCGCAGCATCGGGATTGTTCTTGTCTATCTTGGGCTTACCGGCTTCATCATTTGGTTCGGCCAACCAGACAACATTACCACAGGCACTCTGTCCACAGGGCGTAATCTGGACGACGGCTTTCTTGCTTTCCGTCAGCCAAAAGCCAAAGACATCGGCGGCAGCGGCAGGTAGAGCGGCGGTTGCTCCGGCAAGGGCGATTGCAAGGGTTGTGATGCGCATTGTTCGTGTACTCCCAAATTTTATTCGGTGTAGACTTTCCTGAACGCTGTCACTTGTAAAGATACCGTTAGGAAAGCATCGTGGCCCCAACAAGGGTATTTCGAGGCAAGCCGTGAAAGATCAATCTAATAAAAGCGTGCTGACCGTGGGCGGCGCGATGATCGACACCATCGTATCGATCCATGCAGACCGCATCGAACAGATGCGCATGACCAACGCCCATGCCTCTTATTTGCTGGTCGAGGCGGGGCGGAAAGTCGAGGCGCAGTCCATCGAGCATTATATCGGTGGTGGCGCGATTAATGCCGCCGTTTCGATGGCGCGTCTTGGCGGCGATGTAGCTACGCTCGTTAAGCTAGGTAGGGATATCAACGCCGACAAAATTCTCGAACGGATTGATCAGGAAGGCATATCTGTTGATTTTATCGCCCGCACTGATGCGATGGCGACCGGTTCGGCGGTGATAATCTCTTCCCATGACCGGAACGCGGCGATTTTCACGGCGCGCGGATCGAACACTATGCTGGTTGAGAGTGATCTGCACGATGATGCCTTCGCGCGCGATCTTGTTTACGTAACCGGCCTGTCAAATGCTTCCGCCGATCAGTTCCCCGGAATTCTCGCGAAGGCGCGGGCGGCGGGCGCCTTTGTCGCCTGTAACCCCGGTATTCGCCAGTTATCTTCGCGCGCACAACCATTTTTCGAGAACCTACCTAATATCGATCTTCTCAGCGTTAATCGCGTGGAGGCCGCGCAGATGGTGCCGGGTCTCATCGCCAAGGGGTACGACGCTGACGGCCCCGCTTTGCCAGATGCGAAGCCAGAACAAGAGCTTGCCGTGCTGGGTCTAGAAGCGGGCGGTTTTCGTATGGGCCTTGCCGCTTTCATGGCCGCGATCCGCGATTGTGGGCCAAAAACTGTTCTCGTAACCGATGGTGGGTGTGGTGCTTTTGCCGCCGATAGCGATGGAATCTACCATTGCGGTACGGTTCCCGTGGTCGTGGCGGGTACGGCGGGAGCGGGCGATGCCTATGCCAGCACTTTCGCTTTCAACGTTGCGTGTGGCGGTGGCACCGCCGATGCCATGCGCGGCGCGACCCTCAATGCCGCCTCTGTAATTGAGCAAATCGACACACAAGGCGGATTGCTCGATGGTGAGGTATTGGCAGAACGTGTTGCTACCAGCGAGATTGATGTGCGGTTTTGGGACATTTTTTCCGCGTAGTTAACTTTTACTGGACAATGTACTAGATGATTGTTTGTGTGACGCCCGAAAAACGGGAGTAGGCGGGATATGTGGCATCGGGCGATCATTACGGGGTGCGTGGCACTTTTCTTCGCAACCTTCGCCCATGCTCAAGATAACGTCCTCACCATCGGTACTGGTTCTGGAGGGGGGAATTATTACTCCGTCGGCGGTGCTTTATGTCGGGTTGTTAATCGCGGTGGGAACACAAGGTGCATCACGCAGGAAACATCCGGCTCTATCGATAATCTCTATGCCCTTGATCTTGGCGATATAGATTTCGCGATCATGCAGGCAGATGTGCAAAGCGCGGCCTATAATGGCTCTGCCCGATTAGTCGATGGGCCGTATTCCGATTTGCGCTCCGTGTTTGCACTGTATCCTGAGATGCTTGCGGTCTTGGTCGGGGCGGGTAGAGGCATCACGTCGCTTGGTGATCTTCGCGGTCGGCGAGTGAACGGTGGTAAAATGAATTCCGGCACCAAATGGACCTTTGAAACGACGCTCGCCGCACATGGCATTGGCACGCATGAGCTCGGTGCACTCTACGCTTATGATGAATTGCAAGGTGCATCCGATCTTTGCGCGGGCCGGATTGATGCACTGGCAATTATGTCTGGTCAGCCATCGGCCTTGATGATGCGATTATTCGATACCTGTCCGGTAAATATTCTGGCGCTTGATCTGCGAGCCGTTGCGGCTATGGCGCGTAGGAATCCTAGCTATCACCTAAATTATATTCCGGGTGGGCTTTACGCCTCTGTACACAATGCCGTCCCCACGGTCGGGACCAATGCGACGCTGGTAACGCTTGAAAGCACTGATAGAGCACTGGTCAATGCGTTGGTTGAAGGCGTCTTTGCCGATGTAGAAGCGTTCCGGCGTCAGCAGATTGTCCTAGACGAAAACTCACCATCGCGGGACCGCCTTACAGCGCCCCTGCATCCAGCGGCAGCCCGCTTTTTCCACGAAAACATGGTTCTTCAATAATAGTCTTGTCCTGCGGCATGTCTTGTCTAGAAAGTGGTGATTCAGACAAGTTTCGCTTTGATGTAATTCAGATGCAGCAGTCCAACTATAGAATGCAACCCATGATGATTCGTGGGCCTCTAATTCGGTTAGGGCCAGCTTGCGGGCATTGTTGAATACTTCTGCAATGATATCGGGAACGCGGTGGTTCAGGCTTGGGCTTTGCTTGAGCAAGGCTTCGATCTCGGCGCATTAGGCCATGATGGCCTTCTGAATTCATGCTGCTAGCTTAATCCCTCGGCCAAATTCTCCCAATCGAGCGCGTCCGCATCGCGGGCGCGCAGGCGGCGGGTCTGTTCCAGCAGCCATGCGGTGAAATCCTCGTCGTAGCTGGCATCGGATCGGATTTGAGTTCGGATGTTCATGGCGTGAATATAGCACTTTTGCGTGGGTTCCTAAATGCCTTATGTATCACCGCATATTTCCCCCAAGTGACGGAGCACTCCCAATGAAATTCGGTGTCGGACAGGCTGTTACGCGCAAGGAAGACTTACGGTTCCTGACGGGGGGTGGGCGGTATGTCGATGATGTGACACTGCCGGGGCAAGCGTATGCGCTGTTCGTGCGGTCGCCCTATGCCCATGCGCGGATTATCGGGATCGACCGGGCCGAGGCGGCGGGTGTGGCCGGGGTGCTGGGTATCTATGCGGATGGGGATGCGGGGATTGCGGACCTTTCCGATCTGGTCACGTCTATGCCCGCCAACAACGCCGATGGATCGCCGGGGAAATATCCGGGTCTGCCGCATCTGGCGCGGGGAGTGGCGCGGTATGTGGGGCAGCCTGTCGTGCTGATCGTGGCAGAGAACATGGATGCCGCGCGGGCGGCGTCGGAACTGCTGATCGTGGATTATGACGAATTGCCGGTAGTCGTGGATGGCGAGGCGGCGCTGGGCACGGGCGCGCCGGTGCTGCATGATGATGTGCCGGGGAACATGGCCTGTGACTGGGAAGTGGGGGATGCGGCGGCGACGGATGCGGCATTCGCTAAGGCTGCGCATGTCTCACGGCTACGGATCGCGAACCCGCGTATCGTCGTCAATACGATGGAGCCGCGCGCTATGAATGCGTCCTATGCCGATGGCCGCTGGGATATCTGGTGCGGGACGCAGGGCAGCCATGCGATGCAAGGACAGATCGCCGGGGCGCTGGGCGTCGCGCCGGAGCGGCTGCGCGTGCGCACGCCCGATGTGGGCGGGGGCTTTGGCATGAAGCTGATGATCCACCCAGAATACGGCGCGGTGTGCAAGGCCGCCGAGATGCTGGGGCGACCCGTGAAATGGACCGCTGACAGGTCCGAGGCGTTCATCAGCGATTTGCAGGGGCGCGATCTGACGACCGAGGCCGAAGCAGCCTGTGATGCGGAGGGGCGAATCCTGGGGATGCGGTTGCGGTCGGTATCGAACCTTGGGGCGTATGCGTCGAGGGCGGCACCGTCTTGCCATACGGCGTTCTGCGGTGATCTGGCGCCGACGGTCTATCGAATCGGGGCGGTGCATAACCGGGTGCGGGGCGTCTATACCAACACCACGCCAGTCGATGCGTATCGGGGCGCGGGTCGGCCCGAACAGAACTACATCATGGAACGGGTAATGGACCGTGTTGGGGCGGATATGGGCCTCGCGCAGGATGAGGTGCGGCGGCGTAACCTCGCCACGCCGGATATGATGCCGTGGACGACATCGCTCGGTGTGACCTTCGATAGTGGGGATTTCCCTGCGCTTCTGACCAAGGCGGTCGAGGCGGCAGATTTTAAGGGCTATGAGGCGCGGCGGCAGGATGCGGCAACACGGGGCAGGTTGGGCGGCGTGGGGTTGATCTACTACATGGAGCGCACGGGCGGCGGGCCGGTTGAGAATGCGCGAGTGCAGCTTATCCCCGGCGTCGATGGCGCGCCGAATGTTGCGCGTATCTGGGCGGGAACGCAATCGACAGGGCAGGGGCACGAAACGGCCTTTGCGCAGATCGTGCGCGAGCGGCTGGGGATCGATTTCGATGTGATAGAGTGGGTTGCAGGGGATTCCGATGGCTTGCCTGCGGGGGGCGGCACGGGCGGATCGCGCTCGTTGTTGATGGCGGGGCGTAGCTTTCTGCACGCGACGGATGATGTGATCGAAAAAGCTCGCGCAGGGGCGGCGGAGGCGCTGGAAGCATCGCCCACCGATATCGAGTTCCGGGCCGAAGAGGGTGGGGAATTTCGGGTGGCGGGAACGGATCGTACCGTCGATCTGTTTGAGGCGGTGGCAAATATCCCCGACGATACGCGGGCCGAGGAGGTGGGTGTTATTGGCGAGGGCGGCGTGAATGGTCGCGAGAGTACGTATCCCAACGGCTGTCATATCTGCGAGGTGGAGATCGATCCAGGGACCGGGTACGTGGACATCACGCGCTATACGGTCATGGATGATTTCGGCACGATGATAAATCCGATGCTGGTAATCGGACAGGTGCAGGGCGGCGTGGGCCAAGGCATAGGCGAGGCGCTGTGCGAGGAGGCGGTCTATGACGAGACAGGCCAGCCGGTCACAGGGTCGTACATGGATTACACGATGCCCAAGGCCGACGATATGCCGATGATATCGGTCGATTTCTCGCCGGTCCCCTGCACAACGAACGAGTTGGGGATCAAGGGTTGTGGCGAGGCGGGGACGGTAGGGGCGGCCCCGGCAGTTATCTGCGCGGCGCTGGATGCGTTGCGCCCGCTGGGGATCGAGGAGATCGACATGCCGCTGACCCCGAAGCGGGTATGGACGGCGTTGCAGGGGGCGAGGCGCGAGGCGGCGGAGTAGGGCTTCATCGTCTCAACGATAATTCGACAGCCGATGAAGTCCTCAAAATCACGTAGCAGTGCGCCGAATTCTCTCTCGTCAATGATCGCCGCGCGGCTGGTCGCGAAGGGCTTCGTTGGCAGGAATGCGCCTTGAATGGCGGCGGTTGGGTCAATCTCTGCGCGCATGGTGAGGATAGCGAGGCGGAACACATCGACCATCTCCCCGCGTGTGCATTCCACGTGAAGTGCGACGGCTCAGGGTTGATAATATCTCAATGCGCGAAGCTCATCACGGAGGGCTTCGTCCCTCTGTTCGAGGTTAGATGAATGTGCCTCTAGTCTGTAATGTAGATTGCGAATGACATGATGCAAAAATGCGATAAATAATGCGTGCCGCATAACTTTACTGCTGTTTGGAATCCGGCCATACGAAAGAATATCTCCACACATCTTCTTGGATATCGAGAGCGTGTTGCGACGCTGAGTGATGGAGCAGCTAAAAAATGTGCGGTCGATCAGATGGAATCTGGCTATGCTCCAATTTCTACCCAGTTAAGATCGTCGCTTTTTAACGCCCGAAGCCACCTTTTAGAGCGGGCAACGGCCTTCACCGTATCAATATGCCGAAACCTTATCGACTTGTTCCCCGAGCAAGTATGGTTGCTATATCATCCTTCCGGCGCTGAGCGGTAAGGTCTCAGACCCCCTAGTTTCAGAAACGAAGTGCAACACCGTGACGGATTTTGGTATCCGTCTGTCGCCAAACAAAAAACGGTGTTGCGATGTCAGATTACACACATCTTACGAGCGTTGAAAGAGACCGGATTGCCGAATTGCGCGCTG
>CALFVD010000152.1 GCA_937928005.1 uncultured Neomegalonema sp. | reverse complement strand
GGCGAAGGCATCTACTGCACCTGCCTCCCCGGCACGCAGGCTCGCTAGATGATCCATCTGGAGCCTCTCAACCGCCTGTTCGGCCTTTGCCACCTGTTGTCGTGCGGCTTGGGACAAAGGGTCTGGTGCGCCTTTCCATTCGTGGCGTAGGCGGCGCAGCGGTTCGACTCGCGCGGCCCGCCACTCGGCACTGAACGACACCGCCGCCGCCATCGCCTCATCCGACAGGCGCAAGCCATCTGCCCCACACCACAGGCAAAACAAGAGGAGCGGCACATCCGCCCCATCCCGGTCCTGAAGACGTAGGAATGCCGCGCGTCCAGCTTCGGGCAGATAGACGCCTAGTGCAAAGTCCCAGAATCGTGCCGCCGCCGTTTCAGCCCCTACCATCATGCGTCTCCCTGTAGTACAAGAGCTTTCCCGCAGCCTAGAGCCTGTGCCCATGACCGAATTTGAAGACGAAGCCGACCTACGCGCTCGGATAGAAGAATTACGTAACGAACATCGTAAACTCGATGAAGAAATCGCGGGGGGCGATCTTGGCCCGTTGCGCGATCAGTTGCTCGTTACCCGGCTCAAACGGCGTAAATTGGCCAAGAAAGATGAGATTGCCCGTCTGATGGACCTTCTGCAACCTGATATCATCGCATGAGCGCGCCAGTCGTTGGAATATTGATGGGCAGCCAATCGGATTGGCCCACGATGAAGGCCGCCACTGAGATGCTTGACGCGCTAGGCGTGGCCTACGAGACGAGGATTGTCTCGGCCCACCGTACGCCGGATCGGATGTTCGCCTATGCCGAGAAAGCGCGCGGGCGGGGCATCCGCGTAATTGTTGCGGGTGCAGGGGGTGCGGCGCATCTACCGGGGATGCTGGCGGCGAAGACATCATTGCCGGTGCTGGGCGTGCCGGTGCAAAGCCGCGCTTTATCGGGCATGGATAGCCTGCTCTCCATTGTGCAGATGCCCAAGGGCATCCCAGTCGGCACGCTGGCCATCGGTGAGGCGGGGGCCGCAAATGCAGGGCTATTGGCCGCACGTATTCTGGGCGCATTTGATAACGCGCTGGCCGCGCGGGTTGATCAGTGGATGCAGGCTCAGGGCGAGGCGGTGGCTGAAATTCCTGTGGATAATCCCCTATGACAACGATTGGTATTCTCGGCGGCGGACAGTTGGGGCGGATGCTGGCCATGGCCGCCGCCCGGCTCGGTATCGACGCGCATATCTATTGCCCGGATGAGAATTCGCCCGCCGCGAGGGTATCGGCGGCGGTGACGGTTGCGCGTTATGACGACCAAGAAGCGTTGACGCGCTTTGCCGATAGTGTAGATGCGATCACGACCGAATTCGAGAATGTACCCGCCGATACGGCCCGCTTTCTTACCACCCACCGCCCGGTACATCCATCGGCGGATGCGCTGGAAATCGCGCAAGATCGGGTACTCGAAAAGACATTCCTGAACGATACGGGCATCGGCACGGCCCCATGGCGCAATGTCGATACGCTCGATGATCTGGCGGCGTCGCTGGACGAGATTGGACCGCACGGGATTCTGAAGACTCGTCGCCTCGGTTATGATGGCAAAGGACAGGCACGGCTGGACGGGCCGGACGACATCGCAGAAGCCTTTGAAACGATGAACGGCGCACCCTCAATCCTCGAAGGATTGGCCATGTTCGAGCGTGAAATCAGCGTCATTGCTGCGCGCGGAACCGATGGGACCGTTCACTGCTATGATCCGGGCGAGAACCGCCATTCGGACGGCATCTTGCGTGAGACGACCGTGCCTGCGGATATCGACGGCGCTACCTATGAGGAGGCGCTGGCCATTGCAGGGCGGATCGTGGAGGCGCTGGATTACGTGGGCGTCATCGGTGTCGAGATGTTCGCGATGCCCGATGGCACCCTACTGGTGAACGAGATCGCCCCGCGCGTTCACAATACCGGCCACTGGACCATCGAAGGCTGCGCCATCAACCAGTTCGAGCAGCATGTACGGGCCGTCTGCGGATTACCGCTGGGCGACCCGGCGCGGCATTCGGATGCGGTGATGCAGAACTTAATCGGCGACGATATCGACGCTCTGCCCGCCCTACTGGCCGAAGCGGGGGCAGCGGTGCATCTATACGGCAAAGGCGACGCGCGGCCCGGTCGGAAGATGGGACATGTGACGCGGTTGGGTTGAGGGCGATTTATGGTAAATGCGATGATGAACATACGTGAAATAGATTAGGCATCCTTAGGGTGCGTCAGGCGGTCAACGACGAGTGGGTCGTATTTGGGGGCCTGTACACGGCGACGATTTTGTTCTTCGACTTCAAGCGGTTGGGCGGGTCGTAGCTTTTCGGGGGCCATCCGGGCGAGTGATTGATAGACCCCGGTGCCGCGCCGTTTCCAATCGATCTCCTTTGCTGACAACTCCCGCAGGACGCGCGCTGGTGATCCCGCGATCATTGATGCGGGTGCAAACTCGGCCCCCGCCTTGATGAAGGACAGCGCACCGACGATGCAATTCGCTCCGATCTGGGCTTTGTCCATGACGACGGCATTCATACCGATCAGCACATTCTCGCCGATATGGCACCCATGCAGCACTGCACCATGACCGATATGACTGTTCGGTTCCAATACGACATCTTGGTTTGGAAAGCTGTGAATGACGCAGGTTTCCTGCACGTTAGAGCCTTGTGCAATGCGGATACGCCCAAAATCACCCCGTAGAACCGCGCCGGGGCCGACATAGCATCCCGGCCCGACAAGTACATCGCCGATGACGGTTGCGGCTTCGTGTACGAACGCAGTTGGATCGATAACGGGGACGATATCGTCCCATGCGTAGATATGGGGCATAAGTTTTCACTCGCTCTTGGTTCGATGCCGCCAGAGTATCCGGGATAGCTGGAATGACATCCTTCGATCTCAATACGTTACCAAATATCATATTTATCATGTTTTTCGTAACGTCTTTCTTGCAAAGCTCCCTAGCGGAGGTTAATGATCGACCAGTCAGTCGGTGAATTGTCTGCTTTGGAGAGAAGCCATGGATGCATTCATATGCGATGCGGTGCGGACACCGATAGGGCGGTACGCGGGGGCGTTGTCTTCGGTGCGCGCTGATGATCTGGCGGCATTGCCGATTGCTGCGCTGATCGAGCGTAATCCTTCGGTTGATTGGAGCACTGTCGATGATGTGATCTACGGTTCCGCTAATCAGGCTGGAGAGGACAACCGCAATGTCGCCCGGATGGCGGGATTGCTAGCGGGGCTTCCGATTGATGTGCCCGGCATCACGCTGAACAGGCTTTGTGCATCCGGGATGGATAGTATTGGCATGGCGGCGCGGGGTATCCGCGCTGGGGATTGTGATCTCGTCATTGCGGGCGGTGTGGAAAGCATGAGCCGCGCCCCTTTTGTTATGCCCAAACCCGATGCCGCTTTCTCGCGCAGGGCAGAAGTATTCGACACCACCATTGGCTGGCGCTTCGTTAATCCGAAGATGAAGGACGCATACGGCGTCGATTCGATGCCACAAACCGCTGATAATGTCGCTGCTGAGTATGATGTGAGCCGCGCTGATCAGGATGCGTTTGCCGCTCGTTCACAGGAGCGGTGGCACCAAGCGTATGAGGCGGGCGTTTTCGCTGATGAGATCTTCCCCGTCACTATCCCACAGCGTAAGGGCGATGCGATTATCATAGACCGTGACGAGCATCCTCGCCCCGGAACGGGCGTCGAAAAGCTTGCAAAATTGCGTGGTGTCAACGGCCCGGGCCTGAGCGTGACAGCGGGCAATGCGTCGGGCGTCAATGACGGTGCTGCGGCATTGCTATTGGCGAGTGAAGCGGGGATTAAGGCGAACGGCCTGACCCCATTGGTCAAGGTCGTTGGCATGTCGGCGGCGGGCGTTGAACCGCGCATTATGGGCATTGGGCCTGTCCCAGCGACCCGCAAGGTACTCCAAAGGGCTGGATTAACCATCGACCAGATGGATGTGATCGAACTCAATGAGGCATTTGCTGCGCAGGGTCTCGCATCATTGCGCGAGCTTGGCATCCCTGACGATGCGGCCCATGTAAACCCCAATGGCGGGGCCATTGCCATGGGGCACCCGCTGGGCATGTCGGGTGCGCGGTTGGTTATGACCGCCGCCTATCAATTGAAGCGTACAGGGGGGCGCTATGCCCTTTGCACGATGTGTGTTGGTGTTGGGCAGGGTGCTGCAATTATCCTCGAACGGGTATGACGGGAGAACGACGATGTACGCACAGATGATAAAATCGACAGGGCAAGGCGTGAAGACCCTTGATGAGATGGAGCCGCAGGAACGCGCCTTTCAGGAGCGCATTGATGCGGGTGGCAAGATCGAGCCTAAGGACTGGATGCCCGAAGGCTATCGCAAGAACCTGATCCGCCAGATGGGCCAGCATGCCCATTCTGAAATCGTCGGCCAACTCCCCGAAGCGAATTGGATCACCCGCGCGCCAACATTAGAGCGCAAGGCAATTCTGCTGGCCAAGGTGCAGGATGAGGCCGGGCATGGCCTCTATCTCTATTGCGCCGCCGAAACGCTAGGCATTACCCGCGACGAGATGACGGAGCAGCTATTATCCGGCAAGGCGAAGTATTCCTCGATCTTCAACTATCCTACGCTGACATGGGCGGATATGGGCGCGGTTGGCTGGTTGGTGGATGGCGCGGCGATTATGAATCAAGTGCCGCTGCAACGTACCTCCTACGGTCCCTATGCGCGCGCCATGGTCCGTATTTGCAAGGAAGAGAGCTTTCATCAGCGGCAAGGCTACGACATTATGATGAAGATGGCGAAGGGCACGGCGGCGCAAAAGCGCATGGCGCAGGATGCCCTGAACCGATTCTGGTATCCCTCGTTGATGATGTTCGGCCCCTCCGATGCCGAGTCGATCCATTCCGCGCAGTCTATGGCGTGGAAGATCAAGATGAACACCAATGACGAGCTACGCCAGAAATTCGTCGATCAGACCGTGCCGCAGGCCGAATATCTCGGCCTGACCGTGCCGGATGCCGATCTGACGTGGAACGAAGAAAAAGGCGGCTACGATTTCTCGCAGCCTGATTGGGCGGAATTCTTTGATGTGCTCAAGGGAAACGGTCCCTGCAATACTGAACGGTTAGCGGCGCGGCAGAAGGCATGGGATGACGGCGCATGGGTTCGTGATGCGATGATGGCCCATGCAGAAAAGCGCGCGGCGCAGAAAGTGGCCGCAGAATGAGTTCTTCAACGCCGGAAGCGCCGTCACGTTCAGGCGAATGGCCGCTGTGGGAAGTCTTCGTTCGCGGCCAGCACGGCCTGTCGCATCGCCATGTTGGTAGCTTGCATGCCCCCGATGCGGAGAAAGCAATCCTGAACGCGCGCGATGTCTATACGAGACGCAACGAGGGCGTATCGATCTGGGTGGTTGAGGCGCATCGCATTGCCGCTTCGGCCCCGGATGACAAAGGGCCGATGTACGAGCCGTCCAATTCCAAGGTCTATCGCCACCCGACCTTCTTCGACATTCCCGATGATGTGAGGGCGATGTGATGGCGCAGGCGACGGCGAAGGCTCCAACCCATAATGAAGCCTTGTTTGAATACCTGTTACGGATGGGCGATAATTCACTGGTACTGGGCCATCGTATCTCTGAATGGTGCGGCATCGCCCCGGCGCTGGAGGAGGATATCGCGCTGTCCAACACGGCGCTTGACCTGATCGGCCAGACGCAGATGTGGCTTGGTCTGGCGGGTAAGGTCGAGGGGGCGGGGCGCTCCGCCGACGATCTTGCTTTCCTGCGTGATGCATGGGATTTCCGCAATCTGCTGCTGCTGGAGCGGCCCAACGGCGATTTTGGCCAGACAATGATGCGCCAATTCCTGTTCGATGCGTATCAGATGCTCAATCTCGAAGCCTTGAAAACCTCAAGCGATCAGCGCATTGCCGATATCGCCGCGAAGGCCCACAAGGAAGCAAGTTACCATCTGGAACGCTCGCGCATCACGGTTATCGCGCTCGGTGACGGCACCACGGAAAGCCGTACCCGGATGCAGGCGGCGCTTGATGCGCATTGGCCTTATATTGGTGAAATGTTCGCCGCCGATGCGGTCGATATTGCGATGACCCATGCGGGTATTGCCCCAGACCCCGCATCGCTACGCCCCGCATGGGATGGAATTGTCCTGCCCGCGTTGCATGAGGCAACCCTGCGCGTACCCGATGGCGATTTTGCGCATCGGGGCGGCAAGGATGGTGTGCGCCATACCGAGCATCTGGGCCATATGCTGACGACGATGCAGTGGATGCAACGCGCCTATCCCGGTGCGACATGGTGACGACCACCACCCGCCCTACCACCGATGAGATACGTGAATGGCTCGATGCTGTGCCTGACCCGGAGATTCCGGTGATTTCGGTCATCGATCTGGGGATCATACGCGATGTAACCTGGCGGGGCGACACATTGGAGGTGGCCGTCACGCCGACCTATTCTGGCTGTCCGGCCACCTCCGTCATCGCCATGGATATCGAGACTGCCCTGCGGGATCGCGGCCTAGACAAGATCCGCATTGTCACGCAGATCGCCCCCCCTTGGACCAGTGATTGGTTGTCCGACAAGGGGCGCATGCGGCTGGAAGGATACGGCATCGCCCCCCCACAAGCGGCGGGTGGCCCCGACCGTTGCCCCCAATGTCACTCGCAGGATGTCGAGCGGATCAGCCAATTCGGCTCTACGCCATGCAAAGCGCAATGGCGGTGCCGCGAGTGCCTTGAGCCGTTTGATTATTTCAAGTGCATCTGAAGATAGCAGGGAAATCATGGCGCGCTTTCACGACCTCGAAGTCACCAATATTCACAAGACGATCCGGGATGCGGTTGTCGTTACCCTGCGCGCACAGGATGCAGAAGCGTTTGATTTCGTGCAGGGTCAGTACCTAACCTTCCGCCGCACGTTTGATGGCGAGAAGGTGCGCCGCTCCTACTCAATCTGTGCAGGCCGTGATGATGGCGTACTTCAGGTGGGCATCAAGCGGGTAGAGGGCGGTGCGTTCTCGACCTGGGCCAATCAAGAGCTGAAAGTCGGTGATACGCTGGAGGCAATGCCTCCGATGGGGTCATTCCACGTTCCGCTCGATACAACATCGAGGCGTCATTACCTCTGCTTCGCGGGTGGATCGGGAATTACCCCGGTCTTGTCGATCCTGCGTACGGTGTTGGAGCGCGAGCCACAATCGCGCTTTACGCTCGTCTATGCGAACCGCGCCGTGAATACGATCATGTTCCGCGAAGAACTTGCCGACCTCAAGAACCGCTTCATGGGCCGCCTTACGATCATCCATGTCCTCGAAAACGATGGACAGGATATTGACCTGTTTGCCGGGCGTGTCGATGCAGAGAAATGTAAGCTACTGTTCCAGCACTGGATCAGACCCGACGATGTGGATGTCGCGTTCATCTGTGGGCCGGAACCGATGATGCTCGCCATCGCTGGTTCGCTCAGGGAGCATGGATTGGATGATAGCCAGATCAAGTTTGAGCTGTTCGCAAGCGCACAGTCGGGCCGTGCCCCGCGCCGTGATACGACAATGGATGGTGCGAAGACAGGTGCGGAGACGGGCGCACAGGTGACGCTGGGCGGCGAACGCCGTAGCTTTACGATGCCCAAGGATATGTCGTTGCTGGATGCCGCTATTGCCAATGACATCGACGCGCCTTTCGCTTGCAAGGCGGGGGTCTGCTCGACCTGCCGCGCAAAGGTGCTGGAGGGCGAGGTCGAGATGGTCGCGAACCATGCGTTAGAGGATTACGAGGTCGAACGCGGCTATGTGCTGACCTGCCAATGCTACCCGATCAGCGACGCCATCGTGTTCGATTACGATCAATAATACCAAGGGCTGAGATCGACGACACTTTTCACCGCTGGTATAAAGCGCAGTGCGATTATCTTGAATCACCAAGCGCCATGTTTGGCACGGCCCTGCACATGATGCGGGGGCTTCGATGCTGATCCACATAAGATTCAGGATGCTCTACAGCCCTTCGATCCCATGTAGGCTCAGCTTGCTGACGATATCGGCATAGGCCATGCGCGCGGCGGCGTCTGCCGTGGTGTTCCACATGTAGAACCAGTTCACCATCCCGAAGATTGCCATTGTAACCGAACGCAGCTTTGGGTCGTCATTGGCGAAAACATCGGGCGCAACATCCCGCACGATTTCGGCGACATAACTGACAAGATCGCGCTGGTAACGTTTCAGAACGTCCTGACGATCCGTCGACAGAGCCTCTATCCCCATCGCCTGAACTTTATGCTCGTCATCGGCCCCTTCATAGGCGAGCAGGATTTCTGAAATCGTTGTTTGTAGGCGCTCCGTCGGTGATAAATCTTCGAGGGGCATGTCGCAAATCCGGTCGCGCAAATCTCGCAGATAATTCTCCAGAATGGCGAAGAGGATATCGTCCTTACTGCTATAATAATGATAGATATTCGCTTTGGAAATTTCACATGCTTTCGCGACCTGACTGACCGATGCACGATCATATCCTTCATCCGCGAAAACCTTCGCCGCTGTTTTCAGGATATGGTCGCGCTTCTCGCCAAAGTCCTTTGCAATCGTTCGGGCCACTATCTTTCCTTTGGACGATTATCCACGACGCGCTTGGCCTTTCCTTCGGAGCGTACGGCACCACCCGGTTCGGCAACCATGATTTCCGTCGAAACGCCGACGATATCCTTGATCCGCTTGCTCAGCATCTGGGCGGCTGCCGTCTTGCTCGCTTCGTCCGCCGCATCGGGCGTTGCCTCCACATGGACGCGCATAGCATCCATTCTTCCGGCTTGGTAAAGTTCGATCTGGAAGTGGGGGGCAAGGCCGCCTGTTGCCAGTAATTGTTCCTCGACCTGCGTTGGGAAGACGTTGACACCGCGTAGGATGATCATGTCGTCTGAGCGTCCGGTTATCTTCTCCATCCGCCGCATCGATCGCGCCGTTCCGGGTAGAAGCCGGGTCAGATCACGGGTGCGATAGCGGACCATCGGCATCCCTTCCTTGGTCAATGTGGTGAAGACCAGCTCCCCCATCTCTCCATCGGCCACCGGCTTGCCGGTTTCTGGATCAATGATTTCGGGATAGAAGTGATCTTCCCAAACATGCAGACCATCTTTTGTCTCCACACATTCGTTCGCGACGCCCGGCCCCATGATTTCAGAAAGGCCATAGATATCGACGGCATGCATATCGAACGCCTCTTGCACTTCGAGCCGCATTGCATTCGTCCATGGCTCGGCACCGAATATACCAACCTGTAGCGAGCTTTCCCTCGGATCGAGACCTTGTTTGTGAAACTGCTCCAGAATGTTGAGCATGTAGGACGGCGTAACCATGATCGCATGCGGTTTGAAATCATCAATCAATGTCACCTGCCTTGGTGTCATACCGCCTGAGACTGGTACGACCGTCGCGCCCAACCGTTCGATCCCGTAATGCGCGCCCAACCCCCCGGTAAACAGGCCATATCCATACGCATTATGGACCATCTCCCCAGATCGTACCCCCGATGCACGTAGGCTACGCGCGACCATATCGGCGAAGACATCGATATCCTTGCGCGTATAGCCGACCACCGTAGCCTTACCCGTTGTTCCCGATGATGCGTGGATGCGGATAATTTGCTCGCGTGGCACGGCAAAAAGACCGAAGGGGTAGTTATCGCGAAGGTCGTTCTTGACCGTGAAGGGAAACTTGGAGAGATCGGCGAGCGATTTCAGATCGTCGGGATGAACGCCCTTTTCATCGAACCGCTGGCGATACATCGGTACATTGTCATAGGCGTGCCTGAGCGACCATTTCAGCCTTTCGAGTTGCAACGCTTCGATTTCATCACGCGAGGCGGTCTCGATGGGATCGAGGTCTGCTTTGGCGGGGGTGAGATCCTTCATCGTTCGCTTTCCTCTGAAGCTTCTTCTTCAAATAGCTGGCCTTTCACTGATCGTGACAAGCCGCTGAAACGGGCAATCATGGCTCCTTCGTGATTGCAGATCTCAACATCATAGACGCCACTTCGGCCCCTAAGCGATACTTCCTGTGCCGTTGCGGTAAGGCGGTCCCCGATATGGCCGGGGGCGAGATAGGTGATGGAATTATGCTGGGCAACCGTCGCTTGATTCCGGCTGTTACAGGCGAAGGCGAAAGCCGTATCGGCGAGGGCGAAGACCACGCCGCCATGACAATTGCCCAATCCGTTAGCGTGATGCGGCTCGACCGTAAGGGTAATGACCGCACGCCCCGCATCAACATCCTGAAGCTCCATACCGAACCATTGCGATGCCCTGTCACCTCTCCACATCGCTTCGGCGCTCTTCCTCGCGCGCTCTTTTGGTGTCAGGCTGGGCGGCGTCATGACGAACGGCCTGTGAAAACGGGAGCGCGTTTGCCAAGAAAGGCGCTTACACCTTCGGCATAATCCGGCGTTGCGCCGCAAACCCGCTGGTTTTCGGCTTCAAGATCAAGTTGTACGTCGAGCGTATGTGTGTGCGCTGCCTGAATCAGATGTTTTGTCCGACCCAACCCGATGGTCGGCCCGGAGCCTAGCTTTTCCGCAAGCGCACGCGCCTCGGTCAGCAAGGTATCGTCGGGAACGGCTTTCCAGATCATCCCCCATTCGGCGGCCTGTGTTGCCGTGAGCGGTTCCGCCGTTAATGCGAGAGCCTTGGCGCGGGCCTCGCCGAGGAGGTGGGTCAGGGACCAGCTTCCGCCGCCATCCGGGACTAATCCGACTTTTGCAAAGGATTGGATAAACTTTGCGCTTTGCGCGGCAAGAACAAGGTCGCAGGCGAGGGCGATATTGGCCCCCGCGCCAGCTGCAACCCCGTTCACCGCGCAGACAACCGGGAATTCGAGCGACCGGATCAGCCGAACCAGCGGATTGTAGAAGTTTTCAAGGGTGGTGCCGAGGTCGGGCGGCCCATCCATCTTTGACGGATCACGGTCCCCAAGATCCTGACCGGCACAAAAACCGCGCCCCGCCCCCGTGAGCATTATCGCGCGGGTATCGTTATCCCTCGCCGTTTCGATGGCATTGCGCAGGGCATGATGCATCTCGTCATTAAAGCTGTTCAACCGATCTGGCCGGTTAAGTGTCAACTCGGTCCAGTTCCCATAATTCTGCACCTGAACTGTTTCGGACATGGCCGTCTCCCCATAAGTCACGATTAGGGATTGCATAAACCGTCCGGTTGGTCAATTAATAAGAAGTGAAGATTCGCTTTGGGGGATAGCCGCATGGGTTGCGACACGCCGGTATGCGTTTCGTTGAAGGGCAAGATTGCGTGGGTCGAAATCGACAATCCGCCAGTTAATGCGACATCGGCGGTTGTTCGTTCAGGGCTTGATGATGCGGTGACGGTGATCGAGCAATCGGATGCTACGGTTGCAATCCTCATCTGTGCGGGCCGAACCTTTATCGCCGGTGGCGATATGTCGGAATTCGACGCGGCACCTCAACCCCCACATCTACCCGATGTTGTGACTCGGATCGAAAACAGTTCGGTTCCTTGGATTGCGGCGATGCATGGCACTGTCCTTGGGGGCGGGATGGAACTTGCCATGGGCTGCACCTACAGGATTGCGGCACCCGAAACACAATTTGGTCTACCAGAAGTATCGGTGGGCCTGATCCCCGGCGCGGGCGGTACGCAGCGTCTACCGCGCCTTGTTCCAATGCAAATGGCAATCAACATCGCCTGCCAAGGACAGCGCGTTTCGGCGGAAACCCTTCTTGATTTGAACGCTATCGACGCAATAGCCAAAGGTGATCTTCGCGCCGATGCACTCGCCTTCGCAAATGCTTTGCCGCCGCGTCCAAAGGCCGTCAGCCAACGCATCGCATCGACGCTTGCACCTGATCTACGAGATGCCGAACGCGAGAAGATTACCGCGCGGGCAAAAGGGCAGGACAGCCCCCTGTTGAACCTCGATGCGCTATTATGGTCGGCGCTTCCGTTTGCCGAAGGGCAGCGGAAAGAGCGCGCTCTACACCTTGATCTGCGTAATTCAGCAGAGAGCCGCGCATTGCGCCATGCGTTCTTTGCCGAACGCGAGGTTAGACGGCCCGCTGTAATTAAGGGCATAACACCAGACAAGCTGGAAAAGATCGCCGTGATCGGTGGCGGGCTAATGGGTGCGGGCATCGCATCGGCGGTGTTGAGTGCGGGTTACAGCGTAACCCTGATTGAGCGTGATGAACAGGCCGCCAACGCGGCAAGAATGCGGGTGGTTTCGACCCTGAAAGGTGCATTGCAACGCGGCAAAATCACCGAAAGCATGTTTTTGGATCATAAGGCGCGGTTGGTTTCGGCTTTCAATTACGCGGCGGCGGTCGGTCACGACCTTGCCATCGAAGCGGTGTTTGAGGATGTCACCGTCAAGCAAGATGTCTTTCGTCAGCTTGCGAGCGTAATGGCGGATAACGCAATTCTGGCGACCAATACCTCCTATCTCAATCCCACCGAGATATTCGCCGGGATCGAGGGGCCGGAACGGTGCCTTGGGCTACATTTCTTTAGCCCCGCCCATATCATGAAACTACTGGAGGTCGTCCGCCTGCCCGATACAGGCGCGCAGACATTGGCCACGGGCTTCGCATTCGGTAATCAACTGCGCAAGGTGGCGGTGCTTGCGGGTATTTGTGACGGATTTATCGGCAACAGGATGCTGGCTGCCTATCGGCGTGAGGCGGAATACCTACTGGCCGATGGCGCGCTCCCCTACCAAATCGATGCCGCCATGCGCAGCTTTGGCTATGCGATGGGGCCGTTTGAAGCACAAGACATGAGTGGTCTTCAAATCGCATGGGCAAACCGCAAAGCAAAGGCCATGCACCGCGATCCGACGCAGCGTTATATCACAATTTCTGACCAACTTTGCCAAGCGGGGCGGCTAGGCCAGCGGAGCGGTAAAGGCTGGTATGACTACCCAGGCGAGAGCCGCAAACCAATGCGTTCCGGCGAAGTAGAAGCTCTGATCGAGGGTTTTTCCAGTGCCAATAGCATTACGCGCCGCGACTATTCTGGCGATGAGATTATCGAGCGGTTGTTAGCTGTGCTGATTAACGAAGGGATGTTGATTATCGAAGAAGGCATCGCCGAGAGCGTAGCCGCCGTCGATATGGTTCAGATTCACGGATACGGTTTTCCACGATGGCGCGGAGGGCCGATGCAATATGCGACTGAAATCGGACTTGAGCGCGTTGCAAAAGCAATGGAACGTGTCGATGCCGAGAGTCCCGGATCGTGGATTGTCGCCACGAAACTGAAAAACTGAAAACCAACTAGGGAGATAACCGACATGAAATCTGGCTACCTCAAAACCCTCGCTGCTTCCGCAGCTCTCACCCTCGTAAGCAGTGCTGCTTGGGCCGCAGATGCCGAATATACGCTCGTGATTTCGAGTTGGGCACCACCGACCCACAATATCAATGCGAAGATGTGGCCGAAATTCACGGAGATGGTTGAGGAGGCAACAGATGGCCGCGTCACTACCGATCTCAAGCTGGGCCTCGCTCCACCCCCGGCACAGATGGATCTGGTTCAGGATGGCGCGGCTGATCTGTCGATCATCTTCCACGGTTATCAGGCGGGACGCTTCGTCACGACCAAGCTGATTGAGTTGCCCGGATATGACGGATCAGCGGAAGAGGCGTCGGTGGCATACTGGGCCGCCTATGACAAATATCTGAAGAGCGCCAAGGAACATCGCGGCGTCAAGGTCGTCGCCCTGCACACGCATGGGCCTGCCCAGCTTCATACGGCAGACCCGATTTCCTCGCTCGACGGTATGGCTGGTCTGAAGCTTCGTGTGCCGGGCGGTGTCGGCGGCGATGTCGGTAAAGCAATCGGCGCGACCGGTATCAAGGTTCCGGCGCCAAAAGTCTACGAAACGCTTGCCTCGAAGGCGGCAGACGGTGTCGTTATGCCTATGGACTCGCGGCAGGGCTTCAAGCTGACCGAAGTTGCCCCGCACCTCTATGAGATGCCCGGCGGCTTCTATCGCGGTTCCTTCGCGTTCATTATGAACGAGGATGCCTTTGCAGACCTGCCAAAAGATATTCAGGAAGCGTTGGAAGCAAAAGTCTTTGGCGCACCGATCAGCCGCGAGATTGGCAAGATCTGGGATGGTGGCGATGCGGTCAGTCGTGAACTGACCGAGGAGACGGAAGGCAATACCATGACGGTCGCCTCCGAGGCCGACAGGGCGGTATTCGACGAAATAGCGCAGAAGATCATTGCCGATGTCATCGCTGAGGTTGCCAAAACGGGTATCGATGCACAGGCAGCGTATGACTCGATCAAAGCCGACCTCTCGAACTAATCCCATATGGTGATCTCAAAAGGCCCGGCCCGCATACGATTGTGGGCCGGGTTGTATTTCTGACAAACGAGGAGGCGGACGTATGCTCAGGCTGCTGGCGAACATTCCGGTCATCGCGGCTTGCGTAGCCTTGTTCGCGCTTATGGTGATGACTTTCTGCGATGTCATCTTGCGATCGGTGATGAACACGCCCATCGAGGCCGCCACCGAGTTAACCCGTATCCTCATGGCCATTGTCGTCTTTTCCGTTATGCCAACCGTGTCGGCAAAACAGGAACACATCTCGGTCGATCTGATGGATGGATGGTTCCATATGGCCGGACTGACCCGGTGGCGCGATGGCCTTGTTTCCATCGCCTGTGGCATCATGCTCATTTGGCCGTTGCAGCGGGTCTGGATTCTGTCCGAACGGTTGCGCGACTACGGGGACGTCACCGAGTACCTCGCAATTCCTCAATTCTATATCGGCTGGTTCATCACCGCATCGCTAGCGGTAACGGTCGCGGCCCTTTTGCTCGTCGGTCTGGCAAAGCTATTCCGGCCTTCTCTTTTGGAGACGCATCTATGAGCGAAGCGTTGATCGGGTTTGCCGTCGTTCTCATTCTCGTTCTCTTGCGGATGCCAATCGTCTTTGCGATGGGTCTGGTCGGTACTTTTGGCTACACCTATGTTCGTGGCGGTTCGTTCTTTGACGGGCGGGGAATGAAGGCGTCAATGTCGATGGTCGGTCGGCAGATCGTGGATACGGCACAGGATTACGGCCTCTCGGTCATCCCGCTTTTTATCCTCATGGGCCTGTTCGTGAACAAGGGCGGGTTGAGCCGTGAGCTTTATGCGGTATCAAACGCTTTCCTTGGCCATTTTCGGGGCGGCCTCGCGATGGCAACGGTCGCAGCATGTGGCGGCTTCTCTGCGATATGCGGGTCATCGTTGGCCACCGCTGCCACGATGTCGAAGGTCGCAATGCCCGAAATGCGACGCTACGGTTATGCCGACTCGCTTTCAACGGCTTCAATCGCCGCCGGGGGCACGCTGGGCATCTTGATCCCGCCCTCGGTCATTCTGGTGATCTATGGTCTTCTGACCGAAACCTCAATCGGCAAGCTGTTCATGGCCGGGATCATCCCTGGCATCCTTGGCATCCTCTTCTATCTCTTTGCTGTCCGCTGGGTAGTGTACCGTAATCCTGAGGCAGGACCGGCGGGGAAGAAGGCGGGTTGGGGTGAGCGGCTGCGCGCGATGCGTGATGTGTGGGCCGTGCTGCTCTTGTTTTTCCTCGTTATTGGCGGCCTCTACGGCATGTTCGATTTTGAGCCGCTGAACCTAACCTTCTCGCCAACTGAAGCCGCCGGGATGGGTGCTATGGGAGCCTTCCTCATCGCCTTGTCGCGGGGCGGGCTAACCATCAGCTCGATATTTGAAACGCTGAGGGAAACCGCGTTCACCACTGCCGCCCTCTTTGCTGTGCTGATCGGTGCGCAGATATTCTCCAACTTCGTCAACCTCGCCGGATTGCCCGATGCACTGATTGGCATCGTCACGGCCTATGACGTGTCGCCATTCGTCGTTCTCCTGATGATCTTGTGCATCTACATAATCTTGGGATGCGTGTTCGAGAGCTTGTCGATGCTGCTGCTGACGGTGCCGATTTTCTTTCCGCTGGTCACGTCACTGGGTTTCGATCCGATTTGGTTCGGGATTGTCGTGGTTGTCGTGACAGAGATCAGCTTGATAACCCCGCCAGTCGGGCTGAACGTATTCATCCTCAAGGCAGTGGTGGGTGATGTGAGCACGGGAACGATCTTTCGCGGTGTCACGCCTTTCTGGATTGCGGATATCTTTCGGCTGGCCCTGATCGTGTTGGTGCCTTGGCTCGTTTTGGTATTGCCGAATTCGATGGGGGCAATGGGGCACTGATGCTCGATCTCGGCAACCTGCCTGATGGCTTTCATGACGATCCGTATCCCGTCTACGCGGCCCTGCGCGAGAAAACGCCCGTCTGTTGGCAGCCTGATGGCTCGGTCATCCTGTCTCGATACGATGACCTCAACACCGTCTATCGTGATACGGCCCAGTTTATCTCTGATAAAAAAGCGGTGTTTGGGCCTAAATACGGTACGGAAACACCGCTCTACGAGCATCATACGACATCACTGGTTTTCAATGATCCGCCCCTGCACACACGGGTACGAAAGATCATGGTTGGGGCGTTAAACCCGCGTGCGCTGGAGAGATTGCGCCCCGGTCTGGTCACATTGGTCGATGGATTGCTTGACGATCTACAAGTGCAAGATGCGCCGGATTTAATCGAGCATTTCGCAAGCGCAATTCCCGTTGAGATTATCGGAAACTTGTTCGATATCCCCCATGCCGACCGCGCACCTCTGCGTGACTGGTCGCTCGCCATTCTCGGTGCGTTGGAACCGGTACTGACGCCCGCGCAGCATGAGGCAGGAAACCGGGCGGTCACTGATTTTGTCGCCCTGCTAAGCGATATCGCCGACCATCGCCGTCGAAATCCCGGCGACCCTGATACAGACGTGTTGACACGGCTGATACTAGGGGACCGCGATGGTCAGCTTTCGGGGGCGGAACTCTACCAGAATTGCATCTTCATTCTGAATGCGGGGCATGAGACGACGACGAACCTAATCGGTAACGGCTTTGATCTGCTCGACCGGCACAGGGAGGCCCGTGCGGCGCTGCTTGCGGATTCCGATCTCATCGCCCCGGTTGTCGAGGAGGTCTTGCGGATGGAAAGCTCGAACCAGTTCGGCAATCGCCTGACGGTGAAGGATATGACCCTGCATGGTGAGGCTATTCCAGCCGGGACCGATCTGCATTTATGTATCGGTGCGGCCAACCGCGATGCGATGGCTTTCGAGGAACCCGATACCTTTTTGCCAACCCGTCACCCGAACCGCCATCTCGCCTTTGGTGGCGGCGCGCATACCTGTGTCGGCCTCACACTGGCGCGCATGGAGGGACAGGTGGCTCTATCGCGGTTCCTGAACAGATATCCCGATTATCGCATCGTCCCGGATGCCATCCGCTCAAATCGTATTCGGTTCCGGGGCTACACGTCCCTACCCGTCAAGCTGTCCTAAGGAGTCACCCATGTCTGTGCAGAAGATCAGATCATTCGCCGCTGGAGAATGGATTGCACCCGGTACGGGCGCTCGCCCCGTTACCAGCGCCATTACCGGCGATGTCATTGGCGAAGCGGGTAACGACAATCTCGACATGGCCATGATGCTCGACCATGCCCGCGCTGTCGGCGGCTCTAACCTACGCAAACTCACGTTCCATGACCGGGCAAAAATGCTCAAGGCATTGGCCACGCATCTGAACGCGAACCGGCAGCCACTCTACGATCTGTCGTTCGACACTGGCGCGACAAAGTCGGACAGTATGATCGAT
Organism: uncultured Neomegalonema sp.; assembly: GCA_937928005.1. Taxonomy (GTDB): domain Bacteria; phylum Pseudomonadota; class Alphaproteobacteria; order Rhodobacterales; family Rhodobacteraceae; genus JAHDDY01. The sequence goes on along the minus strand of CALFVD010000152.1, from coordinate 2,069 downwards.
ATCGATGGCGGTATTGGCACGATGTTCGTCTTTGCCGCTAAGGGCAGGCGCGAAATGCCGGATGCGCATATTTATATCGACGGCGAGGTTGAGCAACTAAGCCGGAACGGCACCTTTTTAGGTCAACATGTCTGCACGCCCTTGCTCGGTGCGGCGATCCACATCAACGCTTTCAATTTCCCTGTCTGGGGAATGCTGGAAAAACTTGCACCGGCCTTGTTGGCGGGTGCTCCGGCGATTATCAAACCCGCAACGGCAACCTGCCAAGTAACGGAAGCCTGCGTTCGGCTTATGCTGGACAGCGGCATCCTTCCCGAAGGGGCATTGCAACTGGTCAGCGGTGGGCTGGGCGATATGCTCGACCGGTTAGACGCGCAGGACGTGGTCGGGTTCACTGGCTCTGCGGCGACGGCGCTCAAGCTGCGCTCGACTCCAAACCTGCTGAAAAATGCGGTTCGGTTCACCGCCGAGCAAGATAGCCTGAATGCCTCGATCCTTGGTCCCGATGCTGCACCCGGTACACCCGAATTCGACCTATTCATCAAGGAAGCGCAGCGCGAGATGACGGCAAAGGCCGGACAGAAATGCACCGCCATCCGCCGTATCATCGCGCCCGCTCACCATGTCGAAGCGGTGATAGAAGCATTGAGCACGCGGCTCGCTAAAACCGTTATTGGCGATCCACGGGACGAGAAGACCAGCATGGGCGCGCTCGTCTCCGCCGCGCAGAAACGCGATGTGCTGGAAAAAACTGCCATGTTTGGGGGCGAGGTCGAGCGTGTATACGGCGACCCGGATGCTTTCGAGGTTGCCGGAGCCGATGCGGCGAAAGGCGCATTCCTACCCCCCATGCTGTTCCATTGTACCAATCCCGACACTGCCGAACGGGTGCATGATACCGAGGCTTTCGGCCCGGTTAGCACCGTGATGAGTTATCGTGATCTGGACCATGCCATTGCCCTCATCAATAAGGGCAAAGGTTCGCTTGTCGCATCGGTCATCACCCATGACGGCGATGTCGCCCGTCAGGTCGTAGCAGGGGCCGCCGCATGGCACGGACGGCTCTATTTCAACGACCGCGACAGTATGAAGGAAAGCACCGGCCATGGCTCGCCCATGCCGCATATGGTGCATGGCGGTCCGGGACGCGCGGGCGGAGGTGAAGAACTGGGCGGCGTGCGCGGTGTTATGCATTACATGCAGCGCACGGCGGTACAGGGTAGCCCCGATATCCTTACCGCTATTACGGGAAAATGGATGCCCGGCGCACGCGAGATTGAAGCACCCGCCCATCCCTTTACCCGCACATTCGGCGAATTGCAGATTGGCGAAACGATCCATACATCCTCGCGGGAGGTAACGCTGGCAGATGTAGAACAGTTCGCCACTTTTACCGGCGATACTTTCTACGCACATATGGATGATGAAGCGGCAGCGGCCAACCCGTTCTTCCCCGGCCGCGTCGCACATGGCTACCTGCTGCTTTCCTTTGCGGCTGGTCTGTTCGTCCAACCTGATCCGGGTCCAGTGCTGGCCAATACGGGCCTTGATAACCTGCGCTTCATGAAACCACTCGTCCCCGGCGAAAGCCTGAAGGTGCGTCTGACCGTCAAGCACAAGACAAAACGCAATGATAAATACGGCGAAGTGCGGTGGAGCGTCAGCCTGAGTAATCAGGACGGGGACATCGTAGCGGAATACGAATTACTGACGATGAACGCCTACGGGTGATACGGCAATCACTTGGAAAAATTCTCGCTGCCCCGCACTCGATGCGGAGCCTCCCTATTCAGAGGATCGACCTCAAATGACCGAAGATCCCGCATCTGCAAAGCGTCATGTCACGCCGCATTGCGTTCGGGACAGCATGAATTCTTGTGCAAGCGATTGCCGTGCTACGGGTAAAGACAGGATTGGAGGCAGGCTAAGGTTGCCCTATACCTCGGCCCATGAATTCTTTTCGACAGGGAAATGCGGATACGCTTATCCGCTCGTTGGTGGATCACGCGCCGATCAAGGTGTGGTCCTATCTCGCCACCATCTTCGGTGATCTGGCGGGCGAGCCGGAT
>CALFVD010000151.1 GCA_937928005.1 uncultured Neomegalonema sp. | reverse complement strand
TTCGGGTCGGCGGAGGCGAAACGCCGTCAGCAGGCGGATGCTGCGGAACTGGCTCAGCTGCGTCGGGATAACAAGCGGCTGAAGGACGAGGTCGAGATACTGCAAAAGGCATCGGCTTTTTTCGCTGCAAGGGTGGGGAAGACATGACTGTGAAGCATGCCTTCATCACCTCCCAAAAGGCTCGCTGCTGATCCTGCCGCCATACTCGCCCGAACTGAACCCCGTCGAGAACGTCTGGGCATACCTGCGTGGCAACAAGCTCGCCATCTCGGTCTTCGACACCTACGAGGACATCGTCGAGGCCTGTTGCGAGGCCTGGAACTTCTTCGCAAACGACAAGGATCGCGTGGCCTCAATCACAACGCGAAAATGGGCAGAACAATAAACGATTGCCGCCCTGTCGCCCTTGGTATCACTCTATAGATTTGCGATAAACCTGAGCCATGTTTCGCGACAAACATGGCGCTTCGTGATTCAGGATGGTCACAATTCGCTGTAAATGGATGAATGGCAGAAAGTCTGCGTATCTTCAGATGGTTCTTTTTGTTACTCCGCCACTTCCATCTTCGCCACCAGCGCATTGGGCTTGCCCGCGCATTCGCCGAAGATGCGGGCGTCGCAGGTGGCGCAGATGGTGTCGTCGAGGTCGCCCATGACCTTGCGGATTGCGTCGCCCTTGGAGGCGAGTAGCGCATCCTCGCCGATTTCCTCAAAGACATGCAGGCGGCGCAGGCGCTTGATCATCGGTTCGTAGCGGGTGACGATATAGAGCTTACCACCCCGCTTTTTGCGGCGCTTGGCCTCGTCGATAATCGCATGTGCCCCTGCAAGGTCGATATCGCCCACGCCTTTCAACACCAACACCATGTGCTTCTGGGCCGCGCGATTACGTTCAATCCTACGAAAACCACGTTCGATAGCCTCGACCGAGCCGAAATAGAGCGCCCCGTCGATCCGCACGAACACTGTCTGTGGGCATTCACGAAGGCTATAGACGCTAGGGTCGCGGAACACGCCGTTCTCGTCGGGCGCAGAAATCACGAGGTTGGGTCGCGACGTCTTTGATAGGAAGATCATCAGCGACAAGATCACGCCGACATAAATGGCAAAATCCAGCTCCACCATCGTTCCGGCAAAGAAGGTGGCGGCGATAATTGACAATTCGGTCGAGCTATCGCGCGAGATCGTCCATATCTCCTTGAAACTGATCAGCTTCCAAGCGACCAGCAAGATCAGGCCCGCCAATGCGGGAATCGGGATATGCGCGACCAATGGGCTAAAGAACCACAGAATCGCGAACAGGAAGATGGCGGCAAAGATGGCCGACATCGGGGTCTTCGCACCCGATTCATAATTGATACCGCTGCGGGTGAACGAGCCGGAACCCGGATAGGCTTGGAAGAAACTGCCGACAATATTCGATAGCCCTTGTCCCACAATCTCGCGGTTAGGATCAAAGCGGGCATTCGTACGATACGCAAAAGCACGACCAATCGAGACGGCTTCGAGTAAGCCGATCAGGGCAATCGCGAAAGCGCCTTCGGTCACGACCGCGATATTGTCGAGCGTGGCACTGGGCGGCAGGAAACCGGGAGTGATCGATGGCAGCTCGCCCACCATCGACACACCATTTTCCTCGGCATTCAGATACCATGCAAGAACGGAGGCGGCGGTCAGACCGATCAAGAAGGTCGGTGAACGCGGCATCAACCTGCGTGAAATGATGGTGACGATAAAGGCGGTGGCGGCAATGGCCACGGCAGTTATATTCGCCTCATCCGCCCCTTCGATGGCCCGCAAGGCGCGCTCAAGCACAGACCCCCCGCGCTCGACAGCGACCCCTAGTGCCGGAGCGATCTGACTCACCCCGATCAGTACGGCGGCGGCGGCGGTAAAGCCGAGCATCACCGAATGGGAGACGAAAGCGACGAGCCTGCCCAATCCCGCGAAACCAAGCAGGAATTGGATCACCCCAACCATGAGCGTCAGTAACAAGGCAAGTTGAATGAACTCCACACTGCCCGGCACCGCGATGCCCGCCAGCGTGCTGAACACCACCGCCGAGATTGCCGTGGTCGGGCCAGAGACCATCACCATCGAGGAGCCGAACAGGGCCGCGACGATGGGCGTTATCATCGCCGTGTAGAGACCATAGATAGGTGGCAACCCGGCAATCGTGGCAAAGGCCACGCCTTGCGGCAACACAATGCTCGCATTGGTCAACCCTGCGATCAAGTCAGCCCGGACAGTCTCGCGCGTAATCGCACGGCGCCATCCGGCGGCGGGGATCAACAGGGACCAATTCGGGGTAAAAGACACGGGCAGCAACCAATTCTATCTGAAATGAGTGTACATGCCGCATCGCACAAAATAGGGGCGATGACAATGCCTGACCCTATCAATGGGCCAAACTGGCGCATAAAAAATGAGACGATACGTCCCGAAAATTACGCCTCTTTCAGCGTAAACGCGGCTGCAAGAGATACAATAATTGCGATATCTTTCGGGTCCAAAATCAGCGCCGCGTATCGTGACAGAGCGGCGATATTGATGGCGAAGGCATCTACTGCACCTGCCTCCCCGGCACGCAGGCTCGCTAGATGATCCATCTGGAGCCTCTCAACCGCCTGTTCGGCCTTTGCCACCTGTTGTCGTGCGGCTTGGGACAAAGGGTCTGGTGCGCCTTTCCATTC
>CALFVD010000150.1 GCA_937928005.1 uncultured Neomegalonema sp. | reverse complement strand
CGTAAATGCCTCGGCTTCAAATCCCCCGTCGAAGCCTTCCTCAAAGAACTTGGCAAATCCGTCACTCTGCGCTTCTATCCAACCGTTGCACTTCAAACCTGAATCTACCCCCACCGTTTCCGGCGAGGTCAAGGGTAGTGCAGCACCTTAATGCAATCAATACGGCATCACCCCGGCCTATTCGCAATCAGGTTATCTACCACTTCCGGCTCCGCCAGTGTCGAGGTATCGCCCAGCGATCCGAAATCGTTCTCCGCGATCTTCCTGAGAATCCGCCGCATGATCTTGCCCGACCGGGTCTTCGGCAATCCCGGCGCCCATTGGATCACGTCTGGCGAGGCAATCGGCCCGATCTCGGTGCGAACCCATTTGCACAAATCTTTGTACAACTCCTCGCTCTCGGTCACGCCGTTCATCAAGGTCACGTAGCAATAGATGCCCTGCCCCTTGATATCATGCGGATAGCCGACCACCGCCGCCTCTGAAACCTGCGGATGCGCCACCAGCGCACTTTCCACCTCCGCCGTGCCCATCCGATGCCCGCTCACGTTGATGACATCGTCAACACGGCCCGTAATCCAGTAATAGCCATCCCCGTCCCGGCGGCACCCGTCGCCCGTGAAATAATATCCCTTATACTGCTCGAAATACGTCGAGACAAACCGCTCGTGGTCGCCATAGACCGTGCGCATCTGCCCCGGCCAGCTATCGCGGATACACAGCACACCCTCGCAGGCGATTTTCGTCTGCTCATCGGCGGTGCTCGGCTCAAGGATTACCGGCTCCACCCCAAAGAACGGCACTGTCGCCGACCCCGGCTTCGTCTCGATTGCACCCGGCAACGGCGTGATGAGATGCCCGCCCGTCTCCGTCTGCCACCACGTATCGACGATGGGGCATTTACCCTTGCCGACGACCTCGTTGTACCAGTTCCACGCCTCCGGGTTGATCGGCTCGCCCACCGTGCCCAGCACCTTCAGCGAGGACAGATCCACCCCTTCAACAAAGCCCTTCCCCTGCCCCATCAGCGCGCGGATGGCGGTTGGCGCGGTGTAGAACTGATTGACCTTGTGCTTTTCGCAGACCTGCCAGAACCGCGACGCATCGGGGTAGGTCGGCACCCCCTCAAACATCAACGTCGTCGCCCCGTTCGCCAGCGGACCATAGACGATATAGCTGTGCCCCGTGACCCAACCAACATCGGCGGTACACCAGAAGATATCGCCCTCGTGGTAGTCGAATACATATTCATGTGTCATCGACGCCCAGACCAGATATCCGCCAGAAGTATGCACGACTCCCTTAGGTTTGCCCGTGGACCCTGATGTGTAGAGGATGAACAACGGGTCTTCCGCATTCATCGGCTCTGGCGGGCACTCAGTCGATGCAGCCGCCATTGCGGCGGTCAAATCCACATCGCGCCCCTCGACCCAAGTCGTCTGCTCGCCCGTATGTTTCACGACAAGGCATTTCACCTTATCGGAGCAATGCAACAACGCGGCATCGGCATTTGATTTTAGCGCCGTATTACGCCCTCCACGTGGACCATAATCGGCGGTGATAATCACTTTAGCCGTGCAATCATTGACCCGGTTCGCCAGTGCATCGGGTGAAAACCCACCGAACACCACCGAATGAACCGCCCCGATCCGCGCACAGGCCAGCATCGCATAGGCCGCCTCCGGGATCATCGGCATATAAAGGATCACCCGATCGCCCTTAACAATCCCCTGATCCTTTAGCACGTTCGACAAACGACAGACCTGCGCGTGCAACTCTCGGTAGCTGATATGCTTATCCGTACCCGGCTCGTCGCCTTCCCAGATAATCGCCGTTTGGTCCCCGCGCTTGTCGAGATGCCGGTCGATGCAGTTCGCGGCGACGTTCATCTCGCCATCCTCGAACCATTTGATCGAGACATTGGGATACGCAAAGGTCGTGTTCTTCACCTTGGTATAAGGCTTGATCCAGTCGAGTCGCTTGCCATGCTCGGCCCAAAATGCGTCGGGGTCTTTGACCGATGCCGCGTACATTTCCTCGTATTTCGCGGCGTTGACGTGCGCACCTGCGACCATATCGGCGGATGGTGCGTATTTCTTATCGGCCATGTCGGAGCCTCCCCCATTACTGAATCGTTACCCTGCGTTAACGCATATTAGTCAAAATGTGAACAGGTCACTGAAAACAAACATCTTTATCGTCAATATTTTACACTATGCCTGTGTAGTCTGTAAAAAGGCCGCTACGTAAGGCTTGCGAAATATTTAGCATGCTCCCGGCCATAGACTCTGCATCACCCCCTTGCATCGCCTTGCCAAACCGGATGAACTGCACCCCGTAAATCATTCAGAGCGCGGGAGACACGGATGGCACAGGCGATGATCGGCGTGATCGGGGGCAGCGGGCTTTACGAGATCGATGGGTTGGAAAACCCGCAATGGGTCGCCGTCGATACGCCATGGGGCGAACCCTCCGACGAGATTCTGCGCGGTACACTAGGCGGCGTTGAAATGGCGTTCCTGCCCCGACACGGGCGCGGCCATGTCCATACCCCTAGCGGCATCGACTATCGCGCCAATATCGACGCACTCAAGCGCCTTGGCGTTACCGATGTCATCTCCATCTCGGCCTGTGGCTCGTTTCGTGAGGAGATGGCCCCCGGCGATTTCGTGATCGTCGATCAATTCATCGACCGCACCTTCGCCCGCGAGAAAAGCTTCTTTGGTAAGGGTTGCGTCGCCCATGTGTCCGTCGCCGAACCCGTCTGCGCCCGCCTTGGAGATCGGATCGAGGCGGCCTGCAAGGCGGCGGACATCACCACCCATCGCAGCGGCACCTATCTGGCGATGGAAGGCCCGCAATTCTCATCGATGGCCGAATCCAAACTCTATCGTGAATGGGGGTGTAGCGTGATCGGCATGACCAACATGCCAGAAGCCAAACTCGCCCGTGAGGCGGAACTTTGCTATGCTACCGTCGCGATGGTCACGGATTACGATAGTTGGCACCCGGACCATGGCGCGGTCGATATCACTGCGATCATCAAGGTCATGACCGGCAATGGAGCTAAGGCCCGCGCCCTCCTCACCGAAGCCATTCCCGGTTTTGCGGGCGAGCGGGCGAACTGCACCCACGGCTGCGACCACGCCCTTGAATACGCGATCATCACCGCCCCCGACGCCCGCGACGAAGCACTCGTCAACCGGCTCGATGCCGTGGCGGGACGCGTATTAGGCGCATGAGTAGTGCATATATGTTTCGTTAACTATTCAACGGGGTAGCGGCACTTCCTGAATGGAAAGCCGAGTAAGGTAGGAAAATTTTGGGCTGTGGATATCTCTTGTTGCGTATTTCATAAGTATAGGTATTGTATATACGCACGAGTGAGCGGCCTTGGGTCCGCTTTACAATCAAAAAAAGAAAATGAGACGTCCCATGCAAGTCCAGATCGCCTCCATGCTCCTGCCCGTCAAGCGCCGCGCCGATTGGGAACAACCGCATCTCTCCTACATGCCTAAAACTTGTTACACGCAGCCTAAGGTCGGCATGTCTGGAATCGTGACGCGGATGCTGGCCCGTCGCGATTTCTGACAGCGCGGAGCCGCGCCCCTCTCGACATTTATCTCCGAATGCTCCATCACCGGGTATCGCTGTTACGGCGATACCCGTTTTAGTTGCATCGGAGCGCGCCATGAAGATCGAGGATTATATCCGCACGATCCCCGACTTTCCCGAACCCGGAATCCAGTTTCGGGATGTCACCACCCTCTTCAACGACCCGCGCGGATTCCGCATGGCCATCGACATGCTGCTACACCCCTTTGCGGGTGAGCGCATTGATCGCGTGGCGGGCATCGAAGCGCGTGGCTTTATCCTCGGTGGTGCAGTTGCACACCAGCTCTCGGTCGGCTTCGTCCCAATCCGCAAAAAGGGCAAGCTACCTTGGAAAACCGTCGAAGAAGATTATTCCCTAGAATACGGCACCGCCACCGTTGAGGTGCATGAGGATGCTTTCCAGAAAGGCGAGCGCGTGTTGATCGTCGATGACCTGATTGCCACGGGCGGTACGGCGGAAGCGGGTATCAAATTGGTTCAACGCCTCGGTGCAACCGTGGCGGGATGTGCCTTCATCGTAGATTTACCAGATTTGGGTGGGCGCGACCGAATAGCCGCACTCGGCGCTCCAGTTCACTCTCTGTGTAGCTTTGGGGGTCATTGAGGAGTGCTGCGAATCACACAATATGCAGAAAATGAGACAGTTCGTCTCGGCAAAATAGTTAACAAAAGATTAATAAAACTGTCCTGAAATGAAATTTTTAGCCGGTATGTAAAGACTCCGTTAAACACCCGTGATATAACTGATCTATCGGTCCGGTGTGGCGGATCGACATGCGGTACATGTAGTTTTCGTGTTGCACAGTGGAGGGCGTCTCGCTTTAGCGAGGCGCCCTTTCAACTCAAAAGACAGCGTTAAATCATCGGTAAATTTGTTTTTTCTTTGAATGTCAAAGGGTTGATTGCCGATTGCAGCAATCACCTTAGGGTTGACCATCAAGAATTGCACCGGGATTCATAATCCCATCGGGGTCGAGCGCAGACTTGATCCGACGCAACAGCGCCAGCTTCACTGAATCGATATGATTCGCCAATTCATCACGTTTCAACCGCCCGATCCCATGCTCGGCACTGATTGAGCCGCCCATGGATTTCACAATTTCGTGAACAACAGTATTGACGTCTCCCCACCTCGAAAGAAACGCTGCTGCATCGCCGCCAATCGGCTGCGAGATGTTATAATGGATGTTCCCATCGCCGAGATGACCGAACGGACAGGGTCGCGCACCGGGGACTGCGGCGATTACCGCCGCCCCCGCCGTCTCTAAAAACTCAGGCACATGCCCAATGGGTAGCGACACATCATGCTTGATGCTCGCCCCACCGCTCACCTTTTGCGCATCTGACATTGCCTCGCGGATTGCCCGAAACTCGGCCCGCTGTCCCTCGTTCATCGCAAAAACCGCATCGAGAACCGCGCCATTCTCCAGCCCATCAGCAAAGCATCCCTGCATAGCCGCATCAAGCGCGCCCTCATCCCCGCCCCACAATTCAGCCAGAACATACCATTCGCCGACATTCGCCATTGGGTCGCGATAACTCGGCTGCGCCTTGAACACGAAATCCAACGACAGCCGCGCCATCAGCTCAAATGTAGCGACCGCCCCCCCACTCGCATCCTGCATCGTATTGAGTAGGGCAACCGCATCTTCCGGGGACCGCACAATAGCAAAGGCGGTCGATTTCGCCTGTGGCTGTGGCACGATCTTGAGCGAGGCGGCACAGATAACCCCTAGCGTACCCTCTGCACCGATATAGAGATCGCGCAGGTCGTAACCGGTATTATCCTTACGCAACGTGGACAACCCGTTCCAGATTTCCCCCTGTGGCGTCACCACCTCAAGCCCCAAACACATATCGCGCGCCACACCATAACGAACGGCAATCAACCCGCCGGAATTGGCAGACAGCCCCCCGCCGATGCTGGCCGTGCCTTCAGAAGCATAGGAAAGCGGGAATAGTTTGCCATGGGCCGCCGCCGCGTCCTGCGCCGCCAGCACTGTTACCCCCGCCTCAACAATCATCGCCGATTCCTGCGGGATCACCTCCCGCACGATGCGCATCCTGTCGAGGGCGAGGACTACCGGCATCGGGCCGTCCGGCATTACCTGCCCACCCACCAGCCCTGTCCCCCCACCCCAAGG
>CALFVD010000149.1 GCA_937928005.1 uncultured Neomegalonema sp. | reverse complement strand
TGCTCCGCAAGATCGCCCTCAACCTCATCAAGCAAGATTCAACCGCCAAAACATCCCTCAAGGCCAGACGCAAAAAAGCGGCCTGGGACAACGATTATATGACACAAAGCGTAACCGGAAAATCTCATGCGTGAGCCCTGGCGTCGCAAGGCTACTGCTTTGATGGATCGTCGTGCGAATGCGCTACTTCTGCTGGATGATGGTTACCGCGCCGTTGAGGTGGCGCGCGAGAAATTCAACCGCGAGTACGAGGCGCTGCTTAATGGCTTGTCCAATGACGAGGCCGTGCTGTTCGGCGATGCGGTCTCTCCTTCAAAATGAAGGGACACCTAGCCTTAATTCGTCAGCCTCACTTGACCACAGTTGCGCAAAATCGCTGCCCACGCTTATGCGAAATACGCAGCGATGGCGTTTGATGCGAGCATTATGACAAACGCCGAGTTTGGTGTTGTCGGCGATGTAGATGCCGGTTTTCCTCGCCCGAAAAGCTGTGCAACATGAGGCAGAACGGGGCGAAGAGGCGCGGCATCAGCGCGACAAAGCGGGCTTAGCTCGGTAGCTCGCCAAAGCAATCCCGATACTTCTGTTCGATCCTGTAAAGCCAGAAGTGCTTGAAATCCTTGAACGGGCTGAGGTGGAACAACACCATGATGAGCAACATCTCGCCCAGAGTCAGCTTGCCAAGACGCCGCCGCCGACGCCGATCTGGCGAGGGGAGAAACCGATGGCTCTCCCATTTCTTTATAGAGCTTCGCAAAATCGTCGAGACAGCAATACAGCGCAGTGATATTCACGGACGTGAGACGGGGCCGGTTGAATTGGTGAGAGATACAATCACGCCAAGCGCTATTTGCGCCCCCCCCCCCTCAACAACACCTTATCTAGAATCGGGATTAAACTGCACGGCAAACCATGCCGCAGACCAAACCCGATATCAGTAACCCTTCAACCACTAAAAATCCAAGCCCGCTAACCGCCGAAAGGCGGAGTCAAAAACCGTAAAATCATCTAAACTAAGAACGATGATCAATACTCCAGATTAAGACTGCTTTCCTTTCAGGTTAACTATCTGAAAGTCTTCAAACTCTCAGGGGTAGCAGCCTCATGGGATGTATCAGATTGATAGGGCCAGTTCGGTGCCTTGCTCGATAGCGCGGCGGGCGTCGAGTTCGGCGGCGACATCGGCGCCGCCGATGATGTGGACGGGTCGATCCGTGATGACATCGACGAGGGCGCGTTCGGAGACTTGGCCCGCACAGATCACCACATTATCGACCTCCAACACCTGTTCTTCGCCATCAATGCGCAGGTGTAGACCCGCATCATCAATGCGTATGTATTCGCAGCCCGCCACCATATTGACGTTGCGTTTGAGCAGGTTCATGCGGTGAATCCAGCCCGTTGTCGGCCCCAAGCCCTTGCCAATCTTGCCTTTTTTGCGTTGTAGTAGCCAGATATCGCGGGCGGCGGGTTCAAAATCGGGGGTTTGGCCTTCGATACCGCTACGGGCTTCGCGGGTGCCGTCGATACCCCATTCGCGTAGGAATGCCTCACGATCGAGGCTGGTGGAGACGCCCGCATGGGCCAGCAATTCGGCCACGTCAAAGCCAATGCCTCCGGCCCCGATAATGGCGACTTTTTTGCCGATCTCGGCCCCTTCGATCACCTCGGCATAGGATTTTGCCTTGGGGTGATTAATGCCCTCGATATCGGGGATACGAGGAACTACGCCGGTAGCGATAATCACTTCGTCATAGGCGGATAGCTCCTCGGCGGAGGGCGCATGGCCTAGGCGGAGGTTAACCCCGGCGCGTTCTAGCCGACCGCTGAAATAGCGCATCGTCTCGTTGAATTCCTCCTTGCCGGGGATGCGGCGGGCGAGGTTGAACTGGCCACCGACTTTTTCTGCCTTCTCGAACAGCGTGACCTTATGGCCCCGTTCGGCGGCGGTGGCGGCGAAGGATAATCCTGCCATACCCGCGCCAACGACAGCCAGCGCCTTCGGTGTATCAACCGGATGGACGGTGAAATCTTCTTCGCGGCAGGCTTGTGGGTTCACAAGGCAGCTCGTGATTTTACCCCGGAAGATAAAATCAAGGCATGCCTGATTGCAGCCAATACAGGTATTAATCTCATCGGCGCGCCCTTCGGCGGCTTTTTGCACGAATTGAGCATCGGCAAGGAATGGACGCGCCATCGACACCATATCGGCCTCACCGCTCGCCAAAATCTGCTCGCCGACATCGGGCATATTTATACGGTTTGAGGCGATAACCGGGATCGATAGATGCTTGCGCACCTGACCCGTTACCCATGTAAATGCGGCACGGGGAACCGAGGTGGCGATGGTGGGAATGCGCGCCTCGTGCCAGCCGATGCCAGTATTGATCAATGTCGCCCCGGCTTTCTCGATGGCCAAGCCAAGTTGCACCACTTCATCCGACGAACTGCCCCCTTCTACCAGATCGAGCATCGACAGGCGGTAGATGATAATGAAATCTGTCCCCACGGTCTCGCGGATGCGGCGCACGATCTCGACAGGAAAACGGATGCGGTTTTCATACGCACCGCCCCAGCGGTCAGTGCGCTGGTTTACGCGCTCGGCGATGAATTGGTTGATGAGGTATCCCTCGGACCCCATGATCTCGACCCCGTCATAGCCCGCCTGCTTGGCCAGCTCGGCGCAGCGGATGAAATCGGCGATCTGCTGCTCGATATCATCTTCGGACAGTTCTTTGGGTGTAAACGGGTTGATGGGGGCTTTCACGGGCGAAGGGGCGACCAGCGCCTGATTGTAAGCATAGCGGCCCGTATGCAGGATTTGCATTGCAATCGCACCGCCCTGCGCATGGACGGCATCGGTGACAATGCGGTGATGGGCAACCTCGGCTTCGTCGTTCAGGATCGAGCCGCCCTGTGTTACCGCGCCCTCTGGGTTTGGGCCGATACCGCCAGTGACGATCAGGCCGGGGCCGTTCTTTGCCCGCTCGGCATAGAACCGCGCCATGCGGTCGAACCCGCCTTCGGCTTCCTCCAGCCCCAGATGCATCGATCCCATCAGCACGCGATTGCGCAAGGTAATATGGCCCAGATCGAGCGGCTGGAACATCAGCGGATAGGCACCATCGCGGGATAGGTCAGTCATTTTTCATTCCTCAAACTAGCGGTGGCGGCTCGGTTATGGAAATTGGATAACCGGTCGGCGCGCGCCAAGATCGGCCATTATTCCAATATCGATCTCATCCAGACGAAAACGAGTTTCCTGTGATGCGTAGCGCAGGTCGCAGGTCGCCACCAGATCGAATCCGGCCCATGAAGAGTGAGGTATCTCTGCTCGCAAACAAGTAAAGGGATGTGGCCCTTGAGGCCGCACCGTTGGGGGCGTTGCATCCCCGGAAATCGTGACAACGATTATCGGCAACTTCAAAAGGCAGTGTGCCAACCGTCGAGGATGGCACTTGTTAGAAGTCGATATAGGAAACGGGGACATGGCTGGTGAGCCAGACGCCATTGTCGGAGAGATAGAACGCGAGGCCCGCCGCGTACATTGCGCCGCTCTGGACCGTCAGGATTGCAGGGCGGCCATGGCGCATCCCAACCTTGCGGGCCGTCGCTTCATCGGATGAGAGATGGACGTGATTGCGCTTCATGGGCTTCAATCCCTCGCCGCGCAATATGGGTAGCGTGGCTTCAGCAGTGCCGTGGAACAGGATTTCAGGCGGCATGAGTGGGGTAAGCGCCAAATCGACGGCGACGGAATGACCCTGCGCTGCGCGAATAGACTGGCCATCGTCAGAGAGGACGAAGCGTTTTTTGTCATTCGTCTCCACGACGCGCTCCAGTACGGCGCGGTCCACATGCAGGCTGGGCGGCAAATGATCGAGCAGCATGGCAACCGGCACCCAGCCATTTGCATCAAGCGTTAAGCCGATCTTGCCGGGGTCGTGACGCAAGACGAGGCTGAGGAATTTGCTGCGTTTCTTGTCGTCTGGGGTGGTCATGGCGATTTTCCGAAACAGGTTATGGGTGATCAGAACCCTAACCCTCTCCCAAGGGAGAGGGAAACCCAGCGTACCGGCTTCGACGATTTCGCACCCTTTCCCATTAGGAGATAGGGTGAGGGAGGGCTATTCCACCGTCACCGATTTTGCCAGATTGCGCGGTTGATCCACATCCGTGCCCTTTGCGACCGCTGTGTGGTAGGCGATAAGCTGGGTTGGCACCGCATAGACGATGGGCGCGACGAAGGGGTCGCAATCGGGCATGGTCAGCGTGCGCCAGCATCCCTCGCCCGCATGTTCGATGCCTGCTGCATCCGAGATCAGCAACACCTTGCCTGCGCGGGCCATGACTTCCTGCATGTTCGACACGGTCTTGTCATACAGGTTATCGCGGGGGGCGAGGGTCACAACGGGCACATTTTCGTCGATCAACGCGATGGGGCCGTGCTTCAACTCGCCGGACGCATAGCCCTCCGCGTGGATATAGCTGATTTCCTTGAGTTTTAGCGCGCCTTCCAGCGCAATGGGGAATTGCGATCCCCGGCCCAGATAGATGACGTCGCGGGCCTTGGCCAATTCATAAGCCAGCTTTTCGATATCGCTTTCGCTCGCGATAGCCTCTGACAAGAGGCGCGGTACTTCGGAGAGGGCGCGCACTAGCCGCGTTTCCTCAGCGGCATCGATCTCGCCCCGCTGACGGGCGACGGCAATGGCGAGGGAGGCGAGAATCATCAACTGACAGGTGAATGCCTTGGTCGAGGCGACGCCAACTTCTGGCCCCGCATGGATAGGCAGCACGAGATCGGATTCGCGGGCAATGGAGGATTCGGGAACATTGACGACCGCGACGATCTTCTGGCCGTTCTCCTTGGCATAGCGCAGGGCCGCCAGCGTATCGGCGGTCTCGCCTGATTGCGAGACGAAGACGGCAACACCGCCTTTTGGGAGAGGTGGCTGTCGATAGCGAAATTCGGAGGCGATATCGATTTCGACAGGTAGACGCGCGACCTGCTCAAACCAGTATTTCGCCACATGGCCCGCATAGCTGGCGGTGCCACAGGCGACGATGGTCAGGCGGGGCGTATCGCTGAGGTCGAGTGTCTCGGAAATATCACGGATCGCATCGCGCTCCGGCGTCAGCATCGAGCCGAGGGCATAGCCGGTAACGGAGGGCTGTTCATGGACTTCCTTGGCCATAAAGTGACGGTATTCGCCCTTATCGACCAGCACCGAGGAGACATTGACGACGCGCACTTCGCGGTTGGCTAGATTGCCATCCTTGTCATAGATCGTGGCGGTTTCGCGGGTCAGAACGGCCCAATCGCCCTCGTCGAGATAGCAAATGCGGTTGGTCAGATGTGCAAGCGCAAGCGCGTCAGAACCGACGAACATCTCGCCATCCCCATAGCCCAGCGCCAGCGGGCTACCCTTGCGGGCGGCAATCATCAGATCGTCTTCCCCATCGAACAATAGGGCGAGGGCAAAAGCCCCTTCCAGCTTGGCTAGGGTTGCGGCGGCGGCATCCTGCGGCGACAGGCCAGTGCCGAGGAAATGGTCGCAGAGCTGGGCGATGGTCTCGGTATCGGTTTGGGTAACGAAGCTACGGCCTTCGGCGGCGAGCATCGTGCGCAATTCCTGAAAATTCTCGATGATACCGTTATGAACCACTGCAACCTTGCCCGCCGCATGGGGGTGAGCATTGACTTCGGTTGGCGCACCATGGGTGGCCCAACGGGTATGACCAATACCAATCGCGCCGCCAATTGGGTTATTCTGTAGCAATTCAGCGAGGGCAGAGAGTTTGCCTACGGCGCGGCGACGATCAAGCGTGCCGCCCTGTACAGTGGCAACCCCAGCACTGTCATAGCCACGATATTCGAGGCTTTTCAGCGCGTTGAGAATAAGTGGCGCTGCTTCGCGCCCGTTACCAAGGATGCCGACGATACCGCACATGGAATTCTTCCCTCACTGAGACCCACGACGGGGCCGACAACGACGCTACAAGCTAGGCTCATACCATAGTGTGACAGGTGATACAGCAAACGGGTTACTGGATCGTTTGACTTTTTGTTGCGGCAGATTGCGAGAGATAAGGCCCGTGAAAGACAATTGCGCATGGTGAAACAGTCTACGACTAGAAAATTACTGCTTCATGCCCAATGAACACTGCCTTAAATATCGTCGTAGCCCCCAGTTCAAGAAGCTTCAGCTTATCAAGAATATGGTCTGGCATCGTGCCCGGAGATGCGCAAAGATTCGTCAATGAAAAACTCTGATCTTACCCACGAGTGTCCGGTATGATTATTGTTTCACGCATAGGCTGCATCATGTGTGAGGTTCGCTGACTCGCCCGCAAACTAGGACAAGCTTTCCCCGCCCTCATCTTGAGCGGCAACATGCCAGGGAATGGCGAGCGATAACCAGACGGCTGCTTATGCCCTATTGGAATGGCCGGATAAAATCAGCATCAGCAACGACCCGCCAAGCGACTATCTGGTGACCATAAGCACGCGTTCTCACTCTCAGACATGAATACCATGTATGAGCCCACGCTTTGCATGAAGGTCGGGAAAAAGGACTACGAGCGTTTTTGAGCGCAAAGCGGAGCCTTATGGCCACAATCATCAGTCGTGGTTATCAGAAGCTCATTCGATCCGGGATCGAATAGAGGCAGACACCAACGCACCAAAAAAGTAAGCATAACGCAGCAGTCTCTAAAAAATAATACTAAAAAAGATTTGATAGAAAAAATTGGCGGACAGGGTGGGATTCGAACCCACGGTAGAGTTACCCCTACGCTAGTTTTCAAGACTAGAGCCTTAAACCACTCGGCCACCTGTCCCGCATCATCGCATGGGCAATTGCCTGAATCACCTGCGCGGCTTTTCCTAGCGTCATCGGGGCGGGGCGTCTAGAACCTTGCCAACAGAATACAAAACAAAGCGAGGGGTCAATAATGCTCGATCTTACACATTTCATCGGTGGCGAACACCGCGACGGCACTAGCGGGCGGTTTTCGGACGTGTTCAACCCCGCCACGGGCGAGACTGAGAAGCGCACGCCACTGGCCAGCATCAGTGAATTGAACGAGGCCGTCGCAATCGCCAAGGGCGCACAGCCCGCATGGGCCGCACAAAACCCGCAGAAGCGGGCGCGGGTGTTTATGAAACTCGCCATGTTGCTGGAACAGCACAAGATGGACATGGCGGTCGAACTGTCTCGCGAACATGGCAAGACAGTCGAGGATAGCGCCGGGGATATCCAGCGCGGGCTGGAGGTCGTGGAATTCGTGATGGGCGCGCCGCATCTGCTGAAGGGTGAATTCACCGAAGGGGCCGGGCCGGGGATCGACATGTATTCTATGCGCCAGCCGGTTGGCATCGGGGCAGGCATCACGCCGTTCAACTTCCCGGCGATGATCCCCCTATGGATGTGCGCGCCCGCGATTGCCTGTGGCAATGCGTTTATTCTTAAACCTTCCGAGCGTGATCCATCGGTGCCGCTGCGCATCGCCGAGTTGTTCAAGGAAGCGGGATTGCCGGATGGCATCTTTCAGGTGGTGCAGGGCGACAAGGAGGTCGTGGATGCGATCTGCGCCCATGAAGATATCGGCGCGGTCAGCTTTGTCGGCTCAACCCCCATCGCGGCGAGCGTCTATGCGAATGCGACCGCCCATGGTAAACGCGCGCAGTGCTTTGGCGGCGCAAAGAACCACATGATCATCATGCCCGATGCCGATCTAGATCAAGCGGCGGATGCGCTGATCGGGGCTGGCTATGGCTCGGCGGGTGAGCGGTGCATGGCGATTTCGGTTGCAGTGCCGGTGGGGGAAGAGACGGCGGATAAGCTGATTGCGAAGCTCAAACCCCGTGTCGAGGAGCTGCATGTCGGCCCCTACACCGACGAGAAGGCCGATTTCGGGCCGCTGGTCACGCGCGAGGCGCAGCAGAAGGTGATGGGGCTGATCGATAGTGGCGTCAGCGAAGGCGCGAAGCTAGTGATTGACGGGCGCGGTTTCTCGCATCAGGGCTACGAAGACGGGTTCTTCGTTGGCGGATGCCTGTTCGACGATGTGACGCCGGATATGGATATCTACAAGACCGAAATTTTCGGGCCGGTCCTGTCGGTGGTGCGCGCGAAGACCTATGAGGAAGCACTCGACCTGCCCATGAAGCACGCATACGGCAATGGCGTGTCGATCTATACCCGCGACGGCGATGCGGCGCGCGATTTTGCCAATCGGATCAATATCGGGATGGTGGGCGTGAACGTGCCGATCCCCGTGCCGCTGGCCTATCACTCATTTGGCGGGTGGAAGTCATCGAGCTTTGGCGATCTGAACCAGCACGGGACGGATTCGATCCGGTTCTGGACGCGGGTGAAGACGATCACGGCGCGCTGGCCTTCGGGCGTAAAGGACGGGGCGGAGTTTTCAATTCCAGTGATGGAATAAAGCGACAGCCCCGGAGCGATCCGGGGCTTCAGGCCGCTGACAAAGCCCGCCACCGTTGCCGGGGCGGGCTTCATTTTCATCGCGATAGACAGAAAATCAGCCGCCCATCGTCTTGGCGACTTCGGCGGCGAAGTCTTCTTCTTCCTTCTCGATGCCTTCACCGACGGCGAGGCGGACGAAGGCGGCGATCTTGACCGGGGAGCCGATCTCTTTCGCGGCATCTTCGAC
>CALFVD010000148.1 GCA_937928005.1 uncultured Neomegalonema sp. | reverse complement strand
CGATGAATCCGGTTCAGCAAATTATAGTGCTTCTGTCAGAATCACCCATGATCTAACCGATAAGGCGAATATTTCTCTGGGTGCCAATACAAGGCAGTCTTTCTTTACCGCGCTGGATGACGGTATCGGATTACCACAAACCGTTGAGCGCCGATACGGCCTGAATGTTGGTGCGGATTATACCATCAATGATAACGCCGACGTTTTTGCCCGCGGATCAGTGACAACTTTTGAATCCACCTTTGAAGAACTCGACTACGAAGACGTACGCGGCAGCATCGGTTTGCGGTTGAAGCTTTAAGCCGGGTCATCTACCAATACGCATTTTAGGTTAGTCGGTAGGGACGTTGTTACATAAAATATCGTTTTAGAATCAAAACACTATTCCAAAATCAAATGGAAAATCGAGGTATTGGGTGCCGCAAATTATGCTACTGCATTGACAATAATGAATAACTACATGCAACAACGTCGTCGGTAGGGTATAAGCTACTAAAATAATGTCCTATTGCTCGCTCCTGCCGCAAACAGGGGTAAATTATACCAACGCCGGGGAGCGAGGAACGAAGTTCACTCATGACGCAGCTCGATTCTGAGTATCGTGGTTTGAATTCGGCGGTAGTAACGAGCCAGTAAGCCGAAGGAAGTACTAAGTCTGGGTACGCAACCCGGATGATGCCTCGTGAAAATCCTGCTGGTCAGTTTCCACTTCCCACCCGATGCGCCATTGGCCGCAACGCGGGCGCCAAAATTTGCGAAATACCTGCTTGATCAGGGGCATGACGTACGTGTGATTTGCGCGCACGAGCCGCAATCCACCGTTACCCATACGCTGGAAATCGACGAAGCACGGATTACCCGCACAGATTGGCGTGATCTTGCGATGATTCCGAACGAGGTTATCGAGCGTATACGTCCATCGGCAAAAACACCTGCACCATCAACCGCCCCACCCCCGCGTGTCACCAGCGAGCCCGCAAAACCACGATTGCGTCGACGTTTGAGCGAATTCTACCTGTCAGCGGTATGTCGCCCCGATCGTCGCGCGGGATGGCGTCGCCCTGCCGTGGCCGCCGCACGGGAGTTATTCGCAAGCTGGTTACCCGATCTCGTCTATTCGACATGCCCGCCCCATTCCGTCGCCCCCATCGCCCGCGAAATCGCCGAGCTAGCTGGTGCGCCGCTTGTAGCCGAATTTCGCGACCGCTGGGCGCATGACGCCTATTCAAATCATCCTAACTGGCGTCAAAATCTCGACCGTAGGCAAGAAGCATCAATCTTGGCCGACGCCGCCGGAATCGTTACGGTCTCCCCTCTTTGGGCCAAAGGTTATGCAGAACGCTACGGGGCAGATCGAGTCGCCGTAGCAATGAACGGTTTCGACCCCGATGATTATCCGCTTGAAATGGATATCGCCCCAGCGGTTGGGCGCGATCAGATCGAGCTACTCTATGCAGGGGCGCTCTACCCCGGACGCCGCGACCCGCGCGCAGTGTTTGAGGCGATTGCATTGCTCGGCAAGGACGCAAAGCGCGTACGCCTCACGATGCTCGGCAAAGACCTCGAACCGGCAGTGATTATGGCCGAAGAGGCAGGCGTCGCTGACTGTTTGAACCTGCTGCCCACCGAACCACATGCCGCAATCATTCGGCGGCAATATGCGGCTGATGCTCTGCTGATGTTGCAATGGAACGATGAGCGTGATGCGGGCACGATCCCCGGTAAACTGTTCGAGTGCATCGGCGCACGCCGCCCTGTCATCGCCACCGGCTGGACACGCGGCGTTGTTGGCGACATTATCATGCGTCGCAACCTCGGTGTCATCGCCAACGAGCCGCGCATTATTGCCAACCGCATTTCTGCCCTTCTCAGCGAAAAACGCGCCCACGGCCATATACCACCGCTACCTGCCTCTATTCGAGACGGCATGACCCGCGCGCAGCAATTCGCCACACTCGGTCCCTTTCTCGAACGCGCCGCTGGCTTAGTACCCTCACAGATCGCCGCAGAATGAGCGATCTTTCCCGTAAGATGGCAGGTGGCGCCGCATGGATGATCGGCGCGCGCATGGTCATGCGCTTGTCCGGCCTCATCAACGTGGTAATCCTCGCCCGCCTACTCCCCCCCGCCGATTTCGGCGTTGTCGGCCTAACCGTTGCCTTCATCGCCGCGTTCGAGGCGATGAGCGATATGTCGGTAAACTCAGTCCTCGTTCGCCACCCAGATCCACAGCGCAAACATTACGACACAGTCTTCTCTCTGATGGCCGCGCGCGGTTTTCTACTCGCCGCCATAGCCTTCTTCGCGGCGGAGCCGATGGCGGCTTTCTATGGTGATGAACGCCTCGCCACCGTTGCCCATGCTCTGGCGGTACAACAAATTCTGCTTGGCCTCATCAATCCGGGCATTACGGATTTTCAGCGCAAGTTCGATTTCCACAAAGATTTCGCCTATCTCGCCATACGCAAGCTGGCCAGCACCATCATTTGCGTCACCTGTGCACTAACGATCTGGCCCGATTATCGCGCATTGGTGGCGGGTCTGATTGCGGGCAGCTTGGCAACCGTCATCGCCTCTTTCATCCTGCACTCTTACCGCCCAAAATTCGGCTTCGGCGCGTTTGCCGAAATCTTCAATTTCTCAAAATGGATGCTGGCGACCAATTTACTACAATTCGCACAGCGCCGTCTTGATACCTTTATTCTCGGTAAGACGCTGGGCCTTACCAGCTTGGGCATCTATGCAATCGCGCTTGAGCTAGCTAATCTGGTTGCAACCGAATTCGCCATGCCCCTACGCCGCGCCTTTATGCCGGGGTATTCTCGCCTACAAGATAACATCAAATCCATGCGCGCCCAGTTTGGCGCGGCCTATGCGGCCACCATGACCATCGCAATTCCCTTCGCAGTCGGAGTCGCGTTGGTTGCCGAACCCGCCATCATACTAGCCTTCGGTCCTGCATGGGGCGAGGCTATAGCACCGATGCGCGTTTTGGCCGCAAACGGGCTGGTCATGGCCTCAGTCGCATTCTGCTGGCCAGTCATCGTCGCCATGGGACAGCCGCGAAAGCTGGCCCCGCTCCAGATTATCGCGATTATTGTCGGCGCACCCGGCATCTATGTCGCTTCCGAACATTACGGTCTGGTCGGCGCAGCATGGGCAATGGCGGCTATGGGTGCGCTCTATTCAGGATTGGTCATGCGCGCTTGCCTACGGTTGATTCACTCGGATTCTATGCTGGTTCTGCGTTGGTTGCCTCGTATACTAAGCGCAACCCTTGTTATGGCGCTGGCCGTACGCGGCGTGCAAACCGCTCTGCCCCCCATTGCTGGTGCGGGCAGTGCTGCGGTCGTGTTTCTTGTCAGTGGGCTGGTCGGCGCTCTGGCCTATCCAGCCGCCTTATTCGGCCTGTGGCGGATCATGGGCCGCCCGGACGGCCCCGAAGCGGGCCTACTGAACATGGTGCTACGCGCCCTGCCAAAGCGTCAGAAAAGCGCCTGACGCAGAAAGTTCAAGCCCGCAACGCCCAGCACGATCAGGATCAGCGTGCGCAACCGCTCTCCATCAAGCCGATCCTGCACCCCCTGCCCCAACCGCATTCCGATGCCCACCGGCACCAGTAACAACAGCGATATCACCGCCGTCTGCGTATTCAACACGCCCGTTGTGATATGCCCGGCAATGAAAGGTGCGGCCCCCAGCAGGAAGGTAATTCCGCAAGTACGAATAAATCGCCGCTTGGGGATATCCAGCGATAACAACAGCATCAACACCGGCACACCCCACGCACCGGAGATGCCACCGAAAAATCCGCCCAGCAGACCCGTCCCCACATCCGCCGCCGGTCGGGGCGGATCGCGCGGACGCCATCCCAAAAGCTGCGCCGCCGCAAAAGCCGTCAGCCCCACCCCCATGATCGCCGAAAACCCACGCACATCCAATAAGGGCAAAAGCTGCGTTGCCGCGAAGAGGCTGACTAACAACACGCCTATCATCAGGCGGTATTCCATCAACGTCGCCAACGCATCCTCGAACCCATCACGCAGGCTTTGCCACAGATTCATCACTAATGCAGGGATCGCCAAATACGCCACCGCAACATCAGGCGGCAGGACCGTCGCCCCGATGGCCACCGCAATCGTCGGCAAGGCGAATCCGATGGTTCCCTTCACGAAGCCGCCGAGGAAATACCCAAACGTCGCGATACACATTGCCACCATACCATATCGTGCAACGGCATCACCGGGCGCAGTTAGCACAAGGTCGATCACGCCCGCTCGATTCGTGCGGCGAAGAATCCATCTAACCCGCCGATATCGGGCCAATGGCTGGGCAGGCTACGCAGCATCCCTTGTCTGATCATCTCCGGCGCGATGCCCTCTTCTGCCTGAATCGGGATCAAGCGCGCATCAGGTTGCGTGCCGAGGAACGCATTCACCCGCGCCTCCCCTTCTTCTGGCAGAAGCGAGCAGGTCGCATAGACCATCGTACCGCCCCGCGCCAGCCACCCCCATGCTCGCTGCAACAACGCATCCTGCAACGGCAACAACGCACTGAGTTCGCTGCCTGATTTCAGGTACGGCAAATCGGGGTGCCGCCGGATCGTACCTGTAGCCGAGCACGGTGCATCCAGCAAAATCGCATCGAACGGTTCCTCCGGTTCCCAGTCCAAAGCATCGGCGATGACCACCTTTACGCTCGTGCGGGTGCGTAGCAGGTTCTCGCGCATCCGCCGCATCCGGGGCTTCGAGATATCGAGCGCCGTCACCTCGGCCCCCGCCGCCGTAAGCTGCATCGTTTTACCACCCGGAGCCGCGCAAAGATCGAGGACGCGCCGCCCCTTCATATCGCCCAACAATCGCACAGGCAGGGTCGCGGCGGCATCCTGCACCCACCATGCACCATCTTCATATCCTTCGAGCGCCGTCACAGAACCACCGTCAAGGCGAACCGTACCAAACGGGGTAACATGCCCTTCCAGCTTCAATGCCCAATCATCTGCGTCACGCGCGGGCATCAAGTCGAGCGGCGCGCCATGCCTATGCGCCACTGCAATCGCGCGGGCTTCATCATCGCCATAGGCGTCCTTCAACCGCTCCCACAGCCAGGCGGGCGTATCAGTCGCCTCTGTATCCAACTCATCGAACATGCGCGTGCCGTTCTCGGCCATCCGGCGGCAAACTGCATTGACCATGCCCGATAACCGCCGTGTATCGGGCATCATCTTCGCGAGCCGCACAGCACTATCGACCGCCGCATGGGCGGCCCCGTCCAGCGCCATCAACTCGGCCCCGGCAATGCGCATGATCTGGACACCAAGCCGGTTCTTGCCCACGGGGCGCTTGGCAACGAACCGGTCGATCACCGCATCAATGGACCCCAATCGCCGCAGCGTCGTCAGCACCAGAAGCCGCGCAAACCCTGCATCGCGAGCATCCAACTTATCGATCTTCGCATCACGCCATGCAACATCGAGAGGTTTGTCATCCTCCAGCACCGCATCAAGCGCATGAAGCGCAGCGCGCCGCGCATCAAGGCCGGGGGTTCTCATCGCCAAGGGGAATTTCTCCTCGGCGCGCCAGTGGTCATCGTCCGCCGCCTGCCTATGCCCCACGGCATCCGCCGCATCGGTTCGATACGGGGCAGCGGTATCGCACCTTGGCCCATTTCCTTTGCCATCTTCTGCAACTCCGCCACACGGTTACGAATATCGGGATGGGTTGAGAACAGCGAATCTGTCCCCCGCCCCGTCAATGGGTTGGTGATAAACAGATGTGCGGTCGTCGGAAAGCGTTCCGCGCTCATCATAACGGTATGTTTGTTCGATATCTTGATCAGCGCGCTCGCCAACCACATCGGATTCCGACAGATTTCAGCTCCCAGACGGTCGGCGGCGTATTCGCGGGTCCGACTGATCGTCATCTGAATCACCATCGCCGCCATGGGTGCGAGAATCGCCATCAGCAAAGTGGCCGGTCCGCTCATTGGTCGGTCGCGACTTCCCCCGAAAAATAATCCAAACTGCGAGATCATAGCGATTGCGCCCGATACGGTTGCCGACACCGTCATAGTCAGTGTATCGCGATTACGGATATGCGCCATCTCATGCGCGATCACACCAGCCAGCTCCTCCTGAGAGAGTAGACGCACAATGCCCGTCGTCATCGCCACCGCTGAATTCTGGGGGTTGCGCCCGGTTGCAAAAGCATTTGGTTGGTCGTTATCAATCAAATAGATTGCGGGCATCGGAATTTCCGCATTCACCGCAAGCTGTTGCACCAGTCGCACAAGATCGGGCGCTTCCTGCGCACCAATGGGCCGCGCTTTATGCATCCGCAGGACAAGCTTATCCGATTTCCACCATGCGCCAAGATTGGTCACTATCGCGAATGCCAAAGCCAGAATCGTCCCGGTTTGCCCCCCAATCGCATAGCCGACGACCATCAGGATCGCCGTCAGAGCCGCGAGAAGTAACATGGTCTTGATCATATTCACTTTCCGCCCTCCCTTCATGGCCTTTCAACGATCTTTGGAGCAACTATATGCATTATCAGATAGATTTAGCGAGAGTGCATCATGCCCGACCCAAAAGCCGACCCTGAAATCGCCGCCCGCGCTTTGGCCGAAGCCGAAGCGCGCCGGGCGGAGCGGGAGGCACTAAACCTGCCCCCCGAACAGGGGGGGCCAAAGGGCAAGGAGCCAGTGCGCTATGGTGATTGGGAAAAGGACGGTATCGCCTATGACTTTTGATATAAAAGCCCTCACGGGCGCATTCGCCGCCCTTGGCATGACGGCGCTGATGAGCGGGCCTGTTGCGGCGGCGGCGGAATACGCCCCCCTCCCCGAAGTCGAAGCCGGTCAGGAAGTCGCGATCTTCGCGGGCGGATGCTTTTGGTGTATCGAAGCCGATTTCGACAAGATTCCCGGCGTAGTTGCCACCACTTCGGGCTATACTGGCGGTAAGGTAGAGCGGCCTAGCTATCGTCAGGTCGGGTCCGAAACGACCGGCCATTACGAGGCTCTGCACGTTATCTATGACCCGAAAAAGGTCAGCTATGAAAACCTGCTCACCGCCTTCTGGCATTCGGTTGATCCGACCGATCCAAAAGGCCAATTCTGCGACAAAGGCGCGTCTTATCTAACCGCAATTTTCGCGGTTGATGCGGAGCAACGCAAAGCGGCGGAGGCGTCAAAAGCGGCCATCGTGACGGCAGACACGTTGAAAAAGCCCGTCGTCACGCCAATTCTGGATGCCGCCCCGTTCTACCCTGCGGAAGCTTATCACCAGAATTACTACCAGACCAATCCGATCCGCTACACGCTCTATCGCCGCAATTGCGGGCGCGACCGACAGGTACAAAAAGTCTGGGGCGATATGGCCTTTAAGGGAATCCCCAAGAAATAAGCGCATCCCGTCCCGGCCTATAGCGAATTGCGATAAACCAGAGCCATGTTTCGCGCCAAGTGCCGCGCAAAACATGGCGCTTCGTGATTCAGGATAATCGCAATTCGCTTTATATGGGCATTGGTTAATCCGCCAACCCCAACACATCCATCATCGTATATTCCCCCGGCTTGCGGCTGCGCCCCCAAAATGCAGCCTTCAGCGCCCCGCGCGCAAAAATACGGCGGTCAGTGGCCAGATGGCGCAGCACGATCCGCTCACCATCGGCGGCAAAGATAACGTCATGCTCGCCCACAACATCGCCGCCCCGGATCGCATGAAACCCTATGGTTCCGCGTTCGCGCGCACCAGTAATGCCATCGCGCGCCCGGTCTGACGCCTCGGCCAGATCCACGCCCCGCCCATCGGCGGCGGCTTCACCCAGCATCAACGCCGTGCCGGACGGCGCATCGACCTTACGATTGTGATGCGCCTCAACGATCTCGATATCGAAATCGGCATCCAATGCCCGCGCGACCTGTTCGGTCAACTTGGTCAGCAGGTTGACGCCTAGGCTCATATTCCCCGCCCTTACGAGGGTTGCATGGCGGGCGGCGGCGGTCAGGCGCACAAAATGATCATGGCCAAATCCGGTCGTTCCGATGACATGCACCAGCTTTGCCTGCGCCGCCAGATCGGCATGAGTCACCGTCGCATCAGGCGTGGTAAAATCGATCATCGCATGGGCACCGAGTACCGCCTCCAGCGGATCATCGCTCACGATAACGCCAAGGCGACACCCCAGCCCCATCACCTCGCCCACATCGCGCCCAATCCAGTCATGCCCCGCGCGTTCCGTCACGCCATGCAGGACCGCGCCATCAGTCTCTAGCACCTGCCGGATCAGCATTTGACCCATACGACCGGACGCGCCGGGAATAACGATATTCAAAGGGTCAGCCATGGGAGTCTCCATCGGTGCAACACATGCTACCTGTAAGCGCCCAGATACGCCTTTGCCAACACCACGTAGATCGAAAAATCTAGATCACGGCCAAGGTGACTTGCGGCGCAAAAGCCCGCACCTCACGAAATGTCGTTTCCGTTGTTCCGGGACGCGGACCAGTCAAAGGGCCAATTGATTATTAATCAATCTGCCCCTCACAATCGGCCTAGCTCGTCATCCGGCCCCAGAATTCCTTCACCTGACCGAAGAATCCATCGGATTCGGGGCTGTTCTTGTTGGTCTCGCCGATGGTTTGAAACTCTTCCAGCAATTCCTTCTGTCGTTTCGTCAGATTGGTCGGGGTTTCGACGCCAACCTCGATATAGAGATCGCCGTCCCGGTTCTGGCGCAGCACTGGCATCCCCTTACCACGCAAACGGAACTGCTTCCCACTCTGCGCCCCTGCCGGAATGGCCACGCGCGCACGACCCCCATCCAGCGTGGGCGCTTCGATATGCCCCCCCAATGAGGCAAGCGCCATCGGCACGGGAATACGGCAGAAAAGATCCGGCCCTTCACGGCGAAAGATCGGATGCGGCTCAACATCAATGAAAATATACAGGTCGCCTGGTGGTCCACCCATCATCCCGGCTTCGCCCTCACCGGCTAGGCGGATGCGGTTGCCATCCTCGACCCCTTTCGGAATCTGCACATTCAGCGTGCGCTCATCGCGCATACGGCCCTGACCGTTACAGGATTTGCAGGGATTGGTAATGACTTGGCCGCGTCCACCACAACTCGGACACGCGCGCTCAATGGTGAAAAATCCCTGCTGCGCCCGCACCTTACCATGCCCCGCACAGGTCGAGCAGGTTTCAGGCTGCGCACCCGCTTCCGCACCGCTACCACTGCATGAATCGCAGGTTACGGCAGTCGGCACACGGATCGTGGACTGCTTACCTTTGAAAGCATCTTCCAGCGAAATTGAGAGGTTATAACGTAGGTCAGAGCCACGCACCTGACCGCCACGCCCCCCCCGTTGACGCCCGCCAAACTGCCCAAACAGGTCATCGAAGACATCGGCAAAGGCAGAAGAAAAGTCACCATTACCACCACGCGGACCACCCGCGCCAAACCCGCCACTCCCATCGACGGCGGCATGGCCAAATTGGTCATACGCAGCGCGTTTCTGCGGGTCTTTTAGAACGTCATAGGCTTCGTTGACTTCCTTGAATTGCGCCTCGGCCTCCGGGTTATCGCGGTTGCGATCCGGGTGTAGCTCCTTGGCTTTGTTCCGAAACGCCTTTTTCATCTCGTCAGCGGAAGCATCACGCGAGACACCAAGTGCTTCGTAATAGTCTCGTTTAGACATCTTACGTCCTTCGGGAGGGGAAGACCGGAACAGAAAAACGGTTGCGACGCTGCATACCTTAATATGTGCCGTTCGCAACCGTCATATTTACCCTAGTGGATCGACCGAGATATTTGAGGCCCGGTTCTAAAAATAGACGTTTGATGTAAGCTACTCAAATGTCGAGATAAGTTGATCCACCCAACCAAAATCTAGTGGGTTCGTTTCGTTGGAAACAATCCACTAGAATAGGATTACGCGCCCCAATGGGGCACGCATAGAGCATTAGGACGACTTGCGCACGTCGTCATCGATTTCCTCGAAATCGGCATCGACGACATCATCACGATCCGCTTCACGGGCACCATCGGCTTTCGCTGCCGCTTCGGCCTCGGCATCCGCTTCTTCCTGAGATGCCTTATAGACCGCTTCACCCAGTTTCATCGACGCCTGCGCAAGGGTTTGGCTCTTGGCATTGATATCTTCGACATCATCACCGGCCAGTGCAGCTTTGAGGTCTTCGATGGCGATACCAATGGCTTCGCGCTCGTCCTCGGCAACTTTATCGCCATGCTCGGCCAGCGATTTTTCAGAGCCATGGATCAGCGATTCCGCTTGGTTGCGCGCTTCGGCCACCTTCTTACGCTTGGTGTCCTCATCCGCGTATTCGGCGGCATCCTTGACCATCTTGTCGATCTCATCGTCGGACAAGCCACCCGATGCCTGAATCGAGATATGCTGTTCCTTGCCCGTACCCTTATCGCGGGCCGAGACATTGACAATACCGTTCGCATCGATATCAAAGGCAACCTCAATCTGCGGTACACCGCGCGGTGCGGGCGGGATATCCTCGAGATTGAACTGACCGAGCAATTTGTTATCGCTCGCCATCTCGCGCTCACCTTGGAACACCCGGATCGTCACTGCCGTTTGATTGTCGTCTGCGGTCGAGAAAATCTGGCTCTTCTTCGTCGGGATCGTCGTATTGCGGTCGATCAGGCGCGTGAAGACACCGCCCTGCGTTTCGATGCCAAGGCTAAGTGGCGTCACGTCGAGCAGGACCACATCCGTCACATCGCCCTGCAGAACACCGGCCTGAATGGCCGCGCCCATCGCGACAACCTCATCGGGGTTCACGCCCTTGTGCGGCTCCTTATCGAAGAACTCTTTCACGACCTCATGGATCTTGGGCATCCGGGTCATGCCGCCAACAAGAACGATTTCGTCCACATCCTTCGCGGACATCCCCGCATCCTTCAGCGCGCCCTTCATCGGCTCAAGCGTGCGCTTGACCAAATCTTCAACCAAAGATTCGAGCTTCGAGCGCGACAGCTTGATGGCCAGGTGTTTCGGCCCGGACGCATCCGCCGTGATAAAGGGCAGGTTCACTTCGGTCTGAGTTGAAGACGACAATTCCGTCTTCGCCTTCTCTGCGGCTTCTTTCAGGCGTTGTAGCGCGAGGGGGTCTTTCTTGAGGTCGATCCCCTGCTCTTTCTTGAATTCATCTGCGAGGAATTCAACGATGCGCAGGTCGAAATCCTCACCGCCGAGGAACGTATCACCATTGGTCGCGCGCACCTCGAAAACGCCATCACCGATCTCCAAGATCGAAACATCGAACGTCCCGCCCCCAAGGTCATAAACAACGATCGTTTTGCCGTCCTGCTTCTCCAGCCCATAGGCGAGCGCAGCGGCGGTTGGTTCGTTGATGATGCGTAGGACTTCAAGACCGGCAATCTTGCCCGCGTCCTTGGTTGCCTGACGCTGTTGGTCGTTGAAGTATGCGGGCACCGTGATCACGGCCTGCGTAACTGGCTCGCCAAGATAAGATTCGGCGGTTTCCTTCATCTTCTGAAGAATGAAGGCCGATACCTGCGCCGGGGAGTATTTCTCGCCCGAAGATTCAACCCATGCGTCGCCATTGCCACCATTGACGATTTTGTACGGCACCATCTTCTTGTCTTTAGTCACCGCCGGATCGTCATAACGACGACCGATCAGGCGCTTGACGGCAAAAAGCGTGTCTGTGGGGTTTGTGACGGCCTGACGTTTTGCCGACTGACCAACCAACCGCTCGCCTTCGCCTGTGAAGGCCACCATCGACGGGGTCGTGCGCACCCCTTCCGCATTCTCGATCACCCGCGCCTGCTTACCATCCATAATGGCCACGCAGGAATTGGTGGTTCCGAGGTCAATTCCGATTACTTTCGACATACTGTCTTCCTCGATCAGCAAAGCCGGGCAGGTCTGTTACAGCGCCTCGCCCTTGGCTTCCTATTGGTACATGTCAAAGGGCGTTAACCCGTTTTCGAGAGCTATATAAGGAGACGGTTCAGGGGCTTCAAGCGGAGTAGGGCAAAGATATGACGCTCGTTTCAGGTATCGCGGAAATGCACCATGAAATCCCCGTGATAAGGGGGTTTTTGAGCGCGGCTGAACAGCGCGAGTTATTAACCGATCTGCGCGAAATCGCCCGGATAGCGCCGCCCTTTTCTCCGATAACCGGCTGGGGTAAGCCAATGTCGGTACGCATCACCGCTGCTGGGCGCTTCTGCTGGTTCTCTGACCGAAAAGGATATCGTTACATCGAAGCACATCCACAGACGGGTCAGCCTTTCCCACCAATCCCGACACAGGCCATGCGGGCATGGCGGGCATTCGAGACAAGGGCGGACCCCGATTGCTGTCTCATCAACCATTACCGCGAGGGCGCACGGATGGGATTGCATCAGGATCGTGATGAAGCTGATTTCAGCTTTCCGGTCGTATCCTTGTCCTTGGGCGACCCGGCTCTCTTTCGCATCGGCGGCATCGAACGCAGCGACCCCACACGCTCCTTTTGGCTGGAATCCGGCGACGTTATGGTTCTCTCCGCTGAAAATCGCCTGCGCTTTCACGGCGTTGATCGGATCAAGATCGGCGAAAGCGCATTGCTGAAAACCGGGGGGCGACTGAACCTTACATTGCGACGGGTGGCTGAAAACTCTACCTCTTCGATCTGAAGGAGATCGCACCATGCAATTGACCGTTAACGGCAAAGCCCACGACATAGACGTGGAGGCGGAGATGCCGCTTTTGTGGGTGCTACGCGATGAGTTGGGGATCACTGGGCCGAAATACGGCTGTGGGATCGCGATGTGCGGGGCGTGTACAGTGCATATTGATGGCGTAGCCGTACGGTCTTGCATCACGCCTGTTTCGGATGTGAATGGTGCGCAGGTAACAACCATCGAAGGGTTGGGCACGCCGGGCGCTCTGCACGCTGTTCAGGCAGCATGGATCGAGCATCAGGTCGCCCAATGCGGTTACTGCCAATCGGGTCAGATCATGGCCGCCGCCTCACTTCTCGATGAAACACCTGACCCTACGGATAATGAGATTGATGAAGCCTTGTCAGGCAATCTCTGCCGTTGCGGCACTTACCCCCGCATACGCGCGGCAGTAAAGACCGCCGCAACCACCCTACGGGGAGCATAAGCATGGGTATCAAAACCATCGCCCGGCGTGGCTTTCTGATCGGTTCGGTCGCCATCGTGGGCGGTGCCGCATTTGGCTATTGGCAATATCGCAAAGCACTGCCCAACCCGCTGGAGGGTGGTGAAGGTGTGGCGCTAACGGAATATATCCGCATCACCGATGAGGGCATCACCATCATCGCCCCCCGCGCCGAAATGGGTCAGGGCATAATGACGACACTGGCTGCCTTGGTGGCGGAAGAGCTCGACATATCGCTGAACGACGCGACGGTGATCCATGGTCCAGCGAGCAAGGCGTATTACAACACGGCGGTACTGGCCGAAGGCGTCCCCTTTGCTGCAACCGATGAGGGCTGGCTGGCCGAGACAATGCGCGGCGCGGTCGATATCCCCGCGCGCCTGCTGGGTATGCAACTAACCGGCGGTTCGTCCTCTGTGCCCGATGCCTATGAAAAGATGCGCCGAGCCGGGGCGGCTGCACGCTTTGCCTTGATTGAGGTTGCAGCAGAACAGCTCGGCGTTGATGCGACAGACCTTTCGACCGAAAACGGCGCAGTAATCGCACCCGATGGTAGCGCATTACCCTATACCAAACTCGCGGCACAGGCGGCGTCAGTTCCCCTTCCTGAAGACCCACCACTCAAACCGCGTAGTGAATGGCGTATTCTGGGAAAATCCCAACCGCGTATCGATATGGTCACGAAATGCACAGGAACCGCAGAATACAGCGGCGACGTAACCCTGCCCAACATGCTTTACGCAACCATCCGCATGAATCCTGCCCTCGGTGCAATGATGAACGGCTTTGACGCATCAGAAGCCCGCACCATGCGCGGGGTACAGGACGTGATAGAGATGAAGGATGGCGGCGTCGCCGTTATCGCCAACAACACATGGCGGGCAATGCGCGCAGCGGCGACGATCACCTTCGACTGGGCAGAAGCCCCCTACCCCGCCGACACAGCCGGTCACATGGCGGCGGTCGAAGCATCCTTCACCAATGACAACCGCGACAGCCAGTTCCGCAATGACGGCGATGTATCCAGCGAGGCGACCGTAGAGGCCGAATACCGCGTTCCCTACCTCGCCCACGCCCCAATGGAACCGCTGACCGCCGTTGCATGGCTGCGCGATGGTGAGCTTGACATCTGGGCGGGCAATCAGGCTCCGACGCAGGCACAGGTCGAAGCCGCCACCCTCACCGGCATCGACCGCGACGCCATTCGTGTCCACACTCCCGTCATGGGTGGCGGTTTTGGGCGGCGCGCAGAAATGGACTTCATCAAACAAGCCGTCGAAATCGCACAGGCCACCGAAGGCCGCCCCGTCAAACTGACATGGACCCGCGAGGAGGACATGACTCACGACGCTTACCGCCCCCCAGCGATAGGCCGCTTCCGGGGCAGTATAGAGAACGGTGCCCCCCGCCTCTTCGACCTATCCATCGCCGCGCCCTCGGTCGCAGAATCACAGGTTGGGCGCTTGGGCATCCCCATAATGGGACCAGATGTAACCTTGGTACAAGGCGCTTGGGACCAGCCATGGCGCATCCCGAATTACCGCGTCACCGGCTATCGTACCCCCGCCCTAGCGCCAATCAGTTCATGGCGGTCGGTCGGCAATTCCTATAATGGTTTTTTCCACGAAAGCGCGCTGGACGAATTGGCCCATGAGGCGGGTCGTGACCCCTTAGAAATGCGCCTCGCCATTATCGACCATGACCCAAGCCGCAAAGTGCTAGAGGCCGTGGCGGAGGCTTCTAATTGGGGAGGTGCGCTACCGGATGGCCATGGCCGAGGTGTCGCCTTCACATTGTCCTTCGGGGTGCCAACGGCACAGGTGATTGAGGTTGCGGACACACCGGATGGTATCCGCCTCATCAACACCCATGCGGCGGTCGATGTCGGGGTGGCGCTCGACCCCGCTAATATCGAAGCACAGGTACAGGGCGGCATGATCTACGGCCTATCGGCGGCAATCATGGGCGAAATCACATTTCAGGGCGGACGGGTTCAACAGACCAATTTCCACGAATACGACGCCCTGCGCCTGTATCAATGCCCACCGATATCAGTGGCCGTGCTGGAGAATGGCGACAAGATCAGAGGAATTGGCGAGCCGGGCACACCCCCCGCCGCCCCCGCGCTGGCCAATGCTATCTTTGCAACAACGGGTAAGCGTATCCGCGAATTGCCAATGAACAAGTATATCGATTTCGTATGATACATCCCATACATGACTCATGAGGTTGCTGCTCCCCCTGAGAGTTGAGAAGCTCTCTGGCGGTTAGACCGAAAGGAGAGCAGTGATGGGATATTATGTTGGACTGGATGTGAGTCTCAAGACGACGGCGATCTGCAT
>CALFVD010000147.1 GCA_937928005.1 uncultured Neomegalonema sp. | reverse complement strand
GCGTAGGCCCGGTGGTCCCTCACACGTCCCGCCCTGTTTAAGTGCATTCTCATATACAGCGCGCACCGTCACCCGATCATCGGCGACCAAAGCGATCATGCACCCATTACCCACCGTAGCCGCCGCATCATCAAGCGGCTTGAGCACGGTAAAGAATGGCAAATCCTGCCCTACACGGCTAAAGCGGGCCAGCACCGGCTCGCGATGCCCCAAAACAAGCCCTAGCGGCTCAAAAACGACTGCATAGAACGCCGCTGCACGATCAATATCCGCTGCCCCAACCGTCACATGCGAAAACATCGACACCTTCCCTTCGCCTTGGCGATTTTCAGTGAATCTCAGACCACTAAAGAGCCATAAACTATTGTTAAATATACATTATCATCCAAGAGGCGAATCCACCACACTCGAGATCACTCTAAAATTCCAGCGCATCACAATCACGCAATATCCGCTCTGCCATAACGGAAAATCCGTCTCCATCGCGTTCGTGCCGCTCTCCGTCATGCATGACGAAAGGCGGATGCAAAGCAAGTGGTGCAGCAGCACCTTTGCGCGCACGTAGGATAACACGACTCGCGGGATGCCCTGCGCGGGCGGCAATGGGCAAAACCGCAATAGCGCCCGCCCGCCCCGCCAACGCGCCCAGCATATCCGGCAATCGCTCTACCCGCTGCACAATCGTCAGCCAGCCACCATCGCGCAACCGTCGCAGTCCACAATCAATCCATGATTTCAGCGGCGCAGCGCCCCGAAACGCACGGTCTTTACCGGGGTCATCCGTCGCGCTACTGGCTTCATCCGCATAGTAAGGTGGATTGGCAATGACGTGATCAACGCTGATCGCCCTCAGATCAGCGGGTTCAGCGGCCACATCGCCCTCATACACCGTCATCGCGATGCCTAGCGCACGCGCATTACTCTGCGCCAACTGAGCGTAGGCGGGTTGAATCTCCAACCCGTACAGCGTTACCCCTTCAATCCGCGTGGCGAGACAGAATGACGCGACCCCCGCGCCACAGCCTAAATCTAACACACGCTCCCCCGCTTTGGCCGGACAAGCGGCGGCGAGAAGCACGGTATCAACGCCCGACCGATACCCACGCACAGGCTGCGACACCATGATCCGCTCACCAAGAAACCCATGGGTATCAAGCTCCTGTGCCGCAAATGGCGTAACCCGGCTCACTTTTCCTCGACGGTTTCAATATCGATCAACTGCAATAAATTGCGTGCCTTGACCGCATCGTCTTCATGCACCATCAACCTTCGAGGGAAGATACCAATGCTTCCCTCCATCACGCTCATGTGGACGTCGAAAACGAAGGACTCTATACCTTCTGCTTTGAGATACGCCGTGGCGGCGCTGATGGTTATGGGGTCGGTCGTCTTGACGAGTTCGTGCATGGACACCACCGGGCTAAGT
Source organism: uncultured Neomegalonema sp. (assembly GCA_937928005.1). GTDB lineage: Bacteria > Pseudomonadota > Alphaproteobacteria > Rhodobacterales > Rhodobacteraceae > JAHDDY01. Next base: position 12,674 of record CALFVD010000147.1, on the reverse strand, counting down.
TTGCGAAGCCGCACCTTTGACCGCGCAGCGCGCGTTGTCAAAGGGGCGCATGAGGGGGCAGGACATGACCGACGCGATGCCGCTCGAAAAGCCAGCGGTGGATAAGCCGCTCGACCGGATCATGGATGCCGTGCGCGCCGACATGGCGTCTGTCGATACGATTCTCACCAATCAACTTAATTCATCGACCACGCTCATCCCGCAAGTCGCCGCTCATCTGATCGCCGCTGGCGGCAAGCGCGTGCGCCCGGTTCTGACACTCGCCAGCGCACAGCTTTGCGGTTACAGGGGCGAGCATGCAGTGCGCCTTGCGGCCTCGGTTGAGTTCATCCATACGGCCACGCTTCTGCATGATGATGTGGTCGATGGCTCGGCGACCCGGCGCGGCAAGCCCGCCGCCAACCGCCTCTATGGCAACAAACCGACGATTCTGGTCGGCGATTTCCTGTTCAGCCGCGCGTTTCAGCTTATGGTCGAAACTGGTTCCGTTGATGTGCTTCGCATTCTTTCCAAAGCCTCAGCAATCATCGCCGAGGGCGAGGTGATGCAGCTTGCCACCGCTAACAACCTCGCCACGACCGAAGACGACCACCTCGCCGTAATCCGCGCCAAAACCGCCGCCCTCTTCGCCGCCGCCACTGAAGTCAGCGGTTCGTTATCGGGTGTTGGGCCAGAGAAAACCGAAGCCCTGCGTGTTTATGGTGACTGTCTGGGCATTGCGTTCCAACTCGCCGATGACGCCCTAGACTACGCCGGAGATGCGGGCACAACCGGCAAGGATTCGGGCGATGATTTCCGCGAGGGCAAAGTCACTGCCCCAGTTCTCATTGCCTATGCCGCCGCCCAAGACGACGACGAGCGCACCTTTTGGAAGCGCGTCATCGAGAAGAACGAGCAACAAGACGGCGACCTCGACCGCGCCATGACGCTGATGCGCCGTGATCGCGCCGTCGAACGCACATTGGACGACGCCCGCCGCTATGGCGCACAGGCAAAAGCAGCTCTTAATACCTTCCCCGCCAGTTCCTTGCGCGATGACATGCAAGGGTTGGTCGATTACGTCGTCAATCGCGACCGATAGTCGGCTCGTATCGAAACCAGAACGTAAAGTGACGGTTGCGGATATCTCCGTGATGCCCAATAGTGCGTTCAGGGAACGTCCAAGTTCCATCAATTTAACGATATAACCGGAAGTCGGCGGACGAACCCGCACGGCCCGGACTACGGGAGAAGATATGTCAGATTTCAAGAAGAACGACCCCACCCTCGCCAATCTCAGCAAGTCGGACCAACAGCGCGTCCTCCAGATGCTAAACCGAGGCGCAAGCCGCCGTGACGTCATGGGCTGGTTCATGGCCGCCGGTGCCACCGCCGCCGCCTCAAGCCCCATCTTCAGCAGCCTCGCCCATGCCGCCGCTAATACACCCAAGAAGGGTGGCCGTCTCATCATGGCGGCGGACCAGCACGGCCCCAACGATACCCTCGACCCGGCGCTCTACACTTCCGCCGCTGACTATTTCCGGGGCCGCATGTTCTACGGCTCGCTGACCCGCCTAACGCCGCAGCTCGGCTACGAGCCGGAACTTGCCGAAGAGGTCATGTCGAACGATGATGCGACCGAATGGACCTTCAAAATCCGCAAAGGCGTAGAATTCCACGACGGCAAATCCCTGACCGCCGATGACGTGATCTACACAATGAACCGTCACCTTGGCAAAGACTCGATTTCTAAGGCGTCTTCGCTCGTCTCGATGATCAAGGAATGGAAAAAGGTCAACGACCACGAAGTCGTCGCGATTCTCTCCTCGCCGAATGCCGACCTGCCCATCGCACTCGGCACCTTCCACTTTAAAATCCTTCAGGAAGGCACCGAAAACTTCGAATCGGCCATCGGTACTGGCCCCTACAAGGTCAAGGAATTCAAGCCCGGTGTGCGCGCCGTAGGTGAGCGTTTTGAGAATTACTGGGGCGAAGGCGGCTATCTCGACGAATTGGAGCATTATGGCATCGGCGATTCGACCGCCCGCCTCAACGCTTTCCTCGCAGGCGACATCGACGCGATGGTCAATCTGCCTCCGAAGGCTATCGCTCAGGTCGAGAAGACCGAAGGCAAGGAAATCTGGTCCCTCAAGGCCGGTGCCTATGTCAATATCACGCCGCGCCTCGACATGGAGCAATCCGATAACGCCCATCTCTACAAGGCGATGCAGGCGCTACAAGATCGCCAGCGCCTCGTAAAAGGCGTGATGAAAGGTCAGGGTTCGCTCGGCAATGACCAGCCGATTAACGCCGCCTATTTCGACCATTGCGCCGATATCCCGCAACGCGAACTCGACCCGGATATGGCCAAATTCCATTTCGAGAAATCAGGCATCGGCAACACCGCAATCCCGATTGTCTGCGCCGAAGTCGCCCCCGGTGCAGTCGAGCAGTGCCTCTTCATGCAGCGTGAAGGCAAAAAGATCGGTATAAACTTCGACGTGAAAAAGGTCACGACCGACGGCTACTGGGGTTCCGTCTGGCTCAAGGAGCCAATCTGTGTTGCCGCGTGGAACATGCGCCCGACCGCCAATATCATGATGACGCTGGCCTTTAAGGGCGATGCAGATTGGAACGAGACTCGCTGGAAGAACGACAAATTCGACCAGCTTCTCGTTGATGTTCGCGGCGAGACGGATGCGGACAAGCGGGCGCAGAAATACTGTGATCTCCAAACCATGATCCACGAAGATAATGGCATGTCGATCCCGATGCACCGCAACTATGTCGACGCCGCCGCGTCGCATGTTCAGGGCCGGACCGAGGTACCGCTGAATAACTTCGGCGGCGCAGAATCGCCAGTAACGCTCTGGCGCGCGGATACCTGATCTTGCTCTTTTCAAAAACACCCTTCCCGCTACGGCGGGAAGGAGACGGTCTTCGCGTCCTATCGCGCCGGGGCCGCCGCCGCGCGCCCTTACGAGGGCGCATGACACTACTTAGTGACCGGAAGGTGCGCCTATGACCGGTCTCATTCTCCGCCGCCTCGGCATCGGCCTCATTACCGTCCTCGCCGTCTCTGTCATCATCTTCTTCGGCACCCAGATCTTACCCGGCGATGCCGCAGAGATCCGAATGGGACAGCAGGCGACAACCGAAAATATAGCCGCCCTACGCGAACGCCTCGGTCTCGATAAGTCCTATGTCGAACAATATCTGCATTGGCTCGGCAATTTCGTGCGCGGCGACCTTGGCATCTCTCTATCTAGCGACGTCCCCATCACCAACCTGATCGGCGACCGCTACAAGAACACCCTTTTTGTGAGCATGCTCACCGCGCTTATCGGCGTCCCGATTTCCCTCGCGCTGGGCATCATGGCCGCGATGTTCCCCGGCAGCCTGTATGACCGCATCCTGACCTTTATATCCGTCACGCTGGTCGCAGCCCCCGAATTCTTCACCGCCACCTTGCTCGTCCTGCTCTTCGTCTTCGCCTTAGGCATCGGCAATGCGGTCGTCGTTGGTAGCACGGACGGGAAAGGTTTCTTCGAGTTGATCGCCCATTTTGCCCTGCCCATTGCAACGCTCAGCTTCGTCATCGCCTCGCAGTTGATCCGAATGAGCCGCGCCGCCGTCCTGAACGTGATGTCGTCACCCTATATCGAAATGGCGATTCTGAAAGGCGTGCCCCGCAAGCGCATCATCTTTCGCCATGCCCTGTTGAACGCCATCGGCCCCATCGTCAACGTAGTCGCGCTGAACCTCGCCTACCTCGTGACCGGCGTGATCGTGGTGGAAGTCTATTTCGGCTATTCCGGCCTCGCGACCCTGATCGTGCAAGGCGTTCAGACCCGTGACTTCGTTCTGATACAAGGTCTTGGCATGATCTTTTGCCTGACATACGTGATCCTGATGCTGATCGCCGATATCGCGGCCTATGCGTCCAACCCGCGCTTGAGGCACCCCAAATGAGCAGCACATTCGATACCCCAGTCGGCGCACATCCTGATAGGCTAGGCGGCGACCACTACGTCGCCCCATTCGATGACAATGTCAGTTTTGACGAACTGCCCGATGCTCCGCCGAAAGCCCGTTTTCGCCTGACGACCACCGGCAAGATTGGCGCGTTCTTCGTTATCTTCTGGCTGTTCGTCGCCGTATTTGGCCCCCTGATCGCCCCCTATGGAGAGAACGATCTGCCTTTCCCTGACGCCTATAGCGAATTTCAGGTGCCCCAACCCGGCGCATGGCTTGGCACCGACGTGCAGGATCGCGATATCCTCTCACGCATCATCTACGGCGCAGGCCGCACCATCGGCATATCGGTTGCGGCCACCGTCATTGCCTATTTTATCGGCGTCGTTTTGGGCATCGGTGCCGCCGTATCCAGCCCCAAAGTCGACATGGTGATGAGCCGCATCAACGATGCTTTCCTCAGCCTGCCGACCATCATGCTCGGCCTCGTCGTCGTGGCGGCGGTCGGGTCATCGATTCCCGTGCTGATTCTGACAGCCGGGTTTATCTATGCGAGCATTGTCTTTCGATTGGCCCGCGCCATCGGCATGGAGATCATGGTGATGGATTTCGTCGAGGCCGCAAAGGCACGCGGCGAGGGCCGATGGTGGATCATCACCCGCGAGATATGGCCCAATGCCGCCATGCCCCTCATCACCGATTTCGGCCTGCGCCTAATCTACGTGATCCTATTTGTCTCCAGCCTCAGCTTCCTTGGATTGGGCGTTCAGCCCCCGCAGGCGGATTGGGGATCAATGGTCCGCGACAACCTCGGCGCGCTGCAATACGGCGCATCCATCGTCCCCGTTATCGCCCCGGCGCTGGCCATCGCCACGCTAACAGTGGGCATCAACCTCGTCGTGGACGACGTGTCGGCCCAAAGTGGCGGCAAGCTCTCGAATAGGCTCTGAACGCATGGCACAGCAAACAGACCGTACCGGCGATGATATCGTCTTCGAGGCCCGCGACCTACGCATCGGCGCGGTGCGCGAGGACGGCAGCGAACTACCCATCGTCAAGGGCGTCAATTTCAAGGTCAGGCGCGGCGAGGTCGTCGCCTTGATCGGCGAATCCGGCTCCGGCAAGACCACCATCTCGCTCTCGGCCCTCGGATATTGCAAACCGGGTCTGAGTTTCACCGGTGGTGAGGCGATCCTCCTCGGCGAGAACCTGACTAACAAGACCACCGATGAACTGCGCCCCTCGCGCGGTATCAATGTCGCCTACCTCGCCCAAAGCGCGGCGGCGACCTTCAACCCCTCGATCCGCATCAACGAACAGGTTACTGAATCCCCTGTCCTTCACGGCACCAAAACCCAAGCCGAGGCCGATGAGAAAGCCCTCGCTCTCTACCATGCCCTCGAACTACCCAACCCCGAAACCATCGGTCAGCGGTATCCGCATCAGGTATCAGGTGGACAGCTCCAGCGCCTCATGGCCGCGATGGCGCTATGCGGCGACCCTGATCTCTTGGTCCTAGATGAGCCGACAACCGCCCTCGACGTGACAACCCAGATCGAAGTGCTGAAAGCCTTTAAGAAGGTCATCAAAGAAGAGGGTGCGGCGGCGATCTACGTCACCCATGATTTGTCAGTCGTCGCCCAAATTGCCGACCACATCGTCGTTCTCTATAGCGGCGAAGTCGAAGAAGCCGGACCAACCGACGTCATCATCAATCACCCGCAACACCCTTACACCAAGCGCCTCATGGCCGCGATCAAGCCCCTGCCCGAAGCGGGCCAAGGTGAGGTTAGCAGCGACGAGCATCTACGCGACGATGCGGCGCTGGCGGCAGTGGGGATCAATGCTGGCTATGGCGGCATCGGCCCGAACGGCGAAGCGAATATTCCCGTCCTGCGTGATATCAATGTCGCCATCGAACGCGGTAAGACCGTCGGTATCATCGGCGAATCGGGTTGCGGAAAATCCACCCTCGCCCGCGTTTTTGCGGGTCTGTTGCCCCAGACGGGCGGCGATATCCTACTCCATGGCGATACCCTACCCCGCGCTGTTACCGACCGTTCGCGCGAGCAATTGCAGAAGGTACAGTTCGTCTACCAAATGGCCGATACAGCCCTGAACCCGCGCCAACGCATTCGCGACATCATCGGTCGCCCCCTCGAATTCTACATGGGACTACGCGGCAAGGCTAAACGCGCGCGGGTCGAAGGCTTATTGGAAATGGTCGAGCTTCCCGTCCAGTTTGCTGACCGCTATCCGCACGAACTATCGGGCGGCCAAAAACAGCGTATCAACCTCGCCCGCGCCCTTGCCGCTGAACCGGAGATCGTCCTCTGTGACGAGGTGACATCCGCCCTCGACACAATCGTTGGTGCGAATGTCATTGACTTGCTGACCCGTTTACGCCGCGAAACTGGCGTATCTTTCGTATTCATCAGCCACGATCTATCGACTGTCTCTAGCTTCGCCGATGAAATCGTGGTGCTCTATGCGGGCCGCGTCGCCGAGCAGGGCAGCACCGATAGCGTGCTCTCGCCACCCTACCACCCCTACACAAAACTGCTGATCTCTTCTGTCCCCGAAACCCGCATCGGCTGGCTGGAGGAAGCGACAGAGACCAGCGAGGCGCGCAGCGGTATCTCCGGCACGGTGCAACTGACCGAAAAAGGCTGTCCCTTCTTCGAGCGATGCCCGCTCGCCATCGCAGGCACCTGTGATGAAATCGCCCCTCCCAGACGCCGCGATAATGCCGGACACATCATCGAATGTCATCGCGAATTGTCGGAATTGGGGTGATCGTCCTCCCCCTACTCCACGGGAGAGCCGTTTATTATGCTCAGGCGTATTCACCCACGCATTCGACGATGATCTCGCCAATCAGGCGGCAATCTTCGACCGAGAAGGTAAGCGGCAGGCGCATATCAAACAGGCGGGCGAGGACGCGGTCGGTATTTGGCAAGGAAGCGGCAGTGACATAGCGCCAACTGCCATGGGCCGAAGTGTAGCCCGCCGGATCGGGCGCGCCGAACCATTTCAGCTCAACACCGCGCGATTTGGTCAGGGCTAGAAAGGGCGCAATAGCATCGGCGGGAAGATCAGGCAGGCGAAATTGGATCGAGCTGCCAACATGGGTTTCTTCCTGGGGAATGCGGCGCAGGCGAATCGCTGGATGGGCACTTAGTGCGTTTTCAACGGCGCGATAGCGGGTATTCCAACGGTCCACCTGCTCTGACAAGGCCACAAGCTGTGGGCGTAAGAGCGCGGCGCGCAGATTGTCCATCCGGCTGGAACCATTGGGCATATCAAGACGGGCATCGACATAGGCATCAGGGGCAGGACCAGCAAGATGTCGGTCGTAGAGCATATAGCTACCGGAACGAACAACCGCATGGGCCATAACGTCAGCATCGGCGGTGGTCAGGAAGCCGCCTTCGCCGGAATTGATGTGTTTATAGGTCTGGGTCGAGAAGCAAGCCGCGCGCCCGAAGGTGCCAGACGCCCTGCCCTTCCATGCCGCGCCCATCGTATGCGCGCAATCCTCGATCAACGTGAGGCCATGGGCTTCACAAATGGCGACGATCCGCTCCATATCGGCGAGATGGCCGCGCATATGCGAAAGCATGAGATAAGTGCCCGGATGTGCGGCGGCTTTCGCGTCGAGATCAGCGAGGTCGATGACCATATCGTCGGTCGTCTCAACCAGCACCGGTACGCCGCCCGCAATATGGATCGCGCCGGGCACGGGCGACAAGGTATAGCCGTTAGTTAGCACCGCATCGCCGCGCTTCAGCCCACAAGCGGTCAACGCGATTTGCATCGCCGTACCGCCGGAGCCGGTAGCAAGGCAATAGGGAACACCAAGTTGGGCGGCAAAGTCCCGCTCCAGCAAGGCGGTCTCGCCATCTTCACCATCGGCAACATTGTAGCGATGCAGCCGCCCGGAACGCATGACCGCAACCGCCGCCTCGATGGCGTCTTCGGGCAGTGATTCTTGCTGGGTGAAATTACCAGTGAAAGTACGGGTCATGGGTCAATCATCCGAGGCGGTGAGGTCGAAATTTGTGCCGGGGAAGTATTTCTCCAAACGGATATCGGCGGTACGGGCATGGCCTTCCATGCCTTCAAGCCGAGAGATGCGGGCGGTTGCCTCGGCGATGGGGCGGGCGGCGTCGCGGGTCGCGCGCTGCCATGTGACCAGCTTCATGTATTTGTGGACGCTGAGGCCGCCCGTGTATCGGGCCGCGCCCGAAGTGGGGAGGACGTGGTTGGTGCCGGACGCCTTATCGCCGAAGGCCACGGTGGTCTCTTCACCCAAGAACAACGAACCATAGCTAGTGAGACGGCCCAGCCACCAGTCGAGATCGGCGGCCTGTACCGTTAGATGTTCCGGCGCGATGCCGTCGGAAACCTGCGCAACTTCCTCGCGGGTATCGCAGAGGATGACCTCGGCATAATCGCGCCATGCGGCAAAAGCGTTGTCACGATTGAGGTCGGGCAGGCTCTCGATCATGCCGGGGACCAATTCCATGACCTTTTCGGCCAGCGCACGGTCAGTGGTAGCAAGCCAAACAGGGGAATTGTAGCCATGCTCGGCCTGCCCCACCAAATCCCATGCAACGATGAACGGATCGGCGGTTTCATCGGCAAGGATCAAGCTGTCGGTCGGCCCAGCGAACATGTCGATACCGACGCGCCCGAACAGGATACGCTTGGCCTCGGCCACGAACTGATTGCCGGGGCCAACAAGGATATCGGCTTTGGGTAGGCCAAAGAGACCGAAAGCCATGGCCGCGATGCCCTGTACGCCGCCCATCGCGAGGATCGTATCGGCTCCACAGATATCAGCAGTGTAGAGAATGGCAGGGTGGACACCACCATCCCCGTTACCAGCGCCCGGACGAGGCGGGGAGCAGGCGGCAATGTGCTTGACGCCCGCGACCTTAGCGGTCGTCACGGTCATCATGGCACTGGCAATATGGGCGTAGCGCCCCCCCGGCGCGTAGCATCCGGCGGCGTCAACGGGAATGGCTTTCTGACCGGCGATAAGACCGGGGATCACCTCCATCTGCATGTCCTGAATGGTCGTTTTTTGCGCTTCGGCAAAGCGACGAACATTGTCATGGGCGAAGCGGATATCGTCTTTTAGCTTCTGCGGCACCTTGGCCGCAGCTTCATCGAGTTCACCGCGTGAAACGACGATATCGCCATCATATTTGTCGAATTTTTCGGCGTATCGCTTCGCCGCCTCGTCACCGCCTGCCTCGATCTCGTCGAGGATATTCTGGACGATCTCACGGGTATCGCCTGCCCCGGTCGCAGATGTCTTCGATGCGGTTTTCAGATGCGTGATGGCCATGGCCAGATTCCCCCGATGTCGATTCTATTGTCGGGAGCGGTATCGTGCATTCAAGGAGATTTGTGAAGAGTCTTATACAAGTTTACCTCTATAAGTTTCGCCCTATCGCGCTTTTTTAGCGAGAAACACAATCTTCAGGGGCAATTTTTTGAATCGGGAATACCTTGAAAATACCGAGCTACAACGTCTTGATTTTATTGGGAGATTGAACGTGTACTCGCATTTTCGACAATTTTCATTATCCACTGGGCGTTTCGATCGGAAGATTCGACGATGGGGATTCTAAGGTTTGTAGAGATGCCGGTCTCAAAAAAATTTCACACAAACATGGCGATTTCCGACTGATTGGTTTGCTTCGTTCTGAATATGGAGAACTGCGGCTCGCCAAGAGCGAATACATCGGTTCTTTACGGTAACGATCACCCGCCCACCCCCTCTGCGATCATCGCAATCATCTCGAACATTACCGCCCCTGCTACCATGGCGGTAATGTTGTTCGGGGAATCCTTGGTCGGCATCATGCAGACGACGTCGCCGCCGATGATGTTCATGCCCCTTGCGGCGTGGAGGAGGGCGATGGCCTCATTGATGTCAAAACCTTTCTCGCCCGGTTCGATATTCGCCACCGCCGGGGCGACGGAGGGGTCGAGGCAGTCGAGGTCGAAGGTGATGTAGACCGGGCGACCGGCCAGCACCTCGCGGGCCTGCGCGATCACATCCGCCGCCCCGCGCGCGCGGTATTCGGCCATCGTCACGACGTTGTAGCCATACTCGTAGGACGGCTCCAGCCAGTCCAGCGTGCGGGGGTGGCCGCGTAACCCAATCTGCATCGAGCGGGTCGGATCGACCTTGCCTTGGTCGGCCAGATACGCCCCCCAATGGGCCGCTGATTTCTCTGCCCCTAGAAAATGATCGACCTTGGTGAAGACATCCGTATGCGCGTCGAGATGCAGGAAGCTGACTGGCTCACCCCCCGCCAGCGCCCCGCGCCCTAGCGCCTGAACGATGCCGCCTGTGATCGAATGATCCCCGCCGATGGAGACGGGCCGCGCCCCCGCCGTATCGATCCGCTCGTAGAATTCGGTGATCTGCGCGATGCAATGCTCGTTGTCATTTGCACGGGGGAAGGGGACATCGCCGATATCGGCAATCTTCGCCGCCGCCCATGGGTCGAGCCGGAACCCCCCATGCGCCCGCCGCTGTACCGCCGAAATATTACGCAGCGCGCGGGGGCCGAGATGCTGGTCGCGCTCGGTCGTGCCGTTGCCGGTGGAGTGGGGTACGCCGACAAGGGCAATGTCCTGTCCTTCGGGCGGCTCATGCGGACAGCGGAACATCGTCGGAATACCCCACCAGTAGAGATTATCCATCATGCTGGCATCGTGTTCTTCGGCCATATTTCGTCTCCTGTCCTTTTATTGTCTTATCAGGGCAAAGGATTGGCGCGGGCGCAATGCGTTTCTTGCGGGTGAGAAACTCCTTGCGGTGCGGGTGGCCCCGCCGTCATGTCTTGGGCAAATCCCGGAGCAAAGGAGAAACCCATGGATGACGATCTTTTCGAGAAGGGCCTCGCCCAGCGCAAAGCGACCCTTGGCGCGGATTATGTCGAGAAAAACCTTGCCGCCGCCGATGATTTCACGCGACCCTTTCAGGAGGCGATGACGGCGTGGTGCTGGGGTTTTGGCTGGGGCGACGATGTGATCGACGCAAAAACCCGCTCGATGATGAATCTCAGCATGATCGGCGCGCTCGGCAAGATGAACGAGTGGGAAATCCACTGTCGCGGGGCCATTGGCAATGGTGTGACGAAGCAGGAAATCCGCGCGATCATCCATGTGATCGGCATCTATTGCGGCGTGCCACAGGCGCTGGAATGCTTTCGCGTTGCGCGCCGGGTGCTCGAAGAAACGGAAGCCGGATGAGTTTTGCATACGCTGTATCTGCATAGACATGACGTGTGATATCTTTCATTAACCTTTCGCACCAAGACTGCGCGAAGTTTCGATTTGAACACCCGGAGACCGACCATGAAGACTTTCTTTGCTGCCCTGTTGTGCTGCCTTTTCTTGACGGGAGGTGCCCATGCTGCGGGCGAGGCCGATGCTGTAACTGATACGGTCTATTTCGATATCGCCATTGGCGGTAAGCCTGCGGGCCGCCTTGTCATGGGCCTTCTGGGCAATACCGCGCCGAAGACCGTTCGCAACTTTCGTGAACTGTCCACTGGCGAGAACGGTTTCGGTTTTGAGGGATCGGCCTTCCATCGCATTATTCCCGGCTTTATGGCGCAGGGCGGCGATTTTACGCGCGGCAACGGTACGGGCGGCAAATCGATCTATGGCGAGAAATTCGCGGATGAGGATTTCAGCTTTGCCCATCAGGGGCGTGGGCTGCTCTCCATGGCCAATAGCGGGCCGAACACCAATGGCTCGCAGTTCTTCATCACTTTCGATGACGCGCCATGGCTTGATGGTAAGCATGTTGTCTTTGGCATGGTCACAGAGGGTTTTGAACTGCTGGACCGTATCGAAAAGCTGAAAACCGACCGCCGTGATCGCCCTGCACAGAAAGTGGAAATCGTAAAAAGCGGCGCGCTCTGATCTGGCAGCGGGCGGGCGCAACAAAACGCCCCCCGCCTCACGGCGACAGCCCTTCATCCAAACCTGCGCGCTTCGCTCAAGGTGGCACTTCGGCCAGCGCCATCAGCGCCAATTCCTGACAATCGGCCAAAACGATATCAATGGGCCGCCTCCCGCGCGCATTATATCCCGGAGGTCGCCCCGGACGCATGGGCTGTACCGGCCTTTCCATCGCCGCCAGCTTTCTCGCCAGCCGCTTCGCCTGCGCCGGAATATCCTCCAGCGCCGCCCGCAAAGCCTCTAACCGTTGCCGCAATCGCGCCACGGAAACCGGATCATCTGGCGAAGCGGAAATCTTGTTCGGTGGCGCGATATCAAACTCATCAAAGCCCCGAATATTCGGCCCAAAACCCGGCGTTTTTTGTTGCTTCGGTGGCCCCGCATAGCGGCGCGGATCGAATAGCGCGAAAGGCGGCACGCGCTTGCCCGACCCTTTCGGAATCGCCCCGGTCGGCGCATCCCGCTTCGCACGCGGCTCGACCACCAGCCCAATAGCCGCAATCGCAATCAACCGCCGCGTTGCCGCCTCAGCGAGCAATAGTGTCGATAGCACTTCGCGATGAACATACCGCGCAACCGTTTCCCCGCATCCGATCATCTCGAACAGCGCCGCCACGAACCGCAGCAGCACCTTCCGATTGATCTCGATAACGATGTCCCAGTCCATTCGCGCTATACCTCCGTGAAAAACAAATCACGAACATCAACACGCATTATAGGCAAAA
>CALFVD010000146.1 GCA_937928005.1 uncultured Neomegalonema sp. | reverse complement strand
GGCACAATCCGCAAGGTCTTCACCGAACACCGCCCCATCGATTCATGGTCGGTGGCGGAGCAGGAGGAAGGCGGGCGGCGGGTTGTGATCCGGGCATTGGTCGATCCCGATTATCAGCAATCGACGCTCGATGCCTTGCAGGATGCCCTAACCGGCTCGGAGGGATGGCGCATCGTGCTGCACCCGGTTGATGCGGCGATTCCAAAGCCCGAGCCGGATGAGGAAGCGCGTGTGGCGCGCGAAGCGCATCGCCGTGCCTCGACCCGTGAGGTGTTGTACTGGCAGATTGAGAAGGGCGCACGGACGACACAGGATTACCTGCTGTTCGTGGCGCTTTCGACCGTGGTGGCGGGGGCCGCGTTGGTCACAAACAACGTGGCGGTACTGGTTGGGGCGATGGTGATTGCGCCGTTTCTAGGCCCGAATCTGGGGTTTGCCTTTGGAGTGGCGCTTGGTGATCGGGCATTGATGGCGGAGGCGGCGAAGACGTTGGCGCTAGGATTTGCGCTCGCTGTTGGATTGTCGATCTTTGCCGGTGCTGCGATGCCCATTGATCTCGAAGCGAAGGAATTGCTCGACCGCACGCGGATTGGGCTGGATGGGATGGCGGTTGCGCTGGCATCTGGGGCATGTGCTGCGTTGGCACTGACCAGCGGGGCGAGCGCATCGCTTGTCGGCGTGATGGTTGCTGTCGCCCTGCTGCCGCCCGCCGTGGCGATGGGGATTATGCTGGGCGCGGGCGAGGGGATGGCGGCGCTGGGGGCGGCGGAATTATTCGCGGTAAACGTTGCAAGCGTAAACCTTACCGCGCTGGCGGTGTTCCGGTTCCGAGGGATCGAGCCGCGCCGATGGCTTCAGAAATTTGAGGCTCAGCAATCACAACGTAATGCATTCATCGTGCTGGGTGCGTTGTTAGTATTGCTGGCTGGTGCAATTATTTCGCAAGGGTATTTCGCGGATTTCAGGGGCTTTTTCGACGCGACGCAATCGCCAAACCGCTGAGAATCAAACCGCAAGCGAGGGCATCTGTCCAACCAAGGGTTTCGCCGCCGAACGTGATGCCTGCAATCAACGCGGTGATTGGCACCAGATAACCGACGCTCGACATAAAGACCGAACCGACGCTCGTAATGATCGTCGTGCGCAAGATCATCGCAATCCCGCTAGAGACAACGCCGATCCCGATAAGGATTGCCCATGTCGTCATCGAGAGCGACCCCGGTTCGGGCCATTCGCGGATACCATAGGGAAGCATCAGAATGGCGGCGAAGGCGAAACCCAATGCCGAGAGAGCGATGGGGTCCGTTGTGGGCGTACGCCGCGTCATAATCGAGCCGATAGCGTAGGACAGCGCCGCGCCGAGGCAGGCGAGTTGCCCTGCGGCGCTGGCCGAGCCGATGCTCGTCAATGTATCCCACCCCAGCAACATCAGCACGCCGATGAAACCAATAGCGAAACCGGTAGTCTTGGTTCGTGTCATCACTTCGCCGGGAGAGAAGACATGGGCAAGCGGCAAGACGAGGAGAGGGATGACCGCCATATAAACGCCCGTAATGCCGCTGGGTACGGTTTGCTGCGCCCATGATAGCAGGGTCATGGGCAAGGCGAGCGTAAAGATGCCAATGGAACCGGCGCCGATCCAGCGCCATGCACCGCGCGGCATCGCTCTTCCGCTCAGGATGGCGAAGGGAATGACGGCCATTGCGCCGACGAGGATGCGCGCACAGGCGACCTGTAGTGCGGATGCTTCGGCGAGGGCGAATTTCACCATCAGGAAGGTATTGCCCCAGATGAGTACGAGCGCGGCGACCATAATGTAGGAGGCGATGGTGGGGGCGCGTAGGGCGGTGATTTCGCTCATACGGGTTTCCTACGTGTGAAGGCACCATTGCTGATAGCGAGACCAAAGAGGATCAGAACGAGCGCAATGCCAAGGCTGACGGAGATGTCTTCACCGAGGAAGACAGCCCCGCAAATTACCGCCCAAATCGGCACCTGATAATTGACCAGCGACAGGAAGGGCGGGCCAGCCGTCTCCAGAATGCGGAGCATCAGCAGCAATGCGCCCGCCGTGGGGAAAACGGCGAGGATGATTAGAGCAAGAGCACTGCTGGTGGATGGTAATGTGGTGGGCACGCCCTCCTGCAGTAGCGCGATAATGGTAGAGAGGATAGCGGCGAGGATCATGGTTGCGGCTCCGAAAGCGATGGGGCGTGAGTCGGGCTTGCGCTTCATCACGATAGAGCCGCTGGCATAACAGATGGTCGCGGCGAGGCAGGCGACCTGTGCCAGCGCGGTGCCTTCGCCGTTGGCAAGCTGTTGAATGGCGTCAAAGCCAAACAGGATAAGGATACCAGTAAAGCCAATGGCGAGGCCAAGTGTGTTGCGCGCTGTCATCCTCTCGCCCACGACGAGAAAATGGCTCATGGCCAAGGCGATAAAGGGTATAATCGCCATGAAGACGCCGGTGACGCCGCTGGGTAGGTAGGTCTGCGCCCATGTGAGCAGGGTGAAGGGCAGGGCGTTAGACAGGATTGCCGCCCCCAACGCAAACAACCAAACGACAGGGCGCTTCGGTAGGCCGCCGCACAAAGGGTAGCTGAGGGGCCAGAGGATCAAGGCGGACATGGCGATGCGCGCGGCGACGAGGGTGAACGGCCCGACATCTTCCAACGCAATCTCGACCAGCATGAACGAGCTACCCCAGATGATGCCAAGGGCGGCAAGGCGCACCCAGTTCCAAATATCGCCACCGTGGTTCATGGGGTGCGTCCTGTGTCATTCTCGCGTAAGCGGGGATCTGTCCGGGTTGATGGAGATTCCCGCACGCGCGGGGATGACACGATCAGTCGTCAGTCGTGGTTCTGTTTCGCAAACGTAGCCTGTTGTTCGGCGGTTGCTTCGGTCTGATGCTTATCGCGCCATTCGCCATAGGGCATCCCGTAGACGATCTCGCGGGCTTTTTCCTTGCCAATTTCGATGCCGCGTTCAGCGGCGGCTTCGTCGTACCAGCGGCTCAAGCAGTTCCGACACATGCCGGTCAGGTTCATCATGTCGATGTTCTGTACGTCCGTCCGCTCGCGCAGGTGGTCGCGCAGGCGGCGGAACGCGGCGGCTTCGAGTTCGGTGCGGGTGGCGTCGTCCATGTCGGTCCCTCTTGCTATAATGAAACGTGCTCAGGTTAAGCCATAGAGTGTTGGGAAATGCGTATTCTAAGCACAATGCCTGACTCAGCTTGATCGTGCATCGCTCTAAGCTGGGGGTAATACGTCGGATAGGCGGTGTCACGCTCAGCTTTCGAATCTCGTGGTTCCTCGCCGCTTTTCGTCCATCGGCAGGTCGAGGTGAATGGGTTGTTGTGCGCGTTGGGCACAATGGGCGCGGGGGCAGAGGCGGCAGTTGATGCCGATGGGCGTTACCAGCGCCTCGTCCTTTACGGACATATGCGAAGCGTAGAGGATCGCGTCGGCATGTTCGACCGCGCAGCCGATTGTGACGCCAAGGCGCTGATCCTGCGTACGATAGCCCAGCGCAGGCCGGTCGACCGTGCGATTGATCGTGAAATAGCGCGACCCGTCGGGCATCTCGACGAGCTGTGGCAAGATGCGGCCCGGCATCCGAAAGACCATATGAGCATCGAGCCGGGGACAGGCGCCGCCATGTTCTGCGAGGTTGAAGCTGGTCGCGTTGAACCGCTTGGTCACGTTACCCGCTTTGTCGATGCGCATGAAGAATAGGGGCACTCCTTGCGCCCCATCACGCTGAAGCGTCGTGACACGGTGACAAACCTGCTCGAAGGAGACACCAAAACGGGCAGCGAGATAATCGAGGTCATAGCGACAGTCTATTGCCTCCTCGCGGAAGGCTGCATAGGGCATCAACACGGCGGCGGCGAAATAATTGGCGAGTTCCACTCGGGCACGGGCATGGCCGCGCGGATCATCGATACCTCCGTTGCGGATAATTGCATCGAAATCCTCGCCAAAGCCGATTAGGCCGATCATGTGGCAGAGCTGGAATACGCGGTTGAGGTGATCAAGACCCTCTGAGAGCAGCAGCCGATTCTCGTCTTCATTATAGTAGCGCAGGGTATCGGGCAGGTCGCGGACGCTGACAGTCTCGACTGCGATGCCGAGTTCGTCGCGCAGGTGGGTCTTGAGAAAAGCGTAGATTTCGTCGGTCGCAGCGGGGCCGGATGCGCGAAAAGTTTCCGCCGCCCGCTCGATACCGTCAAAATAATTGCGGTTGCTGCGGAAAAGGTCATGCACGGTCGATTCAGGGCTGGCGCTGACAATGCCTTCGCCGCCCTGTTCATCGAGTGCGAGCATCCGTTCCGATAAGGTTCGATAACTGCGGTGGAGCGACAGGAAATTCTGCACCAACGTCGGGGAATGGTCGAGCGCACCGCGCAGTTCGTGTAGGTCGGCGCGGGTGTCGCCAAAGATTGGATCTTGCAGCGCATTACGCAGATCGGCGAGGTGGGTCGGGGCGTCATCCTCGATCAGCTCGCGCCAATCGACACCATAGCCTTCGGCGAGGCGCATGAGCACCTGTACCGATAGGCTACGCTGGTTGTTTTCCAATAAGTTGATGTAGGTGGCGCTCAACCCCAGCGTTTCGGCCATCTGGGCCTGCGTCTGGCCACGCCCCTTACGAAGCTGGCGCAGCTTGGGGCCAACGAAGGTTTTCTGTGTGCCCATGGATAACGCTCCGATTGCAGTGTTTACAACATTACAGATCAGTGGCTTGTAAATTACAAGTTTATCTCGCGAACCCGGTTAAGTTTGTTCCTGTGCCTTTGTGACGTTAGGCCTCGCTCATCGAAAACACACAAAATCACCCAAAGGAGCGTCGCCATGAAAACCGGTCAGAACCATCTCTTCATCCCCGGCCCGACCAATGTGCCAGAGCGTGTACGCATGGCGATGAATGTGCCCATGCAGGATATGCGCGCTCCTGATTTTGGTGATTTGACACTGCCACTATTCGCGGGCCTAAAGAAAGTGTTCCGCACCAAATCGGCTGAAGTCTTCATGTATCCCGGTTCCGGCACGGGCGCATGGGAAGCGGCGATCACCAACACGCTGAACAATGGCGACCGCGTTCTGATGAGCCGTTTTGGCCAGTTCTCGCACCTTTGGGTCGATATGGCCGAGCGCCTGGGCCTTGACGTGGATTGTATCGACGTCGAGTGGGGCAAGGGTGTGCCGGTCGAACAATATGCCGAGAAGCTGAAAGCCGACACAGAAGGCCGGATCAAGGCCGTCTTTGTCACCCATAATGAGACGGCGACAGGCGTGACCTCGGATATCGCTGCCGTGCGCGCGGCACTGGACGAGGCGGACCACGACGCGATGCTCTATGTCGACACGGTTTCGGGTCTTGGCTCAGTCGATTTCCGCTTCGATGATTGGGGTGTCGATTTGGCGGTTTCCGGGTCACAGAAAGGTCTGATGCTGCCCGCTGGTTTGGGTATCCTCGCGGCCAGCCAGAAGGCGATCGAGGCGTCGAAGACGGGCACGATGGACCGCTGCTTCTTCGATTTTGCCGATATGATGAAGATGAATGCAGATGGGTATTTCCCGTATACGCCCCCGACGCAGCTATTCCACGGGATGCGCGAATCGCTGGGGATGATCTTCGAGGAGGGGCTGGATAACGTCATCGCCCGTCACTATCGCCTCGGCGAAGGCGTGCGCCGCGCGGTTGCCGCTTGGGATGGGTGCGAACTCTGCGCGACTGACCCGAAATGGTATTCGGATACGGTTTCGGCTATCCGTGTACCGAAAAATGTCGATGCACGGGATGTGATTTCCCACGGCTATAGCCGCTACAGCACGTCCTTCGGCTCTGGTCTGTCACAGCTTGCAGGCAAGGTCTTCCGCATCGGCCATCTCGGCAGCCTGAACGAAGTGATGTGCATTGCGGGCATCGGCTCGGCGGAAATGGCCTTGGCGGATGCTGGGGCGCGGATTGAACTTGGTTCCGGCATTGCGGCGGCGCAGGCTTGGTATCGTGGCGACATGCAGCAAGAACTAAAAATTGCCGCCGAGTAATCGCAACAGCGGGTGAAGATGCTACGCGCCGGGGGTTTATACCTCCGGCGTTTTCATGTCGGGCGTGGTGGTCCTCACGCCCCCGCGAATTGCGCTTCCCACCCTTCGCGTTCGGCATCCTCGATCTTGCGAAACAGATTTTCGGGCACAGTGAAGGTGTGTCCGGGTGGTAAGGCAGTTAGCGCCTCTTCTGCGGAATCGGGCCATGGTGCATTGGTTGCTGTATTGAGCGCAGTTGCCAGCGTGTCGCAGGAATCGGGAATGAACGGGCGCGAGACATTGGCGTAGAGCGCGGCGAGGTTCAGGGCGGTGCGCACCTGCATGGCGGCTTGTTCGGGGTCGGTCTTGAAGACGCTCCACGGGGCGGCGTGTTGTAGGTATTCGTTCCCCGCGACCCACAGCGCGCGCAGTTCGGCGGTGGCCTTGCGCATCTCGACGGCTTCCATCGCGTTGGCATAGGCATCAAGGCGTTTTTGCACCTCTACCGTCAGTGCCGCCTCTGCTTCGCCGGGGGTGCCGCCATCGGGGATGACTTCGCCGAATTTCGAGCGGCAGAATTTGGTCACGCGGCTGGCAAAATTGCCCAACACATCTGCCAAATCCTTGTTCACGCCTCCCTGAAACGCTTCCCACGTAAAGTCGCTATCGGCGCTTTCGGGGGCATTTGACAGCAGCCACCAGCGCCAGTAATCGGGCGGCAGGATGTCGAGCGCCTGATCCATGAAGACGCCGCGCCCAGATGACGTCGAAAATTTACCACCCTGATAGGTTAACCAGTTGAAACCCTTGAGGTAATCAACCATCTTCCAAGGCTCGCCCGACCCCATGATCGTTGCCGGGAAGGTGATGGTGTGGAAGGGGATGTTGTCTTTCGCGAGGAACTGAAGATAGCGCACGTCCTGCGCCCCCTCGTCCTTGCGCCACCAGCGCCGCCAGTCGGCCTCGGTCTTGCCATTGGCATCGGCCCATTCGGCGGTGGCGGCGATGTATTCGATGGGGGCGTCAAACCAGACGTAGAAGACCTTGCCCTTCATGCCGGGCCAATCCTCGTCACCGCGCTTGACTGGCACACCCCAATCGAGATCGCGAGTGATGCCGCGATCCTGTAGCCCATCGCCGTCATCAAGCCATTTGCGGGCGATGGAAGTGGCGAGAACGGGCCAATCGGTCTTGGTATCGATCCATGCGCGGATATCGTCTGCGAGGGCCGATTGTTTCATGAACAGGTGTTTTGTCTTGCGCGGATGCACGTCTGTACTGCCTGAAATAACGGAACGCGGATCAATTAAGTCCGTGGGATCAAGCTGTTTCGTGCAAGTTTCGCATTGGTCTCCGCGTGCGTTGGTCGCGCCGCAGTTCGGGCATGTGCCTTCGATGTAACGGTCGGGCAGAAAGCGGCCATCGGCTTCGGACCACATCTGCTCCTGCTCAACCTCATAGATCAGGCCCGCATCGGCCAATGCGCCTGCGAAATGCTGGGTTAGCTTGTGGTTGCGCTCGGATGAAGACCGCCCGAAATGATCGAAGCTGAGGCGAAAGCCGTCATAAAGACCCTTCTGCACATGATACATCCGCGCGCAGAACTCTGCGACTGGTTCGCCAGCGGCGGCAGCGGCTAACTCGGCGGGGGTGCCGTGTTCGTCGGTGGCACAAATAAACATCACTTCATGCCCACGCAGGCGCATAAATCGCGCATAAGCATCGGCGGGCAGCATCGAGCCGACGAGATTGCCCAGATGCTTGACCCCATTAATATAGGGAATCGCGGATGTGATAAGAATGCGCTGCATGGTCAGCCTCCGGTGATGAGTCGGGGCGGGTATACAGGAAAGATCAACCGTGCGTCACTTTCCGTCAGTCACCCAGCATCACCCGGCGCTCGCCGACGACCTCGCCGTTGAAGTTGCGGATTTTTGTATTCATCAAAGCAAGAGCGACTGGGTGATCCGCCACCAGCACACCTATTCGTACAAGCACCGCCGCACATAGTGCTTCTGCCGCCGCCCGATTGCCATCCTCGATCTTGAGGCAGAAGCCGAGGCCGTGTTCGGGCACGATGCCTGTAAACACGCCATCTGCGCCGGTTTTAACCACCGCCCGCCGTTCGGTTGCCTCGATCAGCGCCGCACAGGCCCGTCCTTCGCCCGACATTAACAGCGGATGCGCCCGCATGGCATTGCGTAGCCGCGCCATTGCCGCCCCGCGTGCGCCGGTCGGGGGGGCCGCAAATTGTGCCATCGACCGTGCAACACCCGCCGTGCTGGCCACGAAGTTTGGGGCCGAGCATCCATCGATCCCATAGGCAAGCGGCGCGCTCTCCCCGGTTGTCTCCGCAAAAGCCGCTGCGACATCGGATTGTACCCGTGCCGTCGGATCGAGATAGGTGTCGATGGGCGCACCGATATGCCGGGCATAGGTCAAAAAGCCGGTATGTTTGCCCGAACAATTGTTCAGGATGCGGCTTGCGGGCACCCTCTCTTCTTTCATCGCTGCGTCACGCGGTGGTTGTGGCCCGCAGCGTAGCGCGTTCTCATCCAATCCCAGCGCCTCCAGCCATGCTCTAACCCGCTTGGTATGGATCATCGCGCCCTCATGGGATGCACAGGCCAGTGCTAGATGCTCATCGTTCAACTTCGCTGAATCTGCTGCCCCTGATTCAATCAAAGGTAATGCTTGAATCATCTTAATCGCCGACCGGGGTAGCATGGCCTGCTCGATGTCTCCCCATGCTTCTCGGATCACTCCAGAGGCATCCGCTATCGCCAAAATCCCTGCGTGACGGTTCTCGATAATCGGTCCGCGAGTGGTGGCTACAAGCAACCGATTTAAGTTTTTCATTTTTATTTCCTCCGCATGGAACCATTCAGCTTAAAATGCATTGAAATCGTATGGAAACCAGAAAAGCTATCTCAGAAAATGGCCACGAAACCATCCAGAGCGACAGGCCCGTGCGGGGGCAGCGTGATGCGGGCATCATTATCGGTGTCAGCATTCTTCTCGCGGCAGTGGCTCTGGCCTGCTTCGTCGCTATAATGCCTAGCTAATAGGCTTATTCGCGCGAGGCGAGCGGGCGCTGTAGTAACGCCATGACTGCATCGGAAACCGCGATGTTGCCTGTGATGATTCCTTCCACGGTCTTAGAAATCGGTAGATCGACGCCCCATTTTTCCCCCAAGGCAACAACGGCCTCTGCGCTTGCGGCACCCTCGACCGTCTTGCCCATTTCGGTATCCCCAGCTTTTCCCAATGCCAGACCATGCGCGAAATTGCGTGATTGGGCGGAGGCGCAGGTCAGCGCCAGATCGCCAAGCCCGGATAATCCGGCCATCGTCTCCGCCCGTCCGCCCATTGCCTGCGCCAGCCGGTTCATCTCGGCAAAACCCCTTGCGATGGTCGCCGCCCGCGCACTTTCGCCAAGGCCGCGCGCAACGATGATGCCACAGGCAATCGCCAGCACATTCTTGATTGCCCCGCCAATTTGCGCGCCAGTCAGGTCATCGCTGGGATAGGGCCGAAAGGTCGGTGTCGCCAGCCGATCACGCAAAGCGGTGGCCACATCCATCGTTTCTGCTGCAATCGTCACGGCGGTCGGTAGACCCTGCGCCACATCGGCGGCAAAGCTTGGCCCGGTCAATACGGCGATGGGATGGCCCGGTGCCGCCTCGCCCGCGACTTCATGGGGTAGCGCAAGACTGCCGCGCTCGACGCCTTTCTGGCACAAAATGATCGTTGCGTCCGGCATCAGCACTGGCGCAACCGCCATCAACACCATGCGCGCCGCCTGTGCAGGGATGACAGATAAGATGATATCCGCCTCGTGCAGCCTCGCTGGATCAGTCGATGCAATGATCCGAGGATCGAGCGCCACCCCCGGCAAAGCGGCGGATGCGCCCGCCTTGATCTCCGCCACTGTCTCCGCCCGTCGCGCCCAGAGTCGGATATCATTGCCCTGCGCGGCATAAAGCTGTGCCAGCGCCAATCCCCATGCGCCGCCACCCAAGACACCAATCATACTTTTGCCCCTCGCTTGCCTGACCAGATGCTCGTCATCGGGTTGCTCGCGATGGGAAAGCGTGGTTTGGGAACCATGTCGCCAGTCAGCCCCGCCTCAAACCGCTCCAACCCCGCCCAAGCGATCATCGCGCCGTTATCGGTACACAGCGCCAAGGGCGGTGCAGTAAAGGCGAATCCCTCACCTTGCGTCATATCTTTCAGGCCAGCCCGCAGCACCGTATTCGCCGCCACGCCCCCCGCCACGGCAAACCCCGGCGCATCCACCGCCGGAAACTCCTCCCGAAACCGCGCCATTGCCCGCCGAGACTTACCAACCAGCACGTCGCGGCTCGCGGCTTGAAACCCGGCGCAGAGGTCGGCCACATCCTGTTCGCTCATCCCGCTCTCTGCAATCAGCCCATCGCGCACCATCCGAACGGCGGTTTTTAACCCTGAAAACGAGACATCACATCCGGGGCGATCCATCAGCGGGCGAGGCAGGGCAAAGCGCCCCGCATCTCCGCCCATCGCTTTTGCCTCGACCTTCGGCCCACCGGGAATACCCAGATCCAGCATCTTTGCGGTTTTGTCGAACGCCTCCCCCGGTGCATCGTCTATGGTGGTGCCGATGCGCTCATGGTCGCCGGGGCCGCGTACGATCAAAAACAGGCAATGCCCCCCCGATACCAGTAGCATCAGATATGGATAGGCCAGCCCATCCGTCAGGCGCGGTGTCAGCGCATGCCCTTCCAGATGATTGACCGGCACCAATGGTTTACCCGACCCCAACGCCAATCCCTGCGCGCAAGCGACCGCTGATATCAGTCCCCCGATCAACCCCGGCCCGACCGTCACCGCGATGGCATCTACTGCGTCCAGCGCGACCTTTGCTTCATCGAGCGCGCGGCTCACCGCTATATCCAGCTTTTCCGCATGGGCGCGGGCGGCAATCTCTGGCACCACGCCGCCATAGGCCGCGTGCAAATCCATCTGATCAAAGACGATATTCGATAGGATTTCGCCCCGCCCGATACGCGCATCTCCGCGCACGACCGCCGCCGCCGTCTCGTCACAACTCGATTCGATCCCCAGCACCGTCGTCACGCACATCTTCCCTGTTGCTTCGCGCCATGCTACGCGATGGTTAATCGCATACGCCTTTCGACGGAGAACGCAACCGCATGAGCGTCCCTTACGGTCCTGACCGCCCCTTCCGCATCGGCACCCGTGCCAGCCCGCTGGCCCTTGCCCAAGCCTATGACACCGCTGCAAGGCTGAAGGAGGCACATGGCCTCGGCGATGATTCCATCGACATCGTCAAGATCATCACGACCGGCGACAAACGTTTGGAGAAAAAGCTTGGCGATATCGGCGGCAAGGGTCTGTTCACTAAGGAGGTGGAGGAGGCGCTCTACGACAAGACCATCGATCTAGCCGTCCATTCGATGAAGGACATGCCCACGACTCTGCCCGATGGTCTGGAGATCGTCGCGCTCCTGCCCCGTGAAGATGTGCGCGATGCTTTCGTCAGCCCTCGCCATGCCAGCATCGACGCCATGCCAGCGGGCGCGGTGGTCGGCACGGCCTCCCTACGCCGTCAGGCCCAACTCCTGCACCGCCGCCCTGACCTCAAAGTCGGCCTGTTCCGGGGCAATGTACAAACGCGCCTCAAGAAACTCGACGCGGGCGAGGCCGATGCAACCTTCCTCGCGATGGCGGGTCTGTCGCGCCTCGATATGCTCGATGTTGCCACGATGGTAATCGAAACCGACACCATGCTGCCTGCGGTAGCGCAGGGCGCCGTCGGGATCGAAACGCGCAGCGATGACGACGATATCCGCGCCGCTCTGGCCCCCTTGCATTGCGAGGTTTGCGGCACCCGCCTTGCCGCCGAGCGGGCGTTCCTCGGCGCGCTAGACGGCTCCTGCCGCACACCCATCGGTGGGCTGGCGGTGATCGAGGGCGACCGGCTCCTCTTCAAGGGCGAAGTCCTGCGCCCCGATGGCTCCGAGCGACACGAAACCAGCCGCGAAGGGGCGCTATCCGATGCCGTCGCGATGGGCCTCGATGCGGGCGCTGAACTCAAGCAGCTTGCGGGTCCGGGCTTCTTCGTCGAGCATTGACAATCCTCCTAACCCGCGCCCGCCCACAGGCCACGGCGACCGCCGCCCGCCTGCTGCAACGGGGATACCGTTCTGTAATTGCGCCACTGGTTCAGATCGAGGTGGTAGAGGGTGTCGTTGGTCCCGCGCAAGCCATTCTCGTCACCAGCCCCAATGGTGCCGCTGCATTGGCGGGCAAGGATATCGACCATTCCACACCCATTCTTGCCGTAGGCGAGCGCACCGCCGCTACCCTGCGTAAAGCGGGGTTTCGCTCTGTCCTATCCGCCGATGGTGATGCCGCCGCCCTCGCCGCCCTCGCTCTCTCAACCCTCGCCCCCGCCAAGGGCCGGGTAATCCATGCACGCGGCGAAACCATAACGCGCTCCCCACTCGACCCCCTGCGCGCGGCGGGCTTCGACACAGGCGAGACCATTCTCTACCGCACAGTCACTTTGCCGCGATTCGAGCCGGATATCCTCCCCCACCTCGCCACCACCACGACCGCGCTCGTCTATTCCCCCGGCAGTGCGCGCCGATTGGCGGATGCGGCGGCATCCCTGCCAGCGGGTACACTCCCCGCCCTCCACATCATCGCCATTAGCTCCGCTGCCCTCGCGCCCCTGCAAGGCAACCCCATCACCGCCAGCTTACGCGCAGCCAGTCACCCTTCCGAAGACGCGATGCTTGCGCTTCTGGATAAAATACCGAAAAATCCCGTTGCCCCGCCCGTAAATCGTCGCTAGAGAAACGTCTTATTGACGGATGGCCCGTATCACCCGTCCTACGCCGCATTAGCTCAGTTGGTAGAGCACATCATTCGTAATGATGGGGTCAGGTGTTCGAGTCACCTATGCGGCACCATTACTCATTGCTAAATGACTGATGTTAATGAGAAATCTCATTTGGGGAGGTTTTCTGTCCCCCCATTTGTCCCCCCATCTGCGCGCGGTAGGGCATCGCATTTTCTGCATCCGATAGCCTGCGATACAGCGCCAGAAATCAGGATAGTTGCTTTGCACTCGCCAAAGCGTCGTTCACCTGTTGACGGATTTCGCCCGCGTCGCCGGTTTTCATTGTTGCCAGCACGAACACACCCTGCCCACCGGATACCGATTGCCAGTGTTCACCGATGATGCGCTTGGCGCGGGTATCGGCGGTTTCCTGTTCATCGGCGTGTTGTTGGCCCTTGTATTCGACCACGAGGATGCGCCCGTCGTTCAGCTTGGCCACGAAATCAGGATAGAAATTGCCCGTCGCCGTTGGCAGGCGGAACGAGTTCGGATGCCTTGAGACATTGCGCGACCAGAATTCGATTTCCGGGATACCGTCCAGAATGACCGCGCATTTCTGTTCTTCGCCTCCGTCCTTGCCGTCGAAAGCGGGTATCTCGTCCGGTCCTGCGAAATGCTTGTTGAAGCCGTAGACCGTGCCGCGATGTTTCGGCACGCCGTCATACATGCCATCAAAGAATTCAAAGCCCGTCTCGAAACTGACTTCTGGTTTGGCATCGGGTGCGAAGAGGTGAAGCTGATAGACCGTGTTTTGCTCCGCCGCCCGGATCGCGTTCAACTTATCGGCCAGCTTGCGGGCGAGGATAAATTTGCAGCGCATCAACTGCGCGATGGGTAGGGCGCGGTCGCGGGTCAGATAGGTCACGACATCGCCCAGCCACGCCAGCAACTCGCCTTGGCCAATGCGCGGGTCACGTATCTTCTTATCCAGCCAGCGAACAAGATGTGCGTCGCTCCAGCCCTCTACATCGACTTCGAGCAATAGCTGTTCGGTCATATCGGCTGCGGAGATCGTCACTTTATCGCCGTCCAGCCGTATCTCAAAGATATCCGCCGTCTCCACCACATTGAATTCGGATTTATCCAGCCGCGCGGGATGATCGCGCAGGGACCAGTCGTGATGCTCCATGAGAATGTCTGTATCCGCGAAAACCATTTCCCCCTGCACCGATGCCATGAGGCGCGGAACGATGAACGTCTCGCCCCGTTCGGCGGGAGTCGCGACGTGTAGGTTCTCCGCTTCATAGGTTTCGATCCGTTCGCGCAGCACGCCATGCGCCTTAACGGGTGTGTTCTCGAAGAGGCGTTCTTTCTCGCGTGCTTTCAGAAAGCCCGTGATCTTAACGATGGTGCGCCCTTCGTCCGACTTACCGAGGGTGATCTTACCGGGGGCCACCTTTTCGATACCCACAACCTCTTGCGGGTCGATATCCACCTCCACCGAGACAGAAGGTTTGGGGCGGGTCTGGCGACCGAACAGACCTTCGCCCATTTCGGGGTTTTCCGCTTCGATATTCTGTTCGGCTTCGGTTTCGTTGAAGCCCATATCGACCAGCTTGTCGCGCAGGGCGTGGGCCGCTTCCATGAAGGATTTCGAGATAAGCGCGGCATAGGATTTGTTCAGCTTTGGATTCTTGCGCTTCTGGGCGTAGGGCATCCGCAGCACGCGGCCCAGCAGTTGCTCTGCATCGGTCGCGCTACGGATATTGGCGACCGAGCAGAAGACGTAAGCAAAGCTGCAATCCCACCCCTCTTTCAGTGCCTCCATCGTAATGATGAATTCGACGGGACAATCGGCATCGAACAGATTTAGGCCATCGAGTTCGCGCTGTTCGCCCGTGGCCACGGCAATCTTTGCCGGGTCGATGTTTTCCTGTTCGATTAAATGGCTTTTGAGCACATCGACCGTGACCTCGTTCCCCTTGCTCTCCGCCTGAAACAGAACGATGGGGCGGATATAGCCTTTACGGTCGTTATCGGCGTATTCCTGCAATTCCGCCCGTTTGGCTATCGCGCCATTCACTGCGGATTGCCATGTTTGATGCTCCGCCAGAACGACCGGCATCTTTATCATTTCCTCCGCTTTCAATTCCTGAGCGGAGACGGAATGCAGGATGTTGTTGAAGCCCTTGGGCGTTGCCGTGAATTCGAGCAAGGCGCAAGGGTTCGTGCGGTCATACACTTCCTTAGAGAGCTTCGAGCCTGCCTTATGCGCCTCGTCCATGATGACCAGCGGGCGATGCAGGTGCATCAGGTTCACGAAACTGAAACGGATATCGCCCTTATGTGGGCCGTCATCGTTGCGCTCCAGCCCCGCCGTATTGGGCGAGACAGCCGAGAAATGCGGTTCCAGCATTTCGTGATGGGCATAGACCTTGCGGCCATCGGTGTTCGAGACGCGCAAGGTCTGGATCGTACCGACCACGATGCAGCAATTCGAGCGCAGGTCATGGGGCGCAATCTGTGTAAAGTCGCCAATGTCAAACACGCGCACCCGTCCGTCGAATGCCTCGTCCAGCACCTTACGATAGGCATGGCGAGTGTTCTTGAGCGCATCGACGGTTTGCCGCCGGATCGTGTTCGTCGGTACTAGCCACAGGACCAGCGGGTAATCCTTTTCGATCCATGCGTCCTTGGCGACCGTGATCGAATGCGCGGCGAGGATCGTCTTGCCGCCCCCCGTGGGCAGACGCAGGCAGACATAGGGCACGCCCTCGCGCCACTTGAGCGGCTTGTACTTCCCGCCATAGCCATGCAGGCGCGCGGCCTGTTCGGGGTCCGTCGTGATCGCCTCATAGGCGGTTGCGGGGCCACTGACCCGTGCATCCTCCAGATAGCGGCGCAGGGTTGCGAGCGTTGCGGTCTGATAATCCTTGAGGATCATGCCCATATCCTCATGCCCATATCCTCATGCTCTGGCCCTCACATCATAAGGGGTCTGTTTGAAAGTGATGCGCTCCGCCTTGAGCGTTGTGTCTGACAGGGCCGTGCGTTCGCCATAGACCGTGAGTGGGCCATCGAAATCGCCCGCAGCATCGCGGATAATGCCCAGCGTTTTGCGGGTCAGGACATTGCCGCCATTGACGGATTTATCGCCCAGAATACCGTTATAGAGTAAGGCATAGCCATGGCCGTCTTGGATGCCCAGAAAAAGCGATGGGCTATCAGGTACGGTCAGGGGCGCGCCCGTCTCCGCAAACCACACATGCGCGGCCAATACGGGAAAGCGGATATCGGGTTGCAGGCGTCCGTCTTCATCGAAGACCGGCGGGCCGAGGCGATAGAAGCGATAGCCCCCGCCCCCTTGCCAGTCCTGCGCCTTGGAAATCCCGCCCTGTTCCCCGTCGATGACCTTTTGCAGGCGCGGGACGCAATGGGTGACGGCATGGTCGCCCATTTCGATGCCGATATACCGCCGCCCCATCTTCTGCGCCACCGCCGCCGTCGTACCGGAGCCGAGGAAGGAGTCGAGAACGAGGTCGCCGGGGTTTGTGGCGATTTGTAATATGCGCTGAATTAGCCTCTCTGGTTTAGGCGTATCAAAAGGCTCTTCGCCAAGGAGGGCATACGCCTCTTTTTTCGCTTCGTCGGTGTGACCTGCATCCTCGTGTTGCCACCACGTATTCGGCACTACACCGGGATCGTCCTTCAAGAACCTTTTGAATGCAGGTGCGCCATCTTCATTCTTACCAAAATAAGCCAGCCCATCTTCAACTAACCTAAGCCATTGCGCCTCTGTTCTTGACCAGCAACGCCCTTTAGGTGGACGCTTAATTGACCCCTTGGGAGTTACAATCTCATAAGATAAATTCTCACGAATATTAGGTGCATCCCAAGGGATAGAGCGCCAAGGCCCCCTTGGATCATTGTCTGGATTATTGTACTGCTTCGCTTGCTTCTCAGTACGAGTAATTCTATTTCTTACACCTTTCCACTTCGATACATCTTGCGCATAAACATGTATGGTGTTGTGAGAATTTGAAAAAATCGCATCGCTAGATACGGAGTATCGGCTCTGCCAGCAAATTGAATTTAGAAATGAATTTCGTCCTAAAACTTCATCCATAATGACCTTGAGATAATGCGCCTCCCGGTCATCGATACTCACCCAGATCGACCCGTCCTCCGCCAGCAACTCGCGCAGCAGTTCGAGCCGGGGCCACATCATGGCCAGCCAGCGGGAATGTTCGAGGTTGTCGTCGTAATGCTCAAAGGCTGAGCCGGTGTTATAGGGCGGGTCGATATAGATGCATTTCACCTGCCCCGCATAATAGGGGAGCAGGGCTTTCAACGCCTCCAGATTGTCGCCCTGAATGAGCATGTTGCCCGCCGCCGGATCGCCATAGCCCAGCGCCGCGTCCTCTTCGAGCAGGCGATACGGAACCCCCTCCGCCGCCCGCACATCCTCGTCCCGCGTCAACCAGCGTAGCGTCGGCATCCGTATCCCCTCGCAACCAGTGTGAAAAGCGACCAACAGACCGAAAACAATAGGGAAATGCCCACTCTTGGGGCAATTCCCTATGCAACTGGATCGCTTTCCACACATTCCGTTAACGGTGTCGCGCATCGGTCGTATGCGGTCAAGGTGCGGGTCACGCCCCTTTTACAGACGCTCCCCATCCTTCGCGACCCGCTCCAGCAATGCCGCCAGCGTGTTCCCGCCCGCATCGGCGGTATGCTCCGACTTCTCCGCAAGGCCGAGGTCGCGGGCGATGATGTTGGGGGACAGCAGACCCGCCGCCGCGCCCTCGAATTTCTGGATGTGAATGATGCTATCCACGCGGGACGTGACGGGGGATAAATCGGATCGCGCCCGCCACTCGCTCCACGTCGTCCGGTCGATGCCGAGATGCAGCCACAGCGCCTTGAGCGTCATCGCCCGCATCTTCGGCACTGGCACCACGGCACCGTTGGCGAAAGCCCTGTATTCGTAAAGCGGGTTCGCCGCGCTCCACTCGAAATACTCGACACAGGCGGACCACAGATCGTCACCATTTGCAAAGACGGGGGGACGCCCATGCACCGCCCGCCTGCGCCAAAGCTGATTGCCGGGGGCGAATTGTCCCTTGTCGTCGCGGTCTGCCGTTTCGTCAGTCATGGTGTCCGGTCCTTGTTCCGTCTCCCGAAAGTCGCGTATTCCCGCACCCGTGCATTGCCCAGACGTTCCGCCCGCGACAGGGGTTCACCGTTCCCGTCCGTTAGCACCTTGGCGATGTAGTCGAGTGCGCCGTCGAGTTCATAGATGCGGCACAACTGCCAGCCGCCGCGTATGCCATAGGCTTTCCACTTCGGATTCCGAAACGACCGCGACGACCGCTTGAGGTCGAGCGGTTCATCAAACCATCCTTGCAGGGCATCAAGCAGACGGTCGCGCATCCCGCGCGGGGCGTGAAAGGCGATATGGTAGTGGCAACCTCCATATCGGTCGGTGCCAATCTCGTATCGCCATACACCCGCGAAGGTCTGGGGCACGTTGCGATAGAGATTGACGCACAGCTTCATCACGCGGCGGAGAACCGCCTGTGCAGTTTCTCCATCCCGCGCCATCGGCCCCGCGTTGATCGTCAACATGACGTTGATTCGGTTGCACCCGCGATGCAGCAGATAGTTTGCCTCCATCACGCTCTTTGCCGTCGTAGCGAAGACCGCCCGCATCGCCGCATCGACCACATGGTTATCCCGCCACGACAGGCAACGCATGGTCCGTGAACGCCTGTAAGAGATGCCCTGTGAAGCTATCTCACTCAGACGACGCAATGCTTCCCTTCAACGGCGTTCTCCACTGCCTTTGCCGAGAGCCTGTTGAGTGCCACCATCCGACCCGCTCCAATCTCTGTCCCCCCACTACATCTTGATAGGGGGGAACGAAAAGTGACGATCCATGATTAACGTTGAGTAACGATATGCGGAATTTATTGAGCAAATTCAATGGAAAATGACGAAATCTGATTATCAGTGAATATGGCTGAATATCGTGTTCTGTGCTCCTATGCGGCACCATTTTTTCTTGTGCTGTCGTACTTTCGCCTACTTTAGCGGGGTTTTGGGTCGAGGGGTCATTCCTCGTTTGCCTGCATTCTCATCGAAAGCTTTGCTTGCGCCCTGCATCACGGCGTATAGCGTGAGGGAGTAAATCCTCTCGCATCCGGGGCCGTCTATGCCACAATCAGATCTATCCTGCCTCGTCTCCACCGAATGGCTTGCCCGTCATCTTGATGCGCCTGATGTGCGCGTGGTCGATGGTAGTCACCATCTGGGCAATGCGGGCCGCAATGCACGGGCGGAATATGAGGCGGAACACATCCCCGGTGCGGTGTTTTTTGAGATTGACGATATTGCCGATTCCACGTCGAGCCTGCCCCATATGGTGCCTAGCTCCGAAAAATTCGCGTCCCGCGTTCGCAAGTTGGGCCTCGGCGACGGCAATCGCATTATTGTCTATGACAATTCCGATCTGTGGAGCGCGGCGCGGGTTTGGTGGATGTTTCGCTTGTTTGGCCATGCGGATGTTGCGGTGCTCGATGGCGGGCTTGCAAAATGGAAAGCGGAGGGTCGCGCCCTTGATGATATGCCTTCTGTTCCGCGCGAGCGCCATTTTACCCCCCGCCGTGATGCCACGCTGATCCGCGATGTCACCGATGTTGCCCGCGCCTCTAAGCTTGGCGATCAGCAGATTATTGATGCCCGCGCGCCGGGGCGTTTCAACGGGTCCGAGCCGGAACCGCGCGAAGGCTTGCGTTCCGGCCATGTCCCTGGATCGGTCAATATATGCTACCGAGATTTACTCGATAATGGAGTGATGAAGCCCGAAGCGGAGCTGCGCGCGATCTTCGATAAGGCGGGTCTTGATTTCAGCCGCCCGGTCATCACGACCTGTGGATCGGGCATTACGGCGGCGGTTCTGGGGCTGGCGCTGCATCGCATTGGCCATCGTGACTGGGGTCTTTATGATGGCTCTTGGACCGAATGGGGTGCCTTTGAAGAATTACCCGTCGCGATAGGCTGAACTCCACAAAGATTCTACCGCACATTGCGTATTTGTATCGTTTTGGGATACTGGCGCATTAGTATGATTCGCGGGAGATACCGAGTGTACGTGTTCCCAGTAATCGCCCGTCGCCTGTTTTGCGCCGTATGTATGGGTGCAATACTTGTCTTTTCGGGCGATAACGCTTCGATGGCGCAAACCTCTAAGGCGGCCTTGCGCACTTATCAAACCACGCTTTTCGAGGCGATGAGTCGCGATCCGCAAAATCTCGATATTATGTTCGAGTATGCGGGCATATCGGCGCGGATCGAGGATTATGAGGCCGCGATTTCGACACTTGAGCGGATGCTGATCTTCAATGAGAACCTGCCGCGCGTTCGGCTTGAGCTTGGCGTGCTTTATTTCAGGATTGGTTCCTACGCGGTCGCCGAGCGGTACTTTGCCGCCGTTGTGCAAGCCGACGATATTCCCGAAGCGGTGCGTGCCCGTGTCGCCACCTTCCGCAAGGAGATTGAGCGCCGCACCCGCCGCCATCGCTTTAGTGGTCGTGTCGAGGTCGGTGTTGTATATGACAGCAATGCCAATCTTGGTCCCGAAGGCCGCGATGTCCTCGTATTTGGTCGCGCCGCCCGGCTCACAGACGAATCCCTTGGTGAGAGCGATATCGGCGGGCGTTTCGTGGCCGAAGTGACCCATCGTTACGATTTCGGTAGTCAGGGCAATGAGTTCTGGCAGACCGATGCCGCGATATTTGGTCGTCGATACAAGGATGAAGGCACAGGCTCGACCGAGGCATTTTTTCTACGCACGGGGCCACAACTGGCATTGGATGACCAATATTTTGGTTCAAAGCTACGCCCATTTATTGATGCTACCCATGTGCGGGCCGATGATGAGCGCCTCTATACTGAAGGGGGTCTAGGGCTCGAACATCGCGAAATTTTGGGCGACCAATGGTCCACGTTCAGCACCATTCGTGCGAGCATTCGCGAGCATCGTTCCAATCGCTCTGATGAGGATGGGGCGATCATCGATCTGCGTAGCGGCGTCGCATGGACCCCGATCCCCGATCTTGCACTCACCGCCTCTATCGGGGCCATTTGGGACGAGGCGAAAGCAGATAACGAGAGCAATAAGGAAGGTTCGCTGCGCCTTACCGCCTCGTTTGATTACGATCCGGGTCTCGCCATTGCGAGCAAGAAATGGCGTTTGCACAGCTACGCCTCCGTGGCGCACCGCCTCTATGATGAGCCTGATCCTGTGGTGACATTGGCCGAAGCGCGTGAAGATACAGAATACCGGGTTGGCATACAGCATACCTTCAACTTTCAGGACGGCTTCTACGCCTCGCTTGGTGCATCGGCCATCAAGCGCCGCTCTAATATCTCCAATTTCGACCTTGAGAATATCGGTGTTTCCGCCGCCCTCGGCTATAGTTTCTGAGTGACGTCAAAGGAGTTGCCATCATGCTTTCGCGCCTGTCTATGAGCGCCGCCGTGGTTGCCCTTGCCATCGGTTTCGCCTCCCCCGGCTTTGCCGCAACCGATATCGGTGGGGTGGCCGCATCGAACCCGCTGATGCAAGGCCGTGCCGCAACCTCTGGCACGCGCGTTCTGTCCATTGGTAGCCGCGTGATCGCGAACGAGTTGATCGAAACATCATCGGATGGGTCAGGCCAGCTTCTTTTCCTCGATCAGACGACCCTGACCATCGCCCCTTCCTCGCGCATCGTCCTTGATAAATATATCTACGACCCTGACCGGACCATTGGACAGATTGGCCTGAGCCTCACGCGCGGTGCCCTGCGCTTTATCGGTGGGCGGATTACAAAGCTGCGCGATGCAGTTATCGGTACACCCGCTGCCACCATCGGCATCCGGGGCGGGGCCGCCTATCTCGATGTGAATGATGATGGTGAGACGACCGTTATTCATATCGCCGGAGAGCGAACGGTGATCGTGACGGCTGAGGGACAGGTTTCGCTGACACGTCCCTCCACCAAAGCGATTATCCGCCCCGGCAAGGCTCCCCGCATTGTTGGCCTCGTCTCCGCCGCCGAGATTGACCAGCGATATAGCGCGTTTGAGGGGGGTGGGGGCGGTTTACAAACCGGTCTAGACGCCCTGATCGCCGGTCGCCTAACCGGGCGCACGCTCGCACCTTATGGTTCTGGTGAACTCGGCGCGCAGAAGCGCCCTGTCATCGCAACGAATGGTGGCACCTATAACGACGACAGATTGCCTGAGCGCGAGCGCGAAGGTATTGGCCTGACCGTCTCACCGAATAGTGAATCCGTGACGGCACCCCCTTCTGAACCTCCCTCTCAGCCTCCCTCCACCCCTCCGCCGCCCTCTACCCCTCCCTCTGTTCTTCCTCCGCCGGTTTCTCCTCCGCCCGCTCCCCCACCGCCGTCTGAAACCGTCTTGAATGGCGTGTTCGGCGTGATCGCGATTGCATCGCCGTCTCAGTTTATCAGCGCGGATGGTACGATCATTACTGACCCCGAAGCGCAGAATGTCATCCTCGGCCCCGGTCAACCGATAGGCTTGACAGAAGTGCGCTCGCCAGAACGGATCGGCATTGCCGCCAATGGCGACCGCTACGTCATCCCCATCTCCGAGACGGGGGATGTCGAGACTTTCACGGATGGCATGTTCCCGACGGGTACGCTGGCCGGAACCAGCGAAATCGACCCAACCACCGGTTTCATCACCTCGTCATTCCAGACCAATACGGGGCGTTCGGGCATGGCCTTCTTCGGCACGGGAACACCGGGACAGCTAGGCGCACCCGTCGCCCCCAACGCAATCGAGTTGCGCGGATACAGTGTGGATGCCTTAACGGGCGATACCTTCGACAACATCTTCACCGACCCCCTAACCGCCAACCTCACTCTGATCGAGCAGCAGGGAGAAGGGTTCCGGGATGAAGCAAATACGGTTGGTTCGGCAAAAGTATCCCATGTGGTGCTGCGTTTCCAAGATGACGGCTCGATGGGCCAATCGTCATTCCTATCCGTTGGTACGGGCGAGATCACCAACAGCAGTCAGGGCGCTCCTCTGCCCGACCTGAACATCTATGGCTCAGCGCAGGCCGCTGGAGGCACGGTGCCGACGACTTTTGAGGGTAATGGTACAGTTATCGAATCCGGCGATGGCAGCACGGTTTTCGGGCCGAATGGCGAGCATATCATCTTCGGCAATGGCTCTCGTTTCTTGCGCCCTGATGCCACTGATGATGCCGGAAATCTTATCGCAGATGATAATATCGAGCCTTCGCCCATCACCTACGATGCCTTCAGCGGTACGGCCCCTGCGGCAAACGGTTTTCTCGGTCGCGGTGATCTGGCGATGCAGACCAGTATTGCTGACAGTGACCGACTGACCCTAGGCGTCGCTTATGCCAATGCGGTACGCGATGATGGCTTCAATATGCAGAATGACGACACGGCCTTTACCGGGGGGTATGCGGCGGGTCTGGGCGTCAGCAACCGCGATGGTGTCAACAGTGCCGCCTATATCCTGCGCTCAAACAGCTCGGATGGGGCAAAGTTTTCCTTCGATGCCAGCCAGAATGAAGCCAATGCGGTTTTGACGATGGTGGAGGGAGCGCGCCTTGGAAATGGCTCCATTTCACCGCCAACAAGCGGCCCGAACGAGGCAGATATCGACACGGTTTCTTATATTTTTGGCAGCGCCGA
The DNA here is from genome assembly GCA_937928005.1 of uncultured Neomegalonema sp. Classification (GTDB taxonomy): domain Bacteria; phylum Pseudomonadota; class Alphaproteobacteria; order Rhodobacterales; family Rhodobacteraceae; genus JAHDDY01. The sequence goes on along the minus strand of CALFVD010000146.1, from coordinate 21,162 downwards.
AACCCGCTCCGCCATGATTTCCGACCGTAATTTCGCCCTGCGTGATCGAACGAGAGAGGTTCCAGCTTTCGTCCCTGGCACCACCAATATCAACGGTAATACGGGCCGCGCGCCATCGGGTGTTCAACAGGCTTTCCGAGGCGCGCTCATCTCGAACGATGCAGCGGGAACCGCAGCTGACGCAATCTATGGCGGCGTCGTGCCCGATGATGATCATCAATACCTTCGCTGGGGCTGGTGGAGTGGTGAATTCCGCTTTTCTGAGAATGACACCGTCGATTTCGCAGGGCGGCGTGAGCGCACGCATCTGGGTACATGGATATCGGGGAACCGCCTCGATCATTCCATTGTCGCTGCCCGCCAAGGCACTGCGTCATTCGATGGTCATGCCATCGTCAGCATCGCCGATGCCACGGGCCAATCCGTCGATGGCGGCAGTTTCTCGATGCTCTATGACTTCGATGAAGGTTTCGGCGAGGCCAATTTCCGGGGTGTTGCTGGCTATGATTTCGACGTTGGCGTATCGGGTAATGAACCCGGCGGCAGGAGCGACCCGCATTATTTTGGTGAGGCTTTGGGCGTCGCCGGAACGAATGGCAGGCCCGATATCGATGTTGGCATCGCCGGATCATTCTTTGGGGACAGCGCCGCTGATAGCGTGCGCGCCACCGCCGGACAGATCGACATCCAGTCGACCGATGGTACGTCGCTGATCGGTAGCGGCACGTTCGGCGGCGATGCCCTCGATTCGAGCAATTGACGGCGGCGCGTAGAGGGCGGTGCAAAGCGGCCCTCACCGCTTTATTGGTCACGGCCCTGATCTCCCTTTTAACATGGGAGAATGCTTCCTTAGTCCGTCGGCTCGATACTGCCGTCTTTGACGCTTTTCAGCGCATCTCGCCCCGCCCTTACGACCCCGCGATACCTGTGCGTATTGTCGCCATCGACCGTCTGGCCCTCGAACGCTATGGCCAATGGCCATGGCCCCGCCCTGTCCTCGCTGCATTGACCGAGCGGCTGACGAATATGGGCGCGCGGTCAATCGGGTTCGATATGGTGTTTTCCGAACCGGATCGCACCTCGCCGGAAGAAATCGCCCGCAGCCTCGAAGGTTTCGGCATTGCCCCCGCGCGGGCCTATGTCGATGGCCGCACCCATGACCGCATTTTTGCCGATGCGCTCCAGGGTAGCCCGGTCGTCCTCGGTGCGATCCTGACGAATGAGCATAACGACCGCCGCCCCGCCGCCGTGCAGCCCTCGTTTCTGGGGTCCGACCCGCGCGGCGCTCTGCCGATGTTTGGGGGGGCCGATATCAATCGTCCTGCCCTTGCCGCCGCCGCCGCAGGCATTGCCTCCGTAACGCTCAACCCCCGTGACCGCGAAGACGGTATCATCCGCCGCGCCCCCCTCGTCTCGCAGGTCGGCGATATGCTTGTCCCCACCCTTGTGCTTGATGTGCTGCGGGTGGGAGAGGGCGCACCCGGCTACTTGCTGCGTGGTTCGGATGGGGGCGGCGAGATTGGGCGTAGCGAAATTGTCGCGACAGGCATTCGCGTCGGTCCCCATACGCTGATGACCACCCATGATGGGGCGGTCTGGATACGCTATAGCGGAATGCGCGCGGAGCGTACGATATCGGCGGCTACCATCCTCGATGGTGTGATGGACGACCCGTTCTTGCGCCGTCAGATTGATGGGCATTTCGTCTTGATCGGTGCGACCACCCCCGGATTGGGCGATATCGTCGCCACCCCCATAAGTTCCAATGTTCCCGGCGTAGAGGTCCATGCCGAAATATTGGAGCAAATCCTCGCTGGAACCGTGCTGACCCGCCCTGATTGGGCCACAGGGACCGAGCGGGTTACGGCATGGGTGGTTAGTCTGCTAATTGCGGGGATCATCGTTGTTGCCGCTTATGGATGGGCTGCAATCGCTGCCGTCGCCGTGCTGACCACGATTCCGCTACTCAGTTTTTTCGCTTTCAATCACCACGGCCTGCTTCTCGGCCCAACCATACCCATATTCGCTGCGTTGGGTGCATGGATGTCGGCGGCGGCGGTGGACTACCTCGGCGCACGGCGCGAAAGGCGCGAAATCCGCCGCCAGTTTGAGCATTTCGTCGCCCCGGATGTAATCGAAGAAATTGCAAGTGATCCGAATCGCCACATGTCACCGGGCGGCGAGGAACGCGATCTTTCGATTCTTTTCTGTGATGTACGACAATTTTCCAAAATTTCTGCCGCGCTAGAACCGGGAGAACTGATTGAGTGGCTCAACGGCTATCTCACCCCCATGGCGGAGGCGATCATTGAAGAACGCGGCACGATCGACAAATTTATCGGCGATGCGATCATGGCCTTTTGGAACGCGCCCCGGCGTGACGAGAATCACGCGCGAGGTGCCCTGCGCGGCGCCCTTCGTCTGGTGATGGCGGCGGAAGCGATGAATGCCGGTTACGCGGCGCGTGGGTTCCCTCTGGCCAAGATCGGTGTGGGCATCAATACCGGGCCGTGCAGCGTGGGGCGGATTGGCGCGAAGTCGCGGCTTGATTACACATGCGTTGGTGATGCGGTGAACATCGCTTCGCGATTTGAGGGGCTGACCAAGGTCTATGGTCTCGACATTTGCATCGGCGAGGGCACCGCCAGACAAGCACATGATTTTGCTTTGATCGAGATTGATAGCGTCGAGGTGCTGGGCCGCAGTGGTTCTGCGCTCGCGCTCTATGCCGTGGCGGGCGACGAAGCCGTGGCGGCTAGCCCGGCCTTCCGCAACGCCCATGATACATGGGCAGAAGCTCTTGCCGCCTATCGTGCGCAGGCGTTCAGCGCCGCCCGTGCTGCCTTTGCTGAAATCGCAGAATCCGAACCAGATTGTATCGACTTACGCTACGCTGCCCGTACAATGATTACCCGGATTGATGATTATGGGATGCAACCCTTGCGTGATGACTGGGATGCAGTGTACAGGGCCACTCGTAAATGAGAGATATGGCCGATATAACCTTCAGAGTTTGGGGCGCACGCGGATCGATTTTCACGGGCGGCACCGACAAGACCCATTTTGGGGGCGACACGACATGCTTTAGCGTGTCGGGTGGCGGTGGCTTGACTATCATTGACGCTGGCTCTGGCCTGCGTGCGCTAGGTCATGCGATGGGTGCGGGCGAGATTGGCCCATTCACCGAAATCGATCTGCTGCTTACCCATTTGCATTTCGACCATATCTGCGGCTTGCCATTCTTTGAGCCGATCTTTTGCAACACGATGACCTTGCGTATATGGAGCGCCGCCTTTAATCGTGACGAAGCGTTTCGCGAGACATTGGCGCGGGTGATGTCACCGCCTATTTTCCCTAATTTCCGTCACTGGGATGGCGTGCGTCTTTGTACCGCGCAGCCCGGTATCGCGCTCCCGCTGGCCATGGGCGGTATGGCAACGCCTTTCAGCCTCAACCATCCCGATGGTGCTTTCGGTTGGCGTATCGACACGGGCGGTAAGTCCGTCACGATTGCCTCTGACCATGAAACCGGTGATGCCGAGATCGACGACCAGATCATAGCCGCCGCCAAGCACACCGATCTGCTCGTTTGTGATGCAACCTATACCGATGCCGAAATTGACAGCAGGCGCGGTTGGGGCCATTCCACATGGCAGCAGGGATTGGCGCTGGGGGCCGAGGCGCAGGCGCAGCATATGCTGATGACCCATCACGACCCGCATCGCATTGATGATGATGTGATGCAGATGGAGCGCGAGGCCCGCGCCCAAAATGCCGCCGTCACCTTCGCCCGTAGTGGCTGGACGCATATCCTGTAGGCCGTGCTTTACGGCCATTTAAAGCGAATTGCGATTATCCTGAATCGTCAAGCGCCATATTTTGCGCGGCTCTTGGCGTGAAATATGGCTCAGGTTTATTGCAAATGGCTATAAAGCAACTCATGGCCAAACAGGGACGCGGGATCGCTATTACAATCCTTTGGGCACGAAAACAGTAGGCACATCGGGTAGGCGCTTCTGTGATAGTAGAATCTCGTCGCCATCCATGAAATCCACGGCAAAATCCCCGCGCATGGCGTCGAGGAACTCGACCAGCGTATAGCGCCCAAAGGCGTGCATAGGTAGTACCACCTGCGCCCGCAACCGCTTTAGCATTGGGATGATCTCCTTGATCCCAAGCGTGAACGTTCCGTCCACCGGCACCATTACCACATCCATTCGGCCCAATAATGCATATTGCTCCTCGGTTGGTTCGTGGTGGATATGCCCCAAATGTCCGACGCATAGATCGCCGATCTCGAATAGGAAGATCGAATTGCCAAACGGCTCGATCCCCGCATAGCCGCCCCGAATATCCGTCGGCACGTTGCGGATCAGCGTCTCGCCGAGGCGCAGGAAATGACGACGTGGCTTGCCCTTAATACCCCATCCTTTGAGGGCATGGTCGATTTCGGGGTCGGGAAATGCGGTCCAATGCGTCTCATGCGCATGGTTCATCGTTACCACATCGGGCAAACCCTCGATCCGCTCGGCAAAATCTCCTGACCAATCTGTCGCGATGCGTAGCCCTTCGGCACTTTCCAACAGGTATGTCGAATGGGCCACGAACCGGATCAATACCTCGTCTTTGCCCAAGCTATCGGCGGCCCGGTAGAGCGTGGCACCCATACCTTTGGCGAGCTGGAAACACTCGCTTGCCATCGCCGCCGTCCCGATCATCCCCGCGATACAAAGGGCTACGGCCCCCAAAAACATTCGCATGTCCCGCCTCCTTGGATTGCTTCCCTTAGGTTAGGCTATCATCACGGGCATCGACTGCAAGACCACTGAAACGAAAGAGGCCGGGCAACTGAATGCCCGGCCCCGTTCTCAATATCGCTCTGGCGTGAATGCCGAGACTGCATCGTCGAATATATTCCACGTATCGTCGTCTAGCTTGATCCTCGCTCGGATGTAGAACCCTGCATCGTAGAGGTGTCGAATACGGTCCTCATCCAGTTCGACGTGGTTATAGCCGATACCGACTTGGATGTTCTCCGTGACGGCGGCATTGATCTCCGCTCCGAAGCCCAGCGTGTAGTTCTCGAAATCGTCATCCGTGAAGAGTGCAACGTTTCCGCCAAGGGAAAAGCGGTCCTCCGCAAACTCGTATTCCGTACCGACGCGCAGCATGTGCAGTGTATTCGCCTCATCCACGGTGTTTGACCGGAACTCGGTATGCTCACCTGCATAGCGGGCATTGCTGCGCAGCCTGTCGCTATGGGTCCAGATGCCGCCGATCGACCAGCGATGGGCCTGCTCGCGGAACTCTTCCTCGTCGATCTCATACTCGTACCAGCCGAGCATCCGCAACCGGTTGTCGTTCACGGGGCGATAGGCCACACCAAAGCGCAGGCGATCACGGAAACGGTTACGCGCACCTTTGTCGTCGAACGCAGCACGGTTACGCAGCAGGAGCGTGAAGTCATCATCCACCTTGTACCCGAAGGCGAAGTTGGAGAAGACGCCAGAGCCGCTCTCGTCGCGATCCCATTCGATATCGCTACGCAGAAGCAGGCCGCGATCATCGTCTTCATAATCGGTGCCAAAGGCGAAGGCGGTGCGCCGCTCATGGTCATCCGCAACCGGTTCGACATGTTCGAGCGAAACCCGCAAGCTGGTATACTCGTTCACATCATAGGTCGTGCGCACGCCGTTTGCTACGCCATTGCCCGACCCTGTACCCCCGTCGCGGTATTCGCTGAAGCCATGGACGTTTTCCATCACGGTGAACTCGACACCGGCTTTCGTTGTGAAGTTGGTGCTGCGTCCGTCGCCGATGCCGAAATGCCCGCTTTCGGTGGTCGAGAACTCGGTCAGCGCGTAGAGGCGGACCTCAGGTCTCCACTGATACTCGCCACCTGTCGTTAGGCGCCAGTTGTCCACTTCGACGAAATCCTGCTCGAACTCCGCGTGGAATGTTGCACCGGGCACTTCTGGCGGACGATAGCGAACACCCGCTATCCCACTCAATACGTCGCTGGTATCGTTTTCCGTATCGGTACGGACACCGCGTACCCCGACGCTGGCGTCAAGATAGTTGGTTACGGCGTGTGTGACCCGCGCTTCTACCCCATATCGGCGGTTGTCGCCCGCATTGTCATTTGAGTAGAGCGCATCAGCCGAAACATCGGTCCGTTCATCGAGTTGATGCGTTGCCGTGATGCGTGCTTCGTCCCGTCCGGCGGTCACATAGGAGCCGGGTACGTCAAAGTCATCATCGGTATGCGCTGCATCAGCGCGGATCGTGGTCCCCTCACCTCGATAATCATAACTGGCGCGATAGCCAAACCCGTCATCGCCCGCCCCATTTTGCGCATTACTGATTTCGACCTGTACACCGCCCCATTTTTCGATTTGGGCATCGACATAAGCCGAGCGGATCGTGCGCTGCTCATCACTGGCATCGTCTGCCGTGGTGCGCAATTCGCGATAGCCAACCGTGATATTCTCGGTAATCGCATAGCTCGCCTCACCGCCATAGACGATGTAGTCATCACCGCGTTCATCTTCGACTTCATAAGTCACACGGATTGAGACCGGGTTCAAATCGTCATCGATCAGCGGGATTGGGCGGTTGAAGATCAGCGAACCTGAGAAATAGTCGAGCGAGTAGTCGCTGAACCGTTGCTGCTTGATGGCTTCAAGAATGCGCGAAGGCTGGTCACGATCACGGATGAGGACTTCGACAATCTCTGACCCATCGCGCAGGCCAGCTAGGTCGATATCATACGGACCAGAAACACCACGACCAGAGACTTCCACAACACGCTGCCCCAGTTCAGTCTCGGCGGCGAACACGGTGATTGAAACTGGCCCATCTTGATAGCGCGCTTTACCCCCGGTCAGCGACCGGCGAAAGGCACCAAGACGGATAGCATCGGCTTCTGGTTCCACGGCGATATCACCGTAGAGGATGTAAGACTGTTCCCGCTCGACCTTAACAAACAGCTGGGAGGAAGACTGCGCATCAAAGCCACGCTCGGAGTTATCGCCGTAGACCGGGTAGAACTCGTCACGATTGATGTCGCGGAACAGACGTTCGTTCGTGTCTTGATCGCTGTCGTAGCGTAGGGTCAGCAACGAGTCGCCCAAGATGCGGCCCTTGAGATAGAGCTGTCCACGTACGCCTTCAGTGGTTTCCTCGAAGCTGCTCAGGTCGTCGCTATCCATGACACCGAGCAGGTTGTCACCGCCATCAAGGCGAACGGCCCCTTCCACGATCCCGACGAACACACGCTCGCCAAGGTCTGGCGTGATCGCGATGACCGCTTCACCCTCACCGAAATCGGCGGAGACGCGAAGGGTTTCGCTGCCCACGAGACTTGGTGGAATGAAATCGACGGTCGCTTCGCCATTATCTATGAAGCTCTGGACACCCGGAATCTGAGTACGGATATCGCGTACATCCCACTGGCCACGTTCTGCATCCAATGTCACGGTGACAGGAGCGCGAACCAGACGGCCATTTGCATCGACCACACGCAAGACCACGGGAATTCGTACGTTTGCATTGGCGGTCGCGTTTTTGGGTGCAATGATCTGGAAGCCCGCTGGCGCACCGGGGGCATAGACCGTCCGCGTCTCGCCAGCACGCTCGTTGCCGAAGGGATCGGTGACAGTTGCTTTGATCTCGTTCGCACCTGGCTGAAGCGGTACGGCGATGTACTCGAACAACTGCATACCACGCCCACGGTCAATTAGCTTGGCGCCGATCTTCGTTGCGGAAACCAACTCGCCGTTGACCAGAAGCTTGGTTTCGGTCTCGACGGGCGTTTTCAGCAGAACATCAATGCTGGCGTAATCTGTGACCGTTTCGTCGGGCAGACCGACGAAACCAAAACCCGGTTTCAGCGCCGGTATGAGGGCCGACAAACGTGCTTTACGCTCCGCTTCGGTCTCACCGCGCCGCTCTGGGCGCTCGGCGATTGGGGTTTCGTCATCGGTGCCTTTAACGACACGGCGGTCCACGTCTGTCTTGGTGTCTAGGGCGCTTTCGTTGCGGCTACCAAGGCGCTCAACGCCACCATCGAAGGTCAGGGGCAGATCGTCGCGCAGTAGCGATTCATCGAATGCGAGGCGCTGGAATTCGGCACGACGTGCCTTGACCATACGTTCGACTGTTTCGGACCACACGACAGGGAAGTCTTCAGCACGCAGTTCGCCGCGTTTCAGGTCGATGAAGCGCGAACCCGGCTTCATGGCATCGTCCACTTCCAGCAGCGCGACTTCGCCGCTTTCGGGTAGGGTCGATTTCTGAACCGCAAGCACTTGTGTAATGGGGCGCAGACCGAACAATGAGTACTTACCTTGCTCATCCGTCACGACGCTCAGGCCGTTGGAGGTGATAAGTTTGACGCCCGGAATGCCCGGCTCATGCTCTTCGTCGTCCTGAATGCCATCGCCATTCACATCAAGGAAGACCCGACCGATGATGACCGCTTCGTCAGCAAAGACACTGCCCCGGTCATTGACCTCCACGATTGCGCGGGCGGGTTGTGACGACATTGGAAGTGCGGTGCGAACCTGTATGCCGGAAAGTGTAGCGGTGTTGATCCGGCGGCCTTGACCAGAGGTCGGTGCAACGCGCACGGTGTATTCGATATTTCTCGTCGTTTCGGGGGGCAGGGTGCCCAGCTCGAAAGTAAGCGTCTCGCCCGGCTCGCCCAGCGGATCAGCTGCGACGGCACCATTGATACGGGTGGAGCCAGCGATATAGACGAAGCCAGGAGGCAAGATATCTTCGACGACCGCTTTGGTCAGGCCTTGGCCCGTGCGGTTCTGTGCATCCAGTGTGTAGACAACATATTCACCCCGACGCACTTCTGAACGACTTGCGATCTTGCCCAGCGTCAGCGGTAGGATATCCGTCGGATCAAGTGGCACGTCGATATCGCGCAGCGGGCCACCATCGAAGGTGAAGACAGTACCGTAAGAAGCGGCGGCATCGACTGTGCGGCCAAAGCCATTGAAGTTCACGTAGGCCGATGGGAAGGCAAAGGTATCGGGCGGTAGGATCTGAAGGCGGTAGGTGCCGCGTTCGAGATTGGCGAAGCTGAAGAAGCCGTTCTGGCCCGTACTTACTTCGGCGACCGGCGCACCAGACTGGCCTTCACGGAACAACCGTACCAATGCACCAGCCACAGGATCGTTCGAGATTGCGTCAAAGACGTAGCCACCCGGCTCGACCGTAACCACATCCTCCATGACTTCACCCTGACAGGTCGCACTGGCCGAAGCCGCGTCATCCTGCTGTGGTTCCAGCACGTTGTTGTTGACAATGGCCAATGCAGTCTCGCGCACTGTCACGCCTGCTGTGCGGAAGATGCCCGTGTTCGGGCCTGTCTCGAAAGCGTTGACGACTTCGCGGTCGCCGGAAAGGGCTGTGGTAATGGTGATGCTGACTTGATCGATATCGCGTGTGGCGTTGCAAAGACCGGCGACCAATTCGACGGCGACGTCTTCATCGTAATTTGTGGATTCGATCTGATTGCTAAAATCGGAGGTGAAGAACGTAAGCGTGCCGTCTGCGGCGGTAATCTGTGTCTCGACTTCATTAGAGGTATTGGCTGTTACTGCCGTACCATCATCAACATAGGTCGTGGCGGTGTTGGTGATCGTTGCGTTGCCCGCATTTTCCTGTACCTTAACGGCAAAGATCAGATCGGTGGAGCGGCTTACGCCATAGGCGCTGTCCGTCGAAAAGGCGATACGATCGATTTGTGTTAGGTCGTCAGGGGCGGTTGTCGTGAAGGTGTATTCGGCAGCACCATTCACATGGTAGAGCGTGTCGAACGCGCCTGTATCACGGATACTCGAAAATGCGGTGTTGAGCGGGATCGCGTCTTCCACCATTACGATGCTGCGGGCTTGATCATCAATGATGATTGGCTCGCCCCCAACGCTCGAATATGGGGCGATGGCCCGGTCGCTGTTATTGCGCAACGTCAGAGTGTAGATGATCTCGCCCAAAGACTGATTATACGTTGCGCGTTTTTGCAGCCGTAGGTTCGCTTCATCGATGAGAGTGACCGACTGAACCTGATCCGTCAGCGGAGTCGTGTCACCAGCTACCGGTATTGCCGTGGCGCGCAGGGTTGACGCGGATCGGTCGTTCTGGGCGACGGCGCCGGGGGTCGTAAACATGTAGATGACCGGTAAAGAGTCGCCAGGCGCAAGATCGACAGGCATTGCGTCGGTAATGCGCGGTTCCCCGGCATCAATAGCGCCGTTCTCGTTGCTATCGACATAGAGCGTGCCCGCAACATCGAAGTCATCGCCTGAATCTTCAGAAATGCTCGCATCAACGCTTAGCATGACGTTACCGTTATTGCGAAGGCGGAACGCATAGGCGCCCTCGACAGCACGGGTTAGGTGTAATGTTTCACCGCCCGTAACCTCGAATGCAGGTGTGGGCAGGACCGTAGCCGTAACGATATTCGAGCGGACCGTTTCGATCACACCGTATGTACCGTTGAAATAGGTGGCGCTCGCTTGGTTAGAGATGGCCGTCCCGGCGGGCGGGGCTGCTGCCTCTGACACGACGGCAGTGCTAAATAGCGCCGTCACGAGCAGGGCACTGAGTGCCTTCATTGTTTTGGGGAGCCGCATCATCTCGTAACCTCAATCAAGGGATCCAAGCCGGTTCTCCGGGCGATGGTATCCGACTTGTGGAAGGAAAACGGGCGCGAACCGTGTTCGGCTTCGCGCCCGTGACTTGTGATGGGCGGGCGCAATGCGCGCCCGCTGGCAGCGGATTACTGCTTACTGGTCGATCTTGACGGTGAAGGTCAGAACGCCCATTGCACCTGGGATCAGGGTGCCGAAATCGGCGCTTACCTGACCGGCACTACCGTCTGCCGGGGTGGTTAGCGTGCCGGTTACGGCGGTTGCCGCACAGCTTGCCGCGCCACACTCGGTGTAGGTGGTCCAGGTTGGCGTCAGGTCGGTGACTTCGACATCACCGGCATCTGCCGTACCGCTGTTGAGTGCGGTGATCTTGTACGTAATGCACGAGCCTGGCGTCGCATTGACGGTGCCCCTGCTGTAGGTGCCGACAACACCAGTGGTGCAGTCCGTCAGAGCTTGTTCTTTGTCGAGCGATACGTCACCAGAGACGACGGTGATTGTATCAGTCACGGCGTTGTCCGTAGCGTCCGTATCCGTTACGTTTGCCGCGCCAGACTGAAGAGCCGTAGCAATCGTGATTGTCTCACTCTCGACGACGCCAATCGTGGCGCTGGAAGGAACCTGAACACGCAAGATCAGATTGACCGAGTCACCGGCTTCGATACCGTTGGTTGGGCCATTTGCCGCATCGATATCCGAAATGTCGGTAATGATCACGTCACCTGCATCGGCGATTTGGTCACCGTTGACGTCCCAGAACAGGGTTCCGGAGAACGTGCTGAGCGTGTTCGACTGGGTCAGTGCACCACCGGTGATATCCACGTTACCATCGTTGAAGATGGTGTGTGGGATATCGATGACGCCCGACGGAGCAGCCTGACGGTTCTGATCAGCTTCGATACGGAGACCGACGATCGGGTTGACCGCTACAGCGTTGAGGATCGTATCGCCCTGACCTGTTGCAACCGAAGTCACAGCGGTGGTGAACGGGGTCGTGATCGGATCAGCATTAGCTGGTGGCGTAACCGTTGCCGTCACCTGAACCGTACCACCACCAGGGATGTTGCCAGTATTGGTGACAACAGTACCGTCTGGCAGGGTGAAGACTGCCGTGTAGCCTGCTGGCAGGCCAGTGATCGCCAGATCGTAGTTATCGGAGCTTGGGCCTTCGTTATTCACGTCGAAGACGAAGGTTGCAGGGGTGCCTGGATCGACTGAGATAACGTCGAAGGGCTGATCAACACCGCCGACTGTACCATTCACTTGGTCAGTTGGAAGCGTACCGTCACCACCGTCGTTGCCAACCGGTGAGTTGTTGCTCAGGTCAACTGCCGCCGCCGTGATATCGCCAGTGAAGTTGGCGGTCGAGGTGTTCGGCGTGCCGCCACCCGAAGATACTGCGGTCAGCGTCGCGTTGTAGTCCGCACCCGTGACCGGGCCGACACTTGCGGGCAAGGTCGCGAGCAGGGTGACTTTCGTCGTGCCATCGACCGTTGCGCTGTTGACCGGAACCGGACCAATGGAACCGGCAACGGGGGTCACGCCATCGGAACCGACAAGCTGGAACGAGGTGCCAGCTGGGAAGCCATCGACGAGTGGATCGTTGTTCGCGAACGTAACATCGATTGCCTGTGCATCATTCGAGTTATTCGTGAGCACGAAGTCGAAGGCCAACGTTGCGCCCTGAGAGACAGAGTCAGCAATGTCGACAACGTCGTTCAATGCGCCATCGTCATCGGCGGTCGAGGACGTGGTGCCTGCGCCTGCTGTGAGCAGGTTGGCGGCGCTGTCCGTACCGGCAACGTAAGAACCAGCCTCAGAGTCAGCGATGGTGACGAGGAATGTCTCATCGACATCGACAGATGCAACGTTCGATGGTGGCATCACCGTGGGCGGGTTCGGGTTGCCCGTAGGACCGTTGATCGCTTGTGTCGCGAAGTTGGAGATCGTACCAGCCGGAACTGGGTTTACATCATCAATTTTCGCTTGGAAGGTCACGAAACCGGTACGGCCAACTGGAACGTCGTCGAGGTGGAATTCGACAGTGTTGCCGGTGACTTGATAGTCGATGCTTTGACTTGAGCCGTTCGTAAGCTCAAAGGTCAGAGGATCGGCATCGCCTGCATCCGTCAGTGGAGTTGCGGAGTCAGACCAAATTGCGCTGTTCGCGACATAGACGAGGCGGCTGTCCAGAACGTCTGTGACGATCAGGTTTTCGGCATCGGCAAGACCCGTAGAAGTATAGGTCAGCTTGATGGTTACGATATCGCCAGCACCGGTCAGACCGTCAGCAACGGTATCAGCAACGATCATCTCCTTCTGGACTTCCGTAATCGGATCACCGGAAACCGTGATGACGTCATCGTTGGAGTCGAAGATAGTTCCGTCAAAGTCACTTGTCGCCGTAAGTGTGATCGTTTCTACATCTGCCGAAGAAGCGGTCGAAGGTACGACTGCTTCGATGATGACGCCGTATACTTCATTCGGATCGAGGTTTGGTGTCACCGTGATCGGTGTTGTCGAGTCTGCGATACCGTCACGATCCGCGTCGGGCAGGATCTTGATAGAATCGAAGGTGAAGCTCCCGGAGGTCGCGGTCTGGGTCAGATTGTAGAAGTCTGTCCCGTTACCGAGGTTGGTGATGGTATGCGGGATAAAGACCTTACCACCCGGTGCTGCGGTTTCATTCGCGCCAATGGCTAGGTCGAGTGCAGCGATTTGCTGCACAATCGTTTCGACCTTGTTCGAGGTAACGCTGACGGTGTCACCGGAAGAATTGGTGTACGTCGCTGTTGCTTGGTTCCCGATACGCTCGCCTGCGGGTGGGGCAGCGGCGAATGCTGCGGCTCCTGCGAAAGAGGCTGCGGTTACGAGAAGGCCGAAGCGTTTCGACCTGTGTTTAATCATCATGAGATGACTTCCTTTTCTAATGTGACACGGTCAAACGTCCCTCCGCAGCGCCCGTAACCGAGGCTGGAATGCACGTCTGCAAATGTGATTTTTGGTTGGTGGAGGCTTACTTGACGCGAACGCGGTAGCTGTTGGTAACGACGTCCTGGCTGGCCAGAGGCGCCGAGAGTTTCCAGCGCACGGCGGTGAAATCTTCAGGCTGTGCCTGTTCGATCAAACGCGAACCATCGGCTAGGATAACGATGCGCTGTGCAGGAAGAGTGGACCATTCCTCGCCGGGTTGGTCGGGGTCCAGATCACCGCGCACTTCGAGAAGCGCCTCGGAGGAACTGTTGGTCGTGTCGAGGCTGACAACTGCCTGAGGAGGCACCGGACCAACGATTGCGACGCCATCGACGGAATTGCCGAAGGTGTTGCGGTGGCTGATACGATATTCGATGAGCTGGCCGGGCTTGACGCTGTCGGCGGGGGCATATTGTTCAACGCCGGTAGCGTCCTGCGTCACGACGAATGCACTCATCTCGCTGCGCAGTTCAGCAGCGGCAAGGCCAGGAAGAAGCGCCGATACCAGCGCGATGATGCCAACAAGGCGGGCGGATGCAGTTTTCATACTCTCTCTCCGTGCGAAACTGAACACAGCTTCTGCTGCGTATGGAGAGGAGAATCGTGTATAAAAATTACGAAAATATTTATTTGATAAAGTAACTTCTGTGAATAAGTGTTAAATTTTATTTATACGGTGTTAATTGAGAGTAATTATTGTGAGTAAAATTTGTATTTATGTTAATAAACTTATATAATTTAGAGTTTTATCGTTAATATTCGCTATATTTTAGCTTGTTGAATAATTTGTATGCCGTCAAAATTTTATTTCACGTGCGCTTTATTGTACTTTTGAATCCTGTTTATTGTTGTTGCTACATTGTCGTGACTTCCACCGTGTCGTTAACCGAGTTGCATTTGTTTCATCAGGTTTTATCGATGAACTTTGTAAGTAGGATGGCCAGATTTTCGGGTTGTTCAATGCACGGAAGATGCCCGCAATCCGCGATTTCGGCATAGGTTGCATTCGGCAGTTTATTCGCGAAATCGCGCATTAATGTCGGTGGGGTTGAGCCATCATCGGCACCGCACACGCATAAGGCACGGGCGATCATCGTGCTGCAATCATTAGTGAAATCGGCATCACGAATCGCTTTACCCAGATCGCAATACCCGTCCACAGGTGTGCGTAGCAGCATCGACCGCCATAGGGGGAATGCCGTGTCCCCTTCACGAAACGCGGCAGTAAACCAGCGTTCCAGCGTCGGTTCGCCTATTGCCTCCATGCCACCCTTGGCAATGGCCACGATACGGTCGTTCCAGATGGCATCCGTGCCAATCTTATGGGCCGTGTCACAGAAGATGATTCCCTCAATCAAATCAGGGCGCATCTTCCACAAACCCTGCGCAATCAACCCACCTACGCTGAGACCGATTACGAACCCGCGCGTAATGCCCACATGATCCATCAACGCCGCAAGGTCGGCTGCATCGTCTTCGATGCGTCGTTCACCCGCCAAATCGCTCAATCCATGCCCCGCTGTATCGTAGCGTAGAATGCGATAGCCTTTTGGCAGATGTGGGAGCAGAGGGTCCCAGACCCGCATGTCGGTGCCGAGTGAGTTCGAGAACACCAGTGCCACTCCGTCACGCGGTCCTTCGTCTCTGAAATAAATTGCGCGGTCTTCGTGGCGAAAGATGTTCATGGCGATGCTCCCTACTTCGTGTCTGACTATAGGGGGCGCGCGGCCCTACGCAATATCCACGCGCGACAGGCCCAGTAGGCCGGGGTAGGGATGCACAATCCGATCGAGTGGCACGGAGGCCAGTTGTTCCCGGATCCTGCTCGGCGAATCATAGGCGTGCATGAAGGCAGGAACATCCACATTCTCCTCCCACGTATTCAACACCCCGCCACATAATCGTACCCCGCCCCATGCTCCCGTGGCCAGCACCGTCTCGCGTACCATCCGCCCTAGCAGCGACGAGAATTTCGCCTTTGCTTTCCTATCGGTGCTGCGCAGGCGGGTGTAGCCCGGCCCGGACAGCACATCCTCGACTTCGCCACCCTCTGATCCCGGCAGGCGTAGATGCCCCGGCTCCGTCGCCAGCGGGTGCCAGCCCCAAGCGGTCGGCACTGCCACCGCCGCGCCAAAGCCCGTGCCAACGTTTATGGCCACCATTGGCGCAGCATCACGGCGCGTGCCCACCCGAATTGATACCAGATCATCATCGCCCAGATAGGGCAGGGCGTAGGCCACCGCTTCAAGATCGTTGAATAGGCGTACCGGCATGCCCAGCGCCTCGCTCACTGCCGTTGCATCGATCAGCCAAGGCGTATTGGTCATATCGATCACGTCACGTTCGCGTGGCCCCGCAGCGGCAATGGCGCAGGATGTCACCTGTACTGTGCATCCTTCCAGAAAAGCGGCCATCGCCTCTAAAAATGTCGCATAATCCGCCACCGCAGAGACGCTCGGCGAAATCATACCATCATCCCCGACCAGCGCAAATCGCGCATTCGTACCGCCTATATCTGCAATCAGTCGGGCCATACGAAAGTGTCCTCATCGGTAATGTCGCCGCCGATCGCGATGTGGATATACCCTGCGAAAGATGTCTCGCCCCTGAATATCGTAGGTGCCCTGTCGTTGGTTGTCGTCCCCGGCAACAATTTGGCCATCGCGCGGTATGGGCGGGCTTGTTGAGCAGGGGCTACATCGCCTCTCGGATGATCCGCGCATTTATGAGACAGCGCCCGCCGTGATGCATCGTTGTGGAACCATCAAAAAAGAAACTGCGCACAGGATATCCATACGCCACTGACCATGGGTAGTTATGCGCAGGGAGGTCATAAGTTTCCTAGATATGAAATATGTCACGTATTTCATATCTTGTTTCGATAAAATGAAACTGTACTGCGATATGCCAATCCTCCTGTCGCACTTGGCATCGTGCTACTTATTCTATATGCGCGACCGCAACGAGAAGCCGCTCGCTTCGCCTCCCCATACCTTGCGCTACGAAGCAGAACCGACCCATCGGGTCAGGAACGGATTGCCCCATGATTTCAATCGATGCTTACCGAGGCCAATGGTTCGATAATGTCCGGGGCGACTTGCTATCCGGCCTTGTCGTTGCGTTGGCCTTGATCCCCGAAGCCATCGCCTTCTCGATCATTGCGGGCGTTGACCCAAAGGTTGGCCTCTACGCTTCCTTCTCCATCGCCGTCATCACCGCCATAGCAGGCGGACGCCCCGGCATGATCTCGGCGGCGACGGCGGCCACTGCCGTCCTAATGGTCACGCTGGTGAAGGATCACGGGTTGCAATACCTACTCGCCGCGACGGTGCTGGCGGGATTGCTTCAGATCGGCATGGGGGTATTGAAGCTGGGTTTTGTGATGCGATACGTGTCGAAATCGGTGATGACCGGCTTTGTTAACGCTTTGGCGATCCTTATCTTCATCGCGCAACTGCCAGAGCTCGACCCGCGCACGGTGACATGGCTCACCTACGTGCTCGTGGCGGCGGGGTTGGCGATCATCTATCTGTTCCCCCTCGTCACCAGCGCGATACCATCCCCCCTTGTCACCATCATTATCCTGACCATCGTGACGCTGGCCTTTGGTTTGGATGTGCGCAATGTGGGCGATATGGGCGAATTACCCGATGCCTTCCCGGTCTTCCTGATCCCGGATATTCCGTTTAATCTGGAGACGCTGAAGATCATCTTCCCCTATTCGGTCGCCGTTGCCGTGGTTGGCTTGCTCGAAAGTCTAATGACGCAGAATATCGTCGATGACCTGACCGATACGTCCTCTGACCGTAATCAGGAATGTATCGGGCAAGGACTGGCCAACACGGCAACAGGCTTCATCGGTGGTATGGCGGGTTGTGCAATGATCGGCCAATCGATCATTAACGTTAAATCGGGTGGTCGCGGGCGGTTATCGTGCTTCGCCGCCGGTGTGATCCTATTATTCCTAATCGTTGTGATGGGTGATTTGGTAAGCCGCATCCCAATGGCGGCCTTGGTCGCAATCATGATCATGGTATCCATCGGTACGTTCTCATGGTCTTCGATTCAGCAATTGCGGACCCACCCGAAATCCTCCTCTATCGTAATGCTGGCGACCGTGGTGGCGACGATCTACACCCATAACCTCGCCTATGGTGTCCTCACCGGCGTCCTGCTCTCTGGCATCTTCTTTGCGGGTAAGATTGCCCAGCTTTTCCGCGTCAGCAGCACGATCAGCGCCGATGGCCGCGAGCGCGTCTATCGTGTGGAGGGGCAACTTTTCTACGCTTCTGTTGAGGATTTCATGGCTGCCTTCGATTTCCGTGAGGCACTGGACAAGGTCATCATTGACGTCTCCGGCGCGCATATCTGGGATATTAGCTCGGTGCAGGCTCTCGATATGGCCGTGTTGAAATTCCGCCGTGATGGAGCCGAGGTTGAGATTATCGGCCTGAACGAAGCATCTGAAACCATCGTCGACCGCCTCGCCACCCATGACAAGCCGGGTGCGATGGACGATCTGATCGCGCATTGATAGGCATTGATTATGACACAGAACATTGTCGCCCTCATCGACGGCTCGACCTATTCGGCCTCCGTTTGTGAACATGCCGCATGGGTATCTGCCCGCACAGGAATGCCTGTTGAACTTTTACATGTTCTCGGCAGGCATGGGGCACCGCAGAAGCGCGACCTCTCCGGCGCCATTCAGCTTGGCGCGCGCACCAAGCTAATGGAAGAACTTGCGGCGCTAGACGAGCAACGCTCTCGCCTTGTTGCCCAGCATGGCCGAGCGTTATTGGATGAAGCCCATTCCATCCTCTCCAAAGCCGGGGTCAGCGAGATCACTACGCGGATGCGCCATGGTGATATCGTCGAAACGGTGGCGGAGATCGAAGACGATGCAGGTGTCATCATCATCGGTAAACGCGGCGAAGATGCCGATTTCGCCAAGGGTCATCTCGGGTCAAACCTCGAACGCATCGCCCGCGCCAGTCGCCGTACCGTGTTCGTGGCCTCGCGCGCATTTCAGCCGATCAATAAAGTCCTGGTCGCCTATGATGGTGGTCCCTCCGCAAAGAAGGGCCTCAATCTGATTGCACAGATGCCGCTGTTCGCGGATCTGGCAATTCATATTGTCACTGTAGCCACGGATTCCCCATCTATTCGCAAGGGTTTGGACGCCGCCGCGCAAGGCTTGCGCGATGCGGGCTATACCGTGACGACAGATGCGGTAACGGGCCAACCCGATGTGGCGTTGGGCAAACTGGTTGAGGAAGAGGGGTTTAACCTCGTGGTTATGGGCGCATACGGCCATTCACGAATACGCAGCCTCGTTATCGGCTCGACTACGACCGAGATGATGCGCTCCTGCCGCGTGCCGGTGGTACTGGTTCGGTAGTGTCGGTCAAATAAGCGGATACGGCGCTGAGGCCATACGCTCATATTTTGTCAATTGGCCAAGAGCTTTGTGACCCACGGCAATCGCGTGAAAGAACTTTCGCTGCCCCGCACTTGATGCGGGGCCTCCCTGTGGAGGGGATTGGCCCCAAAAGACAGGAGGTCCCGCATCTGCAAAGCGTCATTTCATGCCGCATTGCGTTCGGGACAGCATGATTTCTTCTTCAAGCGATTGCCGTGCTTTGTGACCAGAATCCTTGAAATGGGGGGATTGCCGGAGCAAATTTTATGATGATCGGCGGAATTCTATATACCGCCTAATCCCTTTGCCTTCGGCTCCGTTTCGGGGCGTGGCGGGCGTGGTGGCTCGCCGACCGAGACGAGTTCTTTGATGCGGAAAACTTCGCGTAGACGTTCATGTAGCCGGTCTAGCCGGTCGCGATCCGCGAAATTTACACAGCCCGTGTTGAACGTAACGAAGCGGCGGACATCATTGTCCTCATCAACCCGGCTAATATCGGTCACGGGTAGGCCAGAAATCGCTTCGGGACAGTTTTCCTTCTCTGTGGGCGTATAGAAACGCTGCATTGTCGGAAGATCGTATTGTTCCAGCGCCTCAACTGCGCGGCGGAACGAGTTTACGGGTAATGATCCGGTTGAACGACCCGGCGTGATCGTGTTGTCCTGCGCATTGAGCGTGTAGGTATCGTCCGCTTTCAACGTCATCGTGTAGATCGGACATAGCCCCGCACATGGCCCCGAACCGAGGGTGATTGTACCGGTCAAGGGCGGTGCCTTTGGTTCGGGCTGTTGTGGGGTCGCGCAGGCGGCGAGCGTCAGCGCCACCGTTCCGAGAAGTCCGTTTCGCAATCTGCGCATATCCATTCTCCGCTCGATGCCCCAGAAGCCAGATAGCTACGTCACGATCACATGTCCAGCGTCAGGCTAGTAATACACGGCAATCGCTTGAAAGTTGATAGATTCCCTTTCGGGATGTTGCGTGATTCATAGCAGACCTCACCACTTGGGGTTTTGCGATGTCCTCCTTCTCGTTACTTGACCATTTTTCTGCTCTCGACGATCCTCGCCAGCACTGGAAGGTATTGTATCCTCTGCCTGAAGTGCTGCTGGTGATCCTTTGCGGGACGATGGCTGGAGCGGACGACTTCGTCGAGATCCGCAAGTGGGGCGTCCAGAAGCTGCCCTTTCTGCGGCGGTTCCTGCCCTACAAACATGGCATTCCCTCGCATGACACACTGAACGACGTGATGAATGCCCTGCCGGGCGAGATGTTCGCCGACTGCTTCGCCTCGTGGGTCGCGACCTTGCGGGAGAGTGACCCTGACATCGTGTCGATAGACGGCAAGACGTCGCGTCGGGCGCATGGCCCCGATGGCCGCGCGCTGCATCTGGTCTCTGCCTGGGCCTCGCGCCAGCGTCTGGTGCTGGGGCAGGAAGCCTGCGACGAGAAGGAGAACGAGATCAGGGCGATCCCGCGCTTGCTGGAGCGGCTGGAACTTACGGGTGCCTTGGTGACCATCGATGCCATGGGCTGCCAGCACGCCATCGCGTCGGCCATCCGTGCACGGGGGGCGGACTACCTTCTGGCGCTCAAATCCAATCAGAAGAGCCTGCACGCGGAAGTGGCCCTGTTCTTCGATGCCGCCCACGGCCTCGATACCCACGAGACGACCGATGCCGACCATGGCAGGGTGGAGACGCGCACCGTCCGCGTCTGTCATGCTACGAACTGGTTGTCCAACCAGCGAAAGGCTCCCGGAGAGCCGAACTTCCAAGGATTGGCCGCCCTCGTCGAGGTGCGCTCGCAGGTCGAGCAGGGGGACGCGGTCAGCCGATCCCGCCGCTTCTACATCGCCTCGGCCCCCTTGACTGCCAGACAGGCCGCCCGCGCCGTGCGCGCGCATTGGGGCGTCGAGAACCGACTACACTGGGTCATGGACGTCGTGTTCCACGACGACCTTATGCGCCTGAGAACCCGGCACGGACCCGCCAACATGGCCACCATGCGCCACACAGCCATCAATATCATCAAGGCAATCCCCGGAAAGGACAGCCTCAAGGTCAAGAGAAAGGCACTCGGATGGAGCGAAGACGCCCTCTA
>CALFVD010000145.1 GCA_937928005.1 uncultured Neomegalonema sp. | reverse complement strand
TGGCCCGAATTGATTGCGATTATGGGGGTGTCGATGCTCACGGTATTTGCGAGTATGCCCAGATTAATTGCGCCGGGCTCGCAATCATCGTGGTTTGCTCGGATTGTGTGCGACTATCTTTTGTCTTGGAAAGGAGCGTTTTTCAGGCGGTTCACGGAGGGTTTTCGGTTCGCCTGACATCTCGGCACAAATTTGTCTGTTTATCAAGTATTCAAAACATCGTATGGCCTGACGCCTTTCAATCGGATTTTCAGACGATTTCATGCTGATCGGGTACGCAAGAGTTTCAACTGAGGACCAGAGCCTTGACCTGCAACGCGATGCGCTGAAGGTGGCAGGCTGTGAACGGGTCTATGATGACAAGGTCAGCGGGGCGAAAGCAGGCCGACCCGGACTGAACCGTGCGTTGGAGCAACTGCGTGATGGTGATACCCTCGTCGTCTGGCGGCTTGACCGGCTGGGCCGATCGCTGAAAGATCTGATCGAACGCGCCGAGGCTTTGAAGGCGCGCGGGGTGGGGCTCAAGAGCCTGCAAGAGAATATCGATACGACATCGAGCGGCGGGCAGCTGATTTTCCACATGTTCGGCGCGCTGGCCGAGTTCGAGCGCAACCTGGTGTGCGAACGCACGCAGGCAGGTTTGTCGGCGGCACGGGCGCGGGGCCGGATGGGCGGTCGCAAGAAGTTGCTGGACCGGCACAAGCGCCGCCATGCCGTAGATCTCTACCGATCCAAGAAACATACGGTGAGGGAAATTTGCGGTCTGATGGGCATCGCGCGGGCAACGCTCTACGCCTATGTCGAGGAATTCCGGGATGAGGCGTAGCAGTGTGGCCATCCCGGCGGAAACGTTGCTGTCACTGCGGGGGCGGTTGGCAAGCTTGCCACCCCGGTCTCCTGCCCGGCGTGAGGAGGTTGGGAGGATTGCCGAGTTGTTCGGGGTCAGCGCCTCAACGATATACCGGGCACTGAAGGCGCTGCATCAGCCCCAATCCCTGCGCCGCGCCGACCGGGGACGACCACGAGGCATCAATGAGCGCGAGCTGGCGCGGTATTGCGAGATTGTCGCGGCGCTGAAGCTGCGCACTACCAACAAGCAGGGGCGGCACCTTTCGACAGCGGGGGCTATTGAGCTCCTGGAGGATCACGGCGTGGAAACGCCGGATGGGTTCGTGCAGCCGCCCAAGGGTCTGCTCAAGCGCCAGACGGTTGACCGGTGGATACAGGTCTGGGGATATGATCAGCCGCGCATGACACGCGGCCCGGCGGCGGTACGCTTCGAGGCCAAGCACGCCAATGCGCTGTGGCAGTTCGATATCAGCCCTTCGGACCTCAAGCAGATCGAACAGCCTGAGTGGATCGATCCCAAACGTGGCGTCCCGACCTTGATGCTGTTCAGCGTCGTCGATGACCGCAGCGGTGCGGCGTACCAGGAATATCGTTGCGTCTATGGCGAGGATGCCGAGAGCGCACTGCGGTTCCTGTTCAACGCGGTGGCTCCGAAGGATAATACGCCATTCCAGGGCATCCCCGAAATGCTTTACCTCGACAACGGCCCGGTGGCGAAGAGCCTGGTGTTCCAGACCATGATGGAACGGCTCGGCATTACCTGGCGCACGCATATGCCCGCCGGATCGGATGGGGCGCGGGTGACGGCACGGTCGAAGGGGAAGGTCGAGCGTCCGTTCCGCACGGTGAAGGAAGCCCACGAGACGCTCTATCATTTCCATAAGCCTGCCACCGAAGCCGAGGCGAATATCTGGCTGCGCAATTACATCGACCGGTATAACGAAAAGCCCCACCGGCGTGAGGCGCGCAGCCGGATCGAAGACTGGCTGGCCACCTTGCCCGAAAGCGGCATACGAGAGATGTGTTCGTGGGAGCGATACTGCGCCTTTGCCCGGGAACCGGAGCGACGCAAGGTCGGTGCAGATGCGCGGGTGACGGTTCAGGGCACCTATTACGAGGTGGAAGCCGAACTGGCAGGCGAGGAGGTTCTGCTGTGGTGGGGTCTCTTCGATCAGGAACTTTACGTCGAGTGGAACGACAAACGGTACGGCCCCCATCGCCCAATTGGTGGTCCCATTCCGTTGCACCGATATCGCCGTCAGACCAAATCCGCCCGTGAAAAGCGGGCCGAGACAGTCGCTGCGCTGGCCAAGGAGATTACCGTCCCGAAATCCGCGCTGAGTGGCCTGGCCGAGCCGCTGGCAAGCGCGGACATCATCCCGCTCCCCAAGGTCGCTTTTGCCGACCCCGATCCCTGGGGCGAGATTGCCTATGCCAGCCAGCTCCATGCACGCCGGGCAATCTCGAACCAGATTGGCAAGCCGCTTGCCGAACTCTCCCGGGAAGATTTAACTTTCGTCGCACAACTCGTGGAACGCACCCTCAATAAGTCGGATATCGAGACAGCGATCCGGGATCGCTTCTGGCGTCGGCATAAAGGATAAGGCCATGCTCGGCAGTCAGGTCATGCAGCATTTCCGGATCGCGAAACATTGGGCGCAGGCCGGATATTATGAGAGTGCGAAGCTTCAGCAATTCGAGGGCGATCTGCGCGCCACCATCATGGCGGGGCACCTGATCGCAGTGACCGGCCCCGTAGGTGCCGGGAAAACGGCAATGCTGAACCGGCTGAAAAACCGGATCCGTGCAGAGCGCAAAATCATCGCAGTGCGCAGCCTGTCGGTCGACAAACCGCGCTTGACGATCCCCTACCTGATCACCGCACTGTTTTTGGACATCACCGGTGATCCGGAGATGAAAGTCCCCACACAGCCGGAGCGGCGCGAGCGGATGCTGCAGGATCTGGTCAGGGCGGCGAGAAAGCCCGTGGTGCTGTTCATCGACGAAGCCCATGACCTGCACGGCAACACGCTCACCGGCCTCAAACGGCTGATGGAGATGATCGCGGAAGGTGATGGCATCCTCTCCGTCGTGCTGGCCGGTCATCCTCGGCTTCACAACGATCTGCGCCGGGCGACAATGGAGGAAATCGGCCACCGGATCGCCAAGTTCGAATTCAACAGCATCGCTGACGAGCGCCGGGGATTCCTCGCCTGGTTGCTCAAACAATGCCTCGCCGATGGCGTCGAGCCGGATTCCGTCATTGAGGCCGAGGCGCAGGACTATCTCGCCGAACGGTTCTCGACCCCGCTGCAGTTCGCCGAGCATCTGAACCGCGCCTTCACAGACACCTACCGGATGGGTGCTGACAAAGTGACGCGCGAGATCGTCGAGGAAACCATCTCCGCCGGGTTCGATCAACTCGACGCCCGACTGGCACGTATCGGCTATACCCCGAAGACGCTTGCGGACCTCACCGACACGCGCCTCTTCGAGATGCGCCGCTTTCTGCAGGGAAAACTCGATGCGGAGCGCACTGAAGAGCTGACTGTGACGCTGCGCCGGGCGGGGTTGCCGATATGAGCCTGTCCGAAGCTGAAGAAGATGAGCTGAACGGCTTTCTCGGCCGCGTCCAGGGCGGTATCATTCCCAATATCGAGGCGCTTGACGGCTTCTTTGCGGCAGTCGCTTGCTGTCCTGACATGATCCTGCCAAACGAATACCTGCCCGTCATTCAGAGCAGTACAACCGAAGACGACACTCTCGTCTTCGAGAGCATGGATGAGGCGCAGCACTTCGTGGCCCTGATCAGCCGCTTCCATAACGACGTAACCCGGATCCTCGGCGACGAAGACGAAATCTATATCCCGTTCCTCCGCGAAGCGGCTGATGAAATCTCCCATGCTGAAGATTGGGCAAAGGGCTTTATGGCAGGGACCAAGTTACGCCCGGAAATCTGGTCTGGATTGATCCATGATGAGGATAAGAACGGCCTGATCCTCCCGATCCTGATCCTTGCCCATGAGAATGATCCAGATCCCAAGTACTGCCTGCTCGAAAAGCAGATGGATACGGAACAGCGACAAGGCGTGATCACGATGGCCGCCGCCGCCGTAATGCGAATGTATGATTATTTCCGCGAAGATCGCACACCGGACTGGTTCACCGAAGCCTATCCATCATTCGTTCGCCAAGGCCGTAAGATCGGGCGCAACGAACCTTGCCCCTGCGGGTCAGGGAAGAAATTCAAGCGATGCTGTGCAAGAGCGGAGGTGATGCAGTGAATTCGAGACACGAAAGACGGATAAAATTATCATTCAATATCAATACGCTTACCGCTTGTCCGCCAAACGCTCCTTTCCAAGATAAAAGATAGTCGCACACAATCCGAGCAAACCACAATGATTGCGAGCCCGACGCAATTAATCTGGGCATACTCGCAAATACCGTGAGCATCAACACCCCCATAGTCGCAATCAATTCGGGCCAAAAATCACGATAAATGCAAGCATCAACCCAGATGATTGCAAGCCGCTACAGATAGCGGTCGGGTCGATGATCCGCCGGTTTCGCCCACAAGCCAGTCGAAGGCTCCCTCGCCATCCGACGTATCTACTGGAATAGTCTCTCTAAGAGCATCTTGATCGTATCCCAGAAACTTGTGGCTGAACCCACCGTAATTCAGGAGCAGGTCGCGGAGGTCGTTTCCTCCCTCTTCCAAACCACCGGTCTCATCAATCTCGGTATCGGGATTGTCCTCCAGCGGCGAGTCGAGCGGTGCCTTGCTTAAAACCGGATCATCAAGCAGTAGAGAAAGCACCAACTTATAGTCACGCAACCCCTCCTCGCTAAAGAGCTCTGCAATTTCGTCGTCAACGTCGATGTCATCTCCGGGAATCTCTAAAGATTCGTTCAATATAAAATGATGCTCATGCAGACGGATTGTATCTTCACGTTCTTCAAAATCGAAGCCGTCCAAAATAACAATTCTATCTAATTGCCCATCATTGTCGGTATCACGCATAACCAAGGCATCATCGACGTCATTGCTCAAAGAGAGCACAAAATCATCTGCAGTTTCTGCACTATCCTCACTCAGAGGACGAATGAAGCTAATGATAGAGTCATTATGGACATGTATGCCATCAGCATTATAGTTATGATACTGCGCGACCTCGAAATTGTAAATCTTCCAAGGGCGTTCTACTGAATATCTTTCAGATTTGATCCTATAAGCGGAAACTTGATCACCTTCAAGAGTTTGCGCGCTACTTGTAGTGATCAGTTCTAGCAGGGTTGAACTGTGCAAGCTGAGCGGGATGTTCGGATCTACTACCCGGTCTCTGAAAAAACTTTCTCCCACCTCGCCATGATAAGGTGGAGGCATCTGCGGAGAATGCTCCCCTTCCCATGGCGCAACATACAAGTCTTCGATCCTTAGATCAGACAATGCGAGAATATAATCTTCTGGTTTCGGCAATTGTTTTGTAAACGACCAAGGGAAAGGTTCCCCAACCGCACCTTTCGACTGCACAATGAGGCCGTTTTGGTCAATCTTCCAGCCTTGTCGCTTAATCACGTCCAAGGGTGTTATCACAGTTCCATCTGGCATTAAATGCCGCGTTCCAGCGCGAATCTTGCTCGGCTGTCCATCTTGTGCCATCGCAAGGATCAATTGGTCTTCAACAGAACCTACCAGTGCATTTGTAGAAGCGCGAAGTTTCTCACCCTCTAAAGTCTGGATCGCGCCATCAGAACGAAGAATATCAATCAATGGTAGATAACGTCCTGAAAAATGACCCCCTACACAATAATAAGCATGACCGGGAGTCACAAAAGTTCCAAAAAAATCCAATATGAAATTCGCGTGGCTCTCGAAAACACGAGTGACACGACCTGGTACCAAATTTCCACTCTTATCGGTCGATACAACAAAGTCATTCACTCGTATATGCTCAATAGCTTTTGTCCAAAATTCTCCGTTGCCATCGACATCTGTTATCGGCCACATAGAGATCTGGGTTCCAGCTAAAAAGCATTGAGATTGCCCAAAACTATAAGTTTCATCGTAATTACTGTAGAACTTAATTATCTCATTGATAAACTCCACTTTTTTTGAAATAGTCTCAGAATCATGCGTGGAATATTCGGTATAAAGAGTATTCTGTCTATTGCTCAAACCGTCATCGCCACGTGTTCTGGGTGGCCAGATGTTTTCATCACTTGCCAGATTCTCAACATTTCTTACCGGATCATACCAGAAATTCGAGATAGATTCGAATTGGCTAGCCAATTTTCCTTTTAGGCCTGTTGATGTTAAGAAATCTAGGCGTGGATCTTCCGGATCGTAGCTCTTATTGAATTCGTATTCAAGCGCAATGTAAAATTTACCCCAGTCAAAAAGGACGGGATCTCTGTTGCCACCAGCAATGCCCCTATCGACCTCAGTGTGCGTTAATAATTGAAGTATCTCTCCGCGTGCCATCGCTGCTCTTATATATTCTTGAGCTAAAATGACATATTGAGCCGTACTTGGAGGTTCATCACTTGTAGAAGGAATATTTCCAGCGCGTTGGCTGACCTCAACATGAACCATCGAACCGATCAGTTCACTATCAGCATTTGTCGCAAAGCGAGATTTTTGAATTAGAAATTTGGTATCGTCAGGATATTCGCCCGCAGCTACAGTTGGATTAAGTCTAAAGAACTCTCTATTATCATCAAGAACTTCGGGTAATTCGATACCTAGCCGCTCTATAACTTCTCGATTGCTAGAGTTTTGTAAAATTTGATCTCTTCTTCTTCCGTCAATTAAATTGATTGTGCCTTGATCAACCACAACATCAGATGCCAACGGACGATCTTCTACAAATGGTTTTGAGATTGTTGTCTGAGATAATTGGAAATTTCGCTCAGCTGTTCGTTCTAAAGATGAAATATCTTCCATCTTAGTTGCAGAAACATCTAGTCTATCATAACCCCAAACTTGGTAGACAAAACCCTCACTCTCCTTCCTAATATCCGGCTCACTACTTAAATTAAAAGACTCGAATCTATCAGGATTTATTTCGCCGCTCGGAAGATTTTCTCTTCTGCCGAATATATATGCATGAGCCTTGTGAGTTTTTTTAGTTCCTGTAAGATCTGAATCTGGCCGCAAGGATGATCCATGCAGTACAATATTATCAACCTGATTTGAACTTTCGTATCTCGTCGAGGTCGAATGTATCACAAAATATTGCGTCATTTCTTCACTTCCTTACATGGATAGAAAGATCTTTCAAAAGAAAAATTATGTCGATAGGAATACAAAGAAACATTCCCTGAAGTCAAACATTCAGATAATAATCTTGAATCAATATTTTCGAAGTTACCGGATATACTAATATTTTTTATACCCTTTTTTAAATGGAAAATAGCGGAAGGAAATTCTGTGAAGCAAGAATTTCGAAAGATTATAATTTGACTTCCATCTACTTCATGCCAAAATCGATCTGGCACAATACCGCAAAAGTTTTCAATTTCTAATAAATCTGTATTTAGCGGCGCCCAAGGTTTCGAAAGATGAAAAGGAAATGTTCGCCGACCTTTAAGATTAAGCGCATATCGGCTATGTGACTCACTTATGTCAGCGCCACTCGGAAGGCCATCTTTTAGGGTAAGAACGTAGGGTATCTGATTATAATCACTGCAGTTATTTGATACGCAGATTGCCGTAGCATTTTCAGCATACCAAATATGATAAGTATAACAATTTCCAGGGCAGCTTATTCCTTCAAAAGTTTCAATTATAAATTCATCATTTTTGTTTAGAATCTTTTCCACTTTCACAACGTAGTCGCCATTTTTATTTTTCGTGAAGTCTTTGCACGAAATTCTTCTTTCTCCATTTGCGACATAGTCGAAAATCGGGTCCGTTCTATCCGAATTTCGGTAGATCTGAGTGCCATGAACATGAAAATCAGTTTGAGCCTCACATGGTGTGCTGTCTCCGTTGCCGACATAGATCAACTCAATGTACTCTAATTTCTCCGATTGAATTTCATCGCCATGTATATCGTTGGTTATCGCTATAAAGCCAATCGTAATAACGAAATTTAGTAGTAAATATTTTTTCATGACGACTTATTTCTCGATGAGCGTTTCGCTCCCAATTTTTCCATTATTCCAGAGTCAACAATTTTCGATATAACCGGGTGGATGCGGAGGTCGCCGTCTTTCACCACCTGCTTCATGTTCGCCAGCACCGAGGTAGCCAGTGCCGGGGTTGGGGCAATGACGTCTAGGAGCCAGTTGATCTCACCACTCGTCCAGTCGGCGGCGGCGAGGCGGACGGGGAAGACACCAGCCTTGATCTGCTCGCGGATCTTCGCGTCGACCTCCTCCGACACGCTCGCCCAGATCACCACCCCCGCCAGCGCATCCGCATCTTCGGCCTCTCCCTTGGAGGCCAGCGCCACCCGGTCGCGGATCAGCGGCTCCAGCAGCACCGGGGCCAGTTCGGCGATGCTCAGATGCCGGTAGCGCGGCAGGGCCACCATCGCCAGCGCCACCTTCCCGAACGTCTCATGCACCCGCGCCCGCAACTTGGCTACCTGCGCCATCACGCGCGGGTCCGGCTGCTCTCTCTCGCCAGCATTGTTCCCTGCTTCGCTCATCCCACCCCACAATCGCCATAGGTGCATCAGCATACGGATGCACCGGCGGACCATAAGAGCGCCAGTAGGTCATGCAAGGGGAAAGTCAAACTAAAAGGATTTTTACACCTTCAACGATTGCTGCGGGGCGCGAATGCAAGCTTTGGGAGGCTTCGCACTGGGCCTGCACATCGAGAACACAAGGCAGGACAGTCTCCCGTTCAAGGGACACCCCATCAAACCGTTTCTCGAAACGACCCCATATATGTCAATGAAAATCCCGACTCGGGAACATCCGCTTGGCCTGTTCGCGCGGATGGCGGGCGCGGGGGGCCAGCAAGGGAGAGCCGACGAGACGAGAGGCAGATACGATGCGATCTACGGGTTCAACCCAACAAAGGTACCGAACCCACCACGGGATTTTGGCGAGGCTGCTGATCTATAGCGGTTTCTGGCGGTTTGGCGGTTCCCAGTCTGGTGGGATGATTTCGGGTGGATTTTTGGGAGGCAGGACACCGGTGGC
>CALFVD010000144.1 GCA_937928005.1 uncultured Neomegalonema sp. | reverse complement strand
CTCCGTCTTCGATACATACGAAGACATCCTCAACGCCTGCTGCGATGCATGGAACTTCTTCGCAAAAGACAAACCACGCATCCAGTCAATCGTCGCGAGAGAATGGGCCAAAACAGTCACCGAATAGGGCCGTTGGTATTATTTATTATTATCAATGCAGTAGCATAATACACCCCATACATGAATCATGGGGTTGCTGCTCCCCTTGAGAGTTTGGAAGCTCTCTGGTGTTTAGGTCGAAAGGAGAGCAGCGATGGGATATTACGTTGGACTGGATGTGAGTCTCAAGACGACTACGGTCTGCGTTACCGGAGATGATGGGAGGGTTGCGTGGTTTAGCCCGCTTCGCTGATCTGGCCCGTGATTTCCCACTTGGCGAGCATATCGCGGATGTTGTCGACCGAAACAGGCTTGGACATGTAATCATCCATCCCTGCATCCAGACACTTCTCCTTATCACCGCTCAGTGTATGGGCCGTCAGGGCGATGATGGGCGTGCGCGCATGGCCCGTTTTCTCCTCCAGTTCCCTGATCTTTGCGGTCGCCTCGTAACCGTTCATCCCCGGCATCGACACATCCATGAACACGATGCGTGGATTGCGGCTACTCCATTGCTCTACGGCCTCCTGACCGTTGGATGCGATGGTATAGGTCGCGTCGAAATCATCGAGAATGTATTCGATATAGTTCTGGTTCGTCTCATTATCCTCGGCGACAAGAATATCGAGCGGCTCCATCGCTTGGGTATCGTCGATATCGTCTTCTTCCGACAGGGCTTGCGCGCTTTGCTCCTCCATCCGGGCGATTTCACGTTCCATATCGGCTTCAACGGGCGAATTAGCCTCGGCTTCGGACGTGATCTCCGTCAACTCCATCTCGTCCAGATCAAGCTCAGACACCTCGGACATTGGTAGGGCGGTTTCAGCGGCTTTTTCGACCTTGAACGGCCTACGCTGTGGCAGAACCGAAGAGGATGGCAGACGCACCTTACGGCGAGGCTCCGGCTCGCTCGTTGCCGCCATCACAGGCGCAGGTGCAGCTTCCACTTTGGCTTCGATAGCGGTCTCGGTTAATCCTTCGACGGCATCGTCTTCGTCGCTCTGCACCGTCTCCACTTCGAGGCCGAACGAAGCAAGTTGCGAATCGTTGAGGCATGTCGCGACAGTATCAAGCAGAAGCGAAGCAGGTGCAGGCTTCGTAAGGATTGCACTCATCCCGTCCTGCATCAGACGACGCTCAATCTGATCATCATTAACCGAGGTCAGCATCAGCACAGGGATCGACGCGAGATCAGCATCGGCTTTCAGCGCCTTGAAGAACTGCTCTCCGTTCATCTCAGGCATTTGATAATCGAGGATAATCAAATCGACACTGACATTCTTTGCCTTCGCTTTACGCAGCACAGACAAGCCCTTTTCAGCGCCATCCACCGCCGCACACTGGCATTTCCAATGGGCGATCTGTTCGGCGAGGATATCGCGGTTCACCGCATTGTCGTCGATAACGAGGATCTTCGAGCCAATAATCTCAACCGGCGCAATCTTGGCAGGGGAAACTTCATCGGCAATGGGCATTTCGAGCGTGACGGTGAACACACTGCCTTTGCCAACTTCACTCTCAACCGCGATGGAGCCGCCCATCATCTCGATAAGGTTGGCCGAAATGCTGAGGCCAAGGCCCGTGCCTTCATATTTGCGGCTTGCTGATCCATCGACCTGACGGAACTTCTCGAACACATTGTCAATCTGATCAGCGGGGATGCCAATGCCAGTATCTTCGACGCGGATAACCAGATTGGCGTTTCCGCCCACGACTTCGCCCGCCACATCGATCAGGACATGGCCCGTCTCGGTAAATTTCAGCGCATTGCCGACGAGGTTTGTCATCACCTGACGCATACGCCCAATATCGCCAACAAAGCTGGTAGGCAGATTCGGACGATAGCGTACTAAGAGGTCAATGCCCTTCTCTGCCGCCGAACTCGATAGCAAGGTGGTCACGTCTTCCATGCTTTCGCGCAGGCTGAACGGCGAAGCATCTATCTTGGCCTGTCCGGCCTCAATCTTGGAATAATCGAGGATGTCATTGATGATCTTCATCAGTGCGTTGCCGCACTTGTTGATCGTATTGACGAAATGCTTCTGGCGCGGCTCCAGCGTAGAGCGGTTCAGCAAATCGGTCATGCCGATAATGCCATTCATCGGGGTGCGAATCTCGTGGCTCATATTCGCGAGGAACTCGGCTTTAGCCTTCTGTGCAGATTCGGCGGCGATACGACCCGCCTCGATATCCGTCACATCCGTCAAGCTGATAACCTGACCGCCATCGGCGGTAGGCACGGCACGCTGGATGTAGTGACGGCCCGCTTCGGTTGTGAGCGTTTCTTCCGCTGTCTCACCCTTGAGGGCATTGGACTGGGTTTCGCTGATCCATTCTTGCACGTCGAGGAAACCGGTTTCATAGATACCGGAATTATAGACGCCTTCGAGAAAGGCTTCGCGGGTCATACCAAGGGTACAGCGAACGCCCATACTGGCCATCGCGGCCTTGAATGCAGCGTTGACTTGTACCGCCTCGCCATCCGCATTGAAGATGAGCATACCATCGCTCATACTCTCCATTGCCGTCTCGAAGGTCGAGAGCGTTGCGGCGAGCTGTTCGGCTTTGGCCGCGTGGGCATCGGTCATTCGCGTCAAGGCGAAGCCGACCTCCGAAGATGGCATCAACTCAGATGGCATCGGCACAGCCGGAGCAGCAGCGGATGCTTTCGGGTTCATTGCTGGAGCGAAACCGGTCGCAGGTTTTGAAACGTCGAAGGCGGCTTTCAGGTGGTCTGCGGTTACGCCCGGCAGGTGCTCGCCGAAGTTCAGGCCCAGATATTCCTGTGCTTCAGAAACCCGCAGAATACCGATTTTCTTGAGGGCAGCGATAACGATAAACCCGATTGAGAACGCCCAGACGACGGCAACAACCGAACCGACAGCCTGTGCAATCATCTGTGCGCCAAGGCTACCCGCAGGCAACGCAACGATCGAGACGAGCGGAAACAGAAGGCCACCGAGAATACCCGCGACCCCGTGAACGCCGACGACACCGACTGGATCGTCAATCTTGAAGCGGTGCAGGATGACGTGGTTGCCGAAGATGCCTGCAAAACCACCGACAAGGCCGATCAATGCCGCACCATAAACATCAACATACGTGACACCAGCGGTAATCGCCACCAGACCGGCAAGGATACCGTTGGTCGAGGCCATCGGGTCATAGGTGTTATCATTGAGAATGTAGCCGATCAGCTTACCGCCCAAACCGCCAGCCGCACCAGCGATAATGGTGTTGAGGACCGCATCGCTGAACAACTGCGAACCCGGTACGAGGGAGCCGGTGTTGAAGGGAATCCATGTCACGAAGAGAATCAGGCCGCCTGACAGCGCGAGAACATAGCTCGACCCGGTAATTGGTAGCACGTTGCCACGCTCATCGAATCGGCCCTGACGTGCGCCAAGAACCATACAGGCCGCCAGAGCATAAGCCGCGCCTAGGGCGTGAATGGCGATACCGCCTGCGTGGTCAACAAAGCCTAGATCAGCGAGGAACGCGCTGTTCGACTCGATGATTGTGTTGCCCCAGGTCCAGTGCCCAAAGACCGGAAAAACGAGGGTTGCAATGGCGACCGTACTGACGAAATACGCCCCGATTCGCATCCGCTCGGCCACAGCGCCCGACACGATGGTTGCCGTGACGGCGCAGAAGGCAAGGTTGAAGACAAGAGCGACAGGCCATAATCCCTGTTCTTGAAGGACGGGCTGGGTTCCGCCCATGCCGATATAGCCACCCGCCGACACCCCGAACATGATGCCAAAACCCACAAACGTGTAGCAGAACAAGCAGATAATCATATCTGACACGTTCTTCTGCGCGACGTTCGTGGAATTCTTCGCCCGGACGGTGCCCGCTTCGATCAGCAGGAATCCAACCTGCATCAGGAAGACCAGCAACGCGGCGATCGACATCCAGAGGACGGGTACGTTGAATTCTGTAGGCATGGCCGAAAATCCCTCTTGTGATTACGGCCAACTATTATCGATTTGGGTAAAAAACGAATGAAGCAAGCGACACGATTCAGCAATTAATCTAGCGATGTCTAAATAAAATAATTAACAACAGCTAATCATTATTAAAAAATGATAACCATTTTAAAATTTACTTCTTCCTCACACCATACACTGTATCTTTCGCAGGCAATACTCACCCAGGATAAATACGAAATTAACTAAAAATACAGGAAATTTTGCTGGATTGTTTAAATCCAAAATATGCCCTGAAAGTGCTGGGGGGATACGAATTTTAACCAATTGAGTGCAGAAGTCGGCGGGCAGTTCGGCTTTCCGAGACCAGACACATTACAGCAATCTATTCGACCCCGTTGGGAACACGAGTAACCGTTGCATGATCGACGCGCGAGGCATCATACCGCCAATGACCACCACCAAATCCGAACGCGGAAAGCTATTAAAGCGCATACGGGGCTTTTGCTCGATCATGGGCGATGATCTGCAAGGACTTGATTCCGAACTGCTTACGCGAATCGACGAGACCATACGTTCCCTTGAAACCCCTGTTCATGTCGTCCTAGCCGGATTAGCCGATTCGCAGCACCATGCACTCGCAAGTACATTAGTCGGCGCACCACTCATCGAGACGAAAGGGACCATAGCGAAATGCCCCCTTCTGCGCGTGCGGATGGGATCTGAACCACGGACCAGCACGATTGTGGGTGATCGTAGCCGAACATTTCGCGGCTGCGTCATCGACAAGCTAGTATCGGTCGGCGCAACCAACCCAATTGAGGTTGAGCTACCCACCCTACCCCTTTCCCAACTGCACCTGTCGATTCTACCAACCTATGAAGCGCAGGAAGACCGTGCCGCCTATCTGCTTGATTTAATTGGTGACAGCGAGATTGTGGTCTGGTGTTCCAATGCCTCGACCGTATGGCATCCAAACGAGCGGCGTCTCTGGTTCACGGTTCCCGATGACCTAAAGGCGCGCAGCATCCTCACCCTGACCCACGCACAGAATCTCGCTGATGACGATTCGGCCCGTACAACCTGCGATGAAAAGCGCGAGATCGTTGCCGATGATTTCGCCCATATCGTCACCTCCGAGGCGGCGGATGACATATCAGATCTTCTCGACACCCTTTTAAAGGTGATGGAGGGCGCGGAAACCGCACTCCTCGATAATGCCCGCACACTTCGCGATGAGTTGAGCGCGATTCCGCTCGGCTCGATACATGCCACGCCGATTCCTATACCAGCGCCCACGCCCGCGCCGAGCACGCAAGAAGCGGATGCGAGTAGCGACCCTGCCGCGAGCCTGCGCACCACGCTCGCCAGAGACGCCCGCGCCTGTATTGCGGCCACGGAATCGATGACCAATTCTGATTCCGCCGCCGTGTTCGAGGCGATGGCTACGCTGCTTTCCGGCCTCTCAAAAACCTTAAAGGGTGGTCTGACCCTGCACCGTGACCATGAAGCTCTCATGGCTGAAATCAGCGAGGCCGACGATCTGATTGGCCTGCTCAGCTACGAAGGGGGCGCGCTTGCCGTGCAAGAAGCCGCCGATCTTCTCCGCCAAATTGCCGTCGATGTTCTCGACCGGCTGGACCCCGAACTCGCGATGGACGGCACAAATGCCCATTCTGACGAAAACGAACTGAGGAAGGCCTCGTAATGATTTCTTCGGTATCGACACCCCAAATTGCTCCAACCGGCCTTGATGGCCTCAATGTGTTGTGGGAATCCTTGGACGAAATGCGCGATGCGCTTGTTCGCATCGCCGGTGTTGCAGGCGATGATGCGGCATCGGAAGCATCGCGAATTATCGGCAAGATCGATTCCTTTGAACCGACCGTCACGATGATCGGTCAGATCAAAGCTGGCAAAACGGCGCTCGTTAACTCGATGATTGGCCAGAGTGATTTGCTGCCCTCGGATGTGAATCCATGGACATCTGTTGTCACCAGCTTGCACCTCAATTCGCGCAGTCGCCCCGAAGGTACGCAAGCCCTATTCCGGTTCTTCGATGAAGAAGAATGGGACCGCCTCGTCAGCACCGGCGGACGTTTGGGTGAACTCGCCCAGCGCGCCGGTTTTGATTCGGAGAAGGACGCTGTTCGCGATCAAGTTCTCGCCATGCGCGAAAAAAGCCGGGCGCGTCTTGGCAAGCGATTCGAGATGCTGTTGGGCACCAGCCACACTTACGATATGGTCAATAAGGATCTGATCGACCGCTATGTCTGTTACGGCGGTATGGACGAGGATGAAGAAGGTGCGGGCAACCGTGGCCGCTTTGCCGATATCACGAAACTGGCGAACCTTTATCTTGATCTGCCCGGTTATCCAACGGGCCTATGCCTGCGCGATACGCCGGGGGTGAACGATACCTTCATGATGCGCGAGCAGATCACGCTTAACTCGATCCGAGACTCGCGCCTCTGTGTCGTGGTCTTATCGGCTCATCAGGCGCTTTCGACGATGGATATGGCGCTGCTGCGCCTCGTCGCGACGGTCAATGCGCGTGAGCTGGTTATCTTCGTCAACCGGATTGATGAACTTGATGAACCGGCGACCCAGATTCCCGAAATCGAGGCGAATTTCCGCAGCACACTCAGAAAGCACGATGTCGCCGTCGATGTGCCCATCCTGTTCGGCAGTGCGTTATGGGCTTTGAATGCCCTATCTAACACTTTGGACAACACGCCAGCCCCTTCGCGGATTGCGATGGAAAACTGGGCGACGGTCAATCAGGCTGAAATTATGCGCGAATCTCCGCAAGATCGTGCATGGCGACTTTCTGGCGTACCAAATCTTCACGCAGTGATTGCCGACCGGATCGCCACTGGCCCCGGCCAAGCAATGCTGCGCGAAATTCGCGATGAACTCAGCAATCTCGTCACCTCCATTGAGGTATCGGATGGCGGCTTGGGGATCGACCGCTCAGAGATCGCACGCGGCGATATCGACACCGAGAAGCTCGCCGCCCTGATCGACGGGATTGAGCAAAGCACGCTCCGGACGCTGACCGATGCCAACCGCTTCGCTGTGGATTCTCTCTCCGAACGCTTGGTCCGCGCCCAGACGATGTTCTGTGACCGCGCGGTTGAAGCGTTGCAATCGCATCTCGATGCCTATGGCACTGGCAAAGCATGGCAGTATAATCCGGCGGGCCTACGGATGATGCTGCGCACGGCATATCAGACATTTTGCACGGATACCGAAAGCACGACCAACGACGTTTTTGGCGATGCCACGCTTCAACTCGAACGCCTTTATATCGACGTGTTCGACATTGAGCCGGGTCGCGTTGCACTCAAACCGCCGACGCCAGCTCATCCGCCACCCCCAACCAGTGTCGGTAAAACCATTGCGCTCGACCTCAACGTGACATGGTGGAAAAAATGGTGGCAAGGCCTTCGTAAGAAGGAACCAGCGGCGCAGCGTTATTCATCGCTAATCGTCAAGGAAACCGATTCGATCCTCGAAGAATTATCCGGCGATATGGCACCCGCGCTCTGCAAAGAGAATACAGAAATTCTGACGACATTCATCGACTCACAACGCACCGTCCTGATGTCTTTGGCCGAAGGGCCAAGCGAGGGTGAGACAGACGAAAACCGCGAATCCGAAAAGCTCGCGGCCATCGAGGCAACTCGCACGATCATCGATTCCGTGGCGGCATAAGGGTTTAGACATGAGTATCTCAGACGCCACCGAGGCGAAAACTGGTCCGCAAGCGGCCCCAGCAAGGCGCGCGCGCGTTGCGATATTGGGCGAGTTCAGCGCAGGCAAATCCACGTTGATCAACCTGATCACTGGTGGCCAAACACTGCGCACGCAGGTCACTGCAACCCAGATGCCCGCAATCTGGATGAGCCATGGCAGGCAAGCGCCCTATCGCGTCGATCTTGATGGGTCGGAGACACCTATAGATTTCAACGACAGATCGTCGATCTCGGTATCCGATACCGCTTACATCCGCATGTTCATGCAAACGCCAGTGCTGGAACTCTGCGACCTGATCGACACGCCCGGCAATTCAGACCCCAACATTCCTCCCATCGCATGGGAACGGATTGCGGAAATCGCCGATGTGGCAATCTGGTGTTCCTCCTCGACGCAGGCATGGCGTCAAAGTGAGGTTGCCGCTTGGTCAGAAGTTCCTGAGAGCCTACGCGAAAACAGCATCTTGCTCCTTACCCGCGCCGACAAACTCACCTCCGAAACGGATCGTGAAAAGGTGCTGAAGCGAGTCAAGCGCGAAGCAGGTGACATGTTCGGCACCGTACATATGGCGTCATTGCTCAATCTCGAAAGCGTGCAACCGGCATTCCGCGACATGGTCGGCATGTGCCGCCGGGTTAATGCGGCAGAGACACCTGGCCTCGTGGATACCGCACAGATCCTACGCACGATGCACCGTGATGCCATGGAGGCTGCACCGGCTACCACACCACAAACCTATCCTGAAGACGAGCTGGACGCTGCCTTTTCTGGCCCGTTCAACGACCCGGAGCCTGCACGACAGAGCCTCGAACATGGCTATGCGACGGCACTTTGGTATCAACTCACCGAAAACCTACCCGACGATGACCCCGACGCCCTCGATCGCGCATTTGGCGAGTTCCTTGGAACGCTAGATCGCGAAATCGCCACGTTGCAGGGCAACGCAGCTATTCAGAAGGCAGGGTAGACCATGAGTGCAGCAATGAGGCTGAAGACGCAGGAGGCCGTCGACCGGCTGGTAGCGTCCGTCGACACTTGTAATGTCGCGCTGCTGACCGATTCCAGCACTGGGCTGATCCTCTGTACCAGCTCCGATTCTGCCATGCCGCAGAATGCGTTAGAGCGTTTTGCAGATGATATGAAAGCCGACCTTGCCTACCCTTACATTGATGCAGCGGTTGAGGTCGCCGAGTGTAAGACCGTTTCGTCCACTCGTATCGATGCAGATGGATGGGTTATCGCTCTACGCGCCATGCCATCGGGTGAAGATATCCTCATCTGTCGCTGTGACGATGCCCCAGATCGGGCCGCATTGAACGAAGCCGCAGCAGCGGTATTCGAGCTGATGACACCAGCGGAGGACGAATAAGATGTCGGATTCATCCCCCATCGCAGACACTTTTCAGGCAATCGTCAACCGGGCCGAGAATGTACCAAGCGGTACGATCAGTGGCGACGGTGATGTGGCCTCTAGCGCCTATACGGCGACACTCACACAAACGATCCTTCCTCGCCGTGTGACCTTATGTGCAGCAGATGGATCACGCCTGTCAGTCATTGCCCGTAACCGTAAGGTCATCCGTGTCGAGGATGTTCAACCCCGTGACTTGTGGACCGGCGATGCGGACCCTGATGCAACCGATTGCAGCGCAGATTTCGACGCCTTCGCTAAAGATTTTGCGGGGTCCATCGTCGCAATCTGCGCACGGGGCGCGGCAACGACTGAAACCAGTCTTATCTCCGAAGATGTGAAATCGACCGCATTAGCGGGTTATGCCGCCTCTCACCTACCTGATCATCTCGCACAGGTGCGCAGCCTTGGTGCGAAGGAAATATTGCCCGATTTCTATGATGCATGGGACGGCCATGCCCGCGCGCGGGCGGGCAAAGAGACGGCGGTTGATCTACCCACGGAACCGCCCGTCCATGCCCGATGGTTGCAATCTAGGCTAGCCGAATGGTCAAATGCCTGCAAAGGCGACGGCCTTCAACTGCGTTTTATCACCACCACGGGCGAGCAGCCCATCGCCATCGCCTTTGCGGCACTGGACGATGATCGTTGCGTGATCGTGACAGATAAACCCGATGATTTCGCGAAACTGGAAGCGGCCTTGGGTGCCCTTCGCGGTCATTTCTGAGGGGGATTGATCTAATGGCAATTGGCATTGAACAAAGCAAGCGCATAGCAGAGATGCGTGCATTGCTATCGAGCCTGCGTGACGTATCGACTGGCGAATTTGTCAGTGCATTCGATGCACAGGCCGAGCGGCTCGACAGTTGGGTTGCGCGCATCGCCGCCATAGGACAGGTGAAAGCGGGCAAATCATCGACACTCAACGCCCTGATCGGAGAGACGGATTTCTTGCCATCGGACGTGAACCCGTGGACCACGGTTGTCACCAACATGCGCATTAATCTGCCCGGTGATCCGAAGATGGGCGCACGTTTCGACTTTTTCGACGAAGCATCCTGGGACCGGATCATCAATGGTGATCGCCGCGTGCGCAAAGCGGCGAAAACATATCTGCCCGGCTTTGACCCTGAACTACTACGCGAACAGACCGAGGAAATGCGCGTCTATGCCGAAAAGCGGCTTGGACCATCCTATGTCAAACTGCTCGGCAAGCATCATCAGTACGATCTGCTGTCCGAAGGTCTGCTCGAAAGCTATGTCTGCGCCGGGCCGGGCACCGACCCGCGCCTCGAAGATTCTGCATTGGGCCGTTATTCCTCAATCACGAAGGCGGCGAATATCTATCTCGATATCGACGAATTCCGTGTGCCGACGATCCTGACCGACACACCCGGCGTCAACGACCCATTCCTCGTGCGCGATGAGTTCACCTGTCAGGCGCTCGACCGCTCCGATATCTTCCTTGTTATGCTTTCGGCGCACCAAGCGTTGACGGAAGTGGATGTCGCTCTGATCCGTATGCTGGGGATGCAAGGCGGTAAGGATATCATCATCTACATCAACCGCATCGACGAGTTGGAAGACCGCTCCGCACGTCTTGATCGGATTATGACGGATGTGACCAAACGTGTGAATGATGCCGTCCCTGACGGCAGCTTCACAATCATCTGCGGTAGTGCGCTTTGGGCGCAGGCGGCAATGGATGAATTATATACCGAAGACGAAATCCGCGAGATCATCAAGGAAGACCGTGTCGACGAGTTCAACGCTTCCCATGGCCTAGAAGCCTTTGAAAGCCCACGTTCACGCCTATATGCCGCATCCGGCCTACCAGCCATTAAACGTGCGCTGTCTGATGCCATCGAAAAAGGATCGGGGGGCAGTTTCCTCGATTCCATCACCGTCGAAACGAATGTCCAGATCAACGCGATGAAAGCCCTGTCGCAAAGCCAGCGCAATGACATTCAGGACCGCATCGACGTTTATGCCTCGGGCCGCATTGCCGAATGCCGCGAGACGA
Organism: uncultured Neomegalonema sp.; assembly: GCA_937928005.1. Lineage (GTDB taxonomy): Bacteria > Pseudomonadota > Alphaproteobacteria > Rhodobacterales > Rhodobacteraceae > JAHDDY01. The sequence goes on along the minus strand of CALFVD010000144.1, from coordinate 7,787 downwards.
TCGAAGATGAAATGACGATGCTCGCCGCGACCCATACCTCAATCAGCGAAATCATCGACGCCACGAATGGCAATCTTGACAAAGCGATGAACGATCAATGGGTTGCCCTGCAACGCGAAATGGATCAGCATATCGCCAACTTCATTCAGGCACAGAAGAAAACCGTCACCCATCTTTGGGACGGGTCCGCCAGTAGCGAGGATGCGCAGATCGACCTCCTGCCCCTACGCATCGCCCTCGAAAGCGCCTTCCACTATCGCTACGAGATCGCACGCAAGCAACTCGATGCAACCCTCGAAGCATCGCTGAAGAACGCCACAAATGTAGCAAACCGCTCTACACGCGGCGTCGATGCACAAGTCTCAATGGACAATCTGCCCGGAAACAGCGTCGCCGTGACCTTTGCAACATCAAACAAGAAACTGCGCATCGATTTGATCGCAAAGCGCAGTTGGGCATTCTGGAAGCAGAAGGATGTCGATCTCGAAAAAACCATGGACGGCCTGCGCCGGGTGACATCGGCAGAAGTCTTCCCCGCCACAAGCAAGATGGTCGAAGCCTTCATGGCGACAATGTCCGAGCGCGTCTTCGCGGGCAAAGGCCGCCTCGACACGATTGGTCAGATCGTCGAACAGTCGCTCAACGACCGCATCCGGCGTCTACGCGAAGACTACAAACTGCTCTCACCCGATGCGCCGCCCGAAGCGCGCGAAAAGGTGGTCAACCGCCTACGCAACGATATCGAGATCATTGATAACCGCTTGCGCGTGATTGCCACGAAAGAAAGCGCACTTGCCGACCCCGACGTAAAAGCCGCCTGAACGAAAGAGTGGACCCATGACTGACATGCTTTCATTACAGGACATCGTGAATGAGCTAGACGGCCCGCGCGAGCGTGAGCCGGGGATCCGGCGCGTCGTGGTAGCTGGCGAGTTTGAATCCGGTAAGTCGAGCGTTATCAATGCCCTGCTCGGTAAAATTGCTGTGCCCTGTAATCCAGGCCTGCCCGGTCGCCCGGTGGTGAAGGTCAATCATAGCCTGCACACGATGATCTTTGCCGAGGACAAGGTTGGAAACGGCTTTCAGGTCGAAACTATGGAGCAATTGAACGAGACGGATAATCTCGCCATTTGCGACATACGCACCTCCATGCCGGGTATGACGCGCATCGAATTCGTCGAAGTGCCGCATCATCCGGGCAAAGGTATCCTACCCGCCGATGCGAAGATGATGGCCGAAGCCGACCTCGTCATCTGGGTCACAATTTCATCGCAGGCATGGCGGTTATCCGAAAAATCGCTGATCGAATCCATGCCCGAACTGATGCGCGAGCGTTGCGTGCTCGCTGTCTCGCGCGCCGACCATCTGCGCTATGTCGATGACTGGGAAAAGATCGAAACACGGTTGCAAAAAGAAGCAAGCCCGTATTTCGCAGAAATGGTGTTCATACAAGCCTCGATCCGCAATCTCAAAGCGTGCCGACAGGAAGAACAGGCTTGGATAAGAACGGGCGGCCCAACGCTCGCCAGCATTATCCATGATCTAACCACAACGCGACGAAGCACTACCGCCGGGGAGGCAGCCTGATGTTCGGATCAAAGCAGAACAAGGAAATGGCGGCCCGTATCGGCGAAGCCGTACAGCCGATGATCGGCCATGTTCACACGGCACACGGCCTGCCCACGGGGTTTTGGAACGATTCCTATGTTCTGGGTTATCTGATGGGTCAGATCAATGCGTGGATGTCGGTTTTCGATGGTGACAATTTCAGTATTGCTGACAAGGGCCGGGTTCTTGTCGAAGCCTTCGGCCTGCTATCGGGTCAAAAAGGCAAACCAATCAGCGAAAACGCGATGGTCTGCGCCCAACAAGGAACCCCCGATTTTCTGCGTGCGAACCAGAACGGCATGTTCATGGCGATGTATGCAGCGGAAAAAATCCCCGATGCAGATACCATCGGTGCAGTCCTTGATGCAAAATCAGCTCTTGCCGCCAATGGCGCCGACCCGACAACTCAGGCCGTGACGGAACATCTGGTCAAGCTTCTCTGGGTTGAAGAAGTCCGCACACGATTTGGCGTTGGTGGTTGATGAATTTTGGTACGGACGGCGGGGTTGAACGCATTACACTATTCGCCTCAATTGTGAATCCTTGCAGCCCATTTCTGTATCTTTATTGATTATACAGCTTCTTTGTCGTTTGCGAAGAAACTCCATGCTTAGCAGCATGCGACTGGAATGTACTCGACGGTATCGAAGACGGAAATAGCGAGCTTGCTGTGGATTCGCCGCTCTATAATCGGGCAAGACCAAGTCAATCAGGCGGTTTTTCCCATACGCATATCGACGGGGAAACTGTCTTCGCTAGGCCACCATCCTATTTCGAGTGAGCGGTCGTACCCTGCGCTCAGGCCCGCAGTACGCATGGCTTCTGCCGCCGCGTGATGGTCATAGTCGAGGCGCGCAAAGCGGACACCACCTTCTTCCAATACTGCATAGGACGTGCGTGGGTCGCCATCATGGGCGGGCAAGCCAATAGCCCCGGCATTGATCCAGTGAACGCTACGTCCGCCCACCGCAACCCGCCGCTCGAATGCAATGCCCGTATGTCCGCCAATAACCCCATCGACGGGACCAAGCACCCCCTCGATCAACGCAATCTCTCCTGCGAGTTCGTCGTCGGTAGCAACTGGCCACAGAAAGCGGTTCACCATGGATGCCGCCCCGTGAACCACCGCATAACGACGCCCGAAAGCGTGGAACGTGGCGATGCTGGGACAATCCAGCATCCACGCCCGAAACAAATCATCCAGCGCATCATCTGCATGGCGAAACCATTCCACCGCAAAGCGGTCACAGGCGGCACCTTCCTCGAATCCGCAGCCGCAATCGTCAGTCCGCGCCCCCAGCGACAGCTCACAATTTCCGGCCACCACGGCACAGCCTGATGCCTTGACTATCCGCACAGTTTCCAACGGATCAGCGCAATAGGCGCAGACATCGCCGGTACAGATCATCCGCGAGGCAGGGATACCGAGGATAGAGGAAGCCTCGAACAATGCTCCAGTCGCCTGGAAATTTGAATACGGCCCTCCAAACAGCAGGACTGACCCATCCATAACGCCAAGATACCGGTGCCGCGCCAGTACGTCGCTCATCTCGCCTTCCCTTCCGTGGCAGTGGCAAATCATTCTCTGACCCCTTATGTCATAAAGAGCGCAGAAGGACATAAACGCAATGGTTCACACGATCGCGACCGTCATGGCCACCGAGGCCGTTGCCGCCGCTCAGGACAAGGCCGAGGGGATGCCGCCCATCTGGATCGCCGGGATCATCCTACTGCTGCTGTTCATGTCCGCTTGTTTCTCCGGGTCCGAAACTGCGCTAACCGCCGTAAGCCGCGCAAAGCTACGCCGCCTTGCGGATCAGGGCAATGCCAGCGCGCAACGAGCCATCGACCTGACGGACGATGGCGAAACGTTGATTGGGGCCATTTTGGTTGGCAACAACCTCGTCAACATCCTCGCTGCTTCGCTGGCCACGAGCCTCGCGATAATGCTGTTCGGTGAATCCGGGGTAGCCATCGCGACATTGGTAATGACGGTCCTTGTGATGATCTTCGCCGAGGTTTTGCCCAAGACCTACGCCTTCACAAATGCCGAATCCGCCTCCCTCGTCGCCGCGCGCCCTTTGTCGATATTGGTCAAGGTCAGCTATCCCGTCGTCATTGCGGTGCAATGGGTCGTGCGTGCCACGCTCGGCATCTTTGGCGTGCGGTTGGAAAAAGGAACCCGCGTCCTCTCCCGCGATGCCCATGACGAAATCCGGGGTGCTATCGACCTGCACCATTCCGAGGGCGGCGTGGTCAAGAGTGATCGGGATCGCCTCGTCGGCGCGCTTGATCTGGCCCATCGCGAAGTATCCGAAGTGATGATGCACCGCCGAAACATCGTTACGCTCGACGTTGAGGAATCGCCTGCCGCCCTTGTAGAAGCAGTAGTCGAAAGCCCCTACACGCGCATCCCGCTATGGCGAAATGACCCTGAGAATATCGTTGGAATCATCCATGCCAAAGATATTTTGCGCGCCTTCGATGCGCGTATCCGTAAGGATGGGCCAGTCAATCTAGACGATTTCGACGTGAGTAGCCTTGCCATGAAGCCGTGGTTCGTGCCCGATACGACCACCCTGTCAGATCAACTCAAGGCTTTCCTATCGCGCAAGCGCCACTTTGCGCTGGTCGTGGATGAATACGGCGCATTGCAGGGGCTTATCACGTTGGAAGACATTCTGGAGGAGATTGTCGGCGATATCAGCGACGAACATGACGTGGATGCCGATGGCGTCACGCGCGAGGCAGATGGCTCGTATCTAATCGACGGCACGGTCACAATCCGTGACATAAACCGCTATTTCGACTGGAAGCTGCCCGATGATGAGGCGACGACGGTGGCGGGCTTGGTGATCCACGAGGCGCAGGCGATCCCCTTCGAGGGGCAAAGCTTTGTCTTCCACGACCACCGCTTCGATATCGTGCGCCGCAACAAACACCAGATCACTCAATTGCGCGTCCACGCGCGCAGACCATCATAGGTCACGATGTTAAACTTCTGGCTCCTTGAACTGATCAGAACAGTGGCGCTGATTGGTATGGCATGGGTGCTGGGGCGGCTGGTTTTGAACCATGGCGTGAAGGTGAATTACACACGCAAAATATTGCATTTCATCCTGTTCTTCCTACCCATCTTCCTCGCCCCCTATTTCCCGTTCGAGGGCGGCCTCGGCACAACGCTGCTCAGCGGTTCGACCTTCCTGCTGGCAATCGGGCTGATGGCAAAGCCGATCCGCGAGCGGTTTGACTTCACCCGCATCACCTTCGCCGCCATCGACCGCCCCGAAGACCGGCCCTACACATTGCTGTGGCTGTCGACACAGCTTTTGGCCACCTATGTCGTTCTCGTCGGTGTGTTGGCTTGGTTGGACAGCTATGACCGTACCGCCCTGATCTACATCACAGTGATCGTCGCGGGGATCGGCGATGGCCTTGCGGAGCCGGTCGGCGTGCGCTTTGGAAAGCACACCTATGCGACCCGCGCCCTTTTTACAGACCGCCGGTATACCCGTAGTATCGAGGGTAGTGCCTGCGTGTTCCTGAGCGGTATCCTTGCCTGCATTTTGCTGCGCGGGGAATTGGCCGGAGCAGAATTCTGGATCGCACTCGCGGTAATCCCTATCGCCATGACATTCGCCGAAGCGTTTTCGCCCCATACATGGGATTCGCCATTCCTCTACCTCATCGGCGGCATCACGACGGTCGCAACGCTGGAATTGGCGACATTGGTAGGTTGATCCCATCAGCCCTTCGCGCAAGAAAGATGTCCTGATCCGCCGCAACAGGAAACGCCCATGCCCCGTTTTGCCGCCAATCTGTCGATGATGTTCAACGAAATGCCCTTTATGCAGCGGTTCGAGGCCGCCACAAAGGCAGGTTTCAAGGGTGTTGAGTACCTGTTCCCCTATGAGGAGGATGCCGGGGAGATCGCCGTCGCGCTGAAGGATAACGGGCTGACGCAGGCGCTATACAACACCAATGCGGGCGATTTTGCCGCCGGTGAGCGGGGATTTGCCGCCGTACCGGGGGCGCAAGACCGGTTTTCTCGCGATATCGATCAGGCTCTCGATTATGCCGCCAAGATTGCCCCCGTGAACATCCACATCATGTCCGGTATTGCCAAGGGACCGGCGGCGCGGGCGACCTTTCTCGAAAACCTGAGCGATGCCTGCGCTCGCGCGCCGGGCCAAGGTTTCGTGATCGAGCCAATCAACCACCGCGACATGCCCGGCTACCACCTCGACAATCAGGAAGACGCGCGCGGGATCATCGCGGAGATCGGCGCACCGAACCTATCGCTGCAACTCGACCTCTATCACTGCCAGATCATGCAGGGCGACCTGACCGAGCGTATCCGCGCGCTCGCCCCCATCACCGCCCACGTCCAAGTCGCCAGCGTCCCTACCCGCAACGAACCGCATACGGGCGAGGTCAACTTCGCTCACACAATGCAAACGCTTGATGAGACGGGCTATACCGGCTGGGTCGGCTGCGAATACCGCCCCGCAAACGGCACATTGGCGGGGCTAGACTGGTTTGAACAATACCGCGCTAGTCAGTAAGCCCCCCGCCGGGTCGCCATCGCCAGCGGAGTCAGCAAGATGATCGCGATATCGAGCAGCAGCGAGGATGAACGCAGATAGGCGACGTCGAGATCGACCTGCTTGTCGAATTTCAGGTCCGCGCGCCCGGAAATCTGCCATAGGCACGTAATCCCCGGCGGGCCAGAGAGCCGCTCGCGCTCTTCCGGCGCATAGAGAGCCACCTCGGCGGGCAGTGCGGGGCGTGGGCCAACGCAGGACATTTCGCCGCGTAGCACGTTCCAAAGCTGCGGAAACTCATCCAGCGACGTCTTGCGCAGGATGCGCCCCACCCGCGTCACGCGCGGATCATCGGCCATCTTGAAGCATACCGCATCCCGGTCGCTCTGCTGACGCAGGGCCGCGAGACGCTCCTCGGCATCGGGGTGCATGGTGCGGAACTTCACCATCTTGAACGGTTTACCGTCTCGCCCCACGCGGGTCTGCGTAAAGAACGCCCCGCCTCGGCTTTCGACAACGACCGCAAGCGCAATCAAGGCGAGCATCGGGAACAACACGAGCGTCATGGCGCTCGCCAATACGATATCCATCGCCCGCTTGCGCATCGCATAAGTGCTGCGCTCGCCCAGTACCGCGAACCGTGCAGCCCGCATCAGGAAGAGCGGATTGCCGATCAGATAGCGGCGAGCCAGCCGCGTCGGTTCGATGGCCAGGCGCCACGCCCATTCTATACCGATGCGACGCAGCGCGGCGGGAGCACGAGGCTTCTCGCCCGCCACAAAATCAAACAACCCCCCAACGCCCATGCAGAGCCTTGCCGATAAGGCAGTCGAATGGCGGGCAATAAAAGCTTCCTGCAACGGCGCACCCATCGCAACGAGTAGGATATCTGCCCCTGATTCATTGATCGCCGCAACCGCAGTCTCTTCATCGTCGAAATAACCATCCGCTAAACCAGCCACACGCAGGCCCGGATTAGCACGGATCGCCGCCTCCGCCGCCCGCTCGGCAATACCCGGCTTGCCGCCAAGGAAATAGATCGACTTACCACGACGATTCGCTTCGGCGCATAAAACAGGGAATAGATCGGTGCCGTTGAGGTTTTCGGTAAACCGTTTCCCGACCATCTTGGCCGCAATCGCAAGGCCAGACCCGTCCGGCAACAACAAATCCATCCCTTCCAGCGTCTTAGCATAATGCGCATCACGGGCGGCGATATTGACACAATCGGCATTGATAAATGCAACACGGCGGCGCACGCCATCAAGCAGCACTTTCACGACATCTAGGCGCGTAGCGTCAACGAGACTCATCCCGCATACCCTCTGACGGGGCAATTCTCGGTCTTCGGTCATGGTACGTAATCCCCCAAGCAGACTAGCGCCCTCCCCCCAGAGGAGCACGGTAGCTGTGGGTGAACATGGCCAGTTAAGCTAACGAAATGATTTATAGCAATGTACGCAATTCAGGTATTTTACGGCAAAAGCTACCGATTTGTCAATCCCGGAGCAAAAAGGGGCCATGTCGCGGCGTAAAACTGGGCCACTGGCGCTGTTGTGAGAAGGCCCCCGGCATGCCGGGGGCCTTCTCACTTTGATCTTTTTGGAGGGTTTAGCCTTTGCGTTGTGCCCGGCT
>CALFVD010000143.1 GCA_937928005.1 uncultured Neomegalonema sp. | reverse complement strand
TCCATCCATATAAAGACAGGCACAAGGAGAATCAGAATGAAACCCCGGTTTCAATACAAAACCAGATGTGTGCATGTAGTAGGATCGTTATCCGGGGGTGCATGATTTTCAGGGTGCTCTAAAAATCATGCCCGCGCGCGTTGCTCACCTGATTGCCTAACGACCGTCGCGCCGCCCGCTTTTTCCAGCGCAATCCGCGTCGCCCGGCCCTTTGTTTCCAGCAGGTCAGCCAGAACGGCGGAATGGGTGACGACGACGAGTTGTGTCCGCCTGCTCGCCAGCAAGATCATGGCCGCTAATGGCTCGATTAGATCATCATGCAAACTCGCCTCCGGCTCGTTCAACGCAATGAACGGCGGATGACGGTAGGAACAAAGCGCCGCAATCAAGCACAAATATCGCAGCGTGCCATCCGACATCTCATGCGCCGAGAAGGGCCGTGCAAAGCCCGGCATATGCAGCGCAACCGCGTGTCGCCCTGCGGCCTCGGTAAAACTTAACCGCGAGCCGGGGAAGGCCGCATGGATCGCCGTCTCGATGGTTTTATGCGCCGCATCGTCACCCAGATGCACCGCCGTTGCAAGCGTGGCGGCGAGGTTACGCCCATCCCCGTCCAGCATCGGCGCGCAGACCGCCACCTGAGGCGACCGCATCGGCGAGCCTTCATCGGTGCGAAATCCGTGATGAAAGCGCCATGCGGCAAAGCGGCGTTGCAAGGCATCCAGTTCAGGAAACTGCACCGGGTCACGCAAACGCGCCAGCGCCGTCTCTGCCATCAAGAGCATGTTTGGATAAGGTTGCCATTTCCCATCGGGAGCGCGGGCGGTGATATTCGGCCCCTTACGCTGCATCATCAGCGGCGCACGATCACCCAAACGCGCGGCCACCGATTCTTCACGCACCATCGGGTCGAGGGCTAGTGCGGGGTCGTTCGGGCCGGGAATACCCAGCCGCAAGGCATAGCGCAGTTCATCGAGATCGGCTTCCAACGCAATCGCCTCGGCGGGGCCGCCCCCATCAGCCCCAGCCCATAGGATCGAGCGCATCCCGCCCTCATCGGCAATCGCCTGCGCCAGCGTGCCGGAAGCGGCAGCATGAACCAGCGACAGCGAGCGATAGAAATTGGTCTTCCCTGCGCCATTACCGCCAGTAACAACCGTCAAATTACCTAAAGGAACGGCAAGGGAGCGGATCGAACGATACCCCTCGATCCGAACAAAACGCAGGCGACCCTGCCGCTGTTGGGCGGCGCTCAGGTCGCGTGGTCCGCGTTTTCATCAGGCGTGTCATCATCGGATGCGGCGACAGGCACAGCCTTCGCAACGCCGACCATCGCCGCGCGTACGAGGCGATCATGGCACATAAAGCCAGTTTGGATCACCTCGATAATCGTGCCGCTCTCCGCCCCAGGAATCGGTGCCTCGAACATGGCTTGATGCTTGTCGGCAGTGAATTTCTCGCCGATTTCCGGCGCGACGGGCATGATGCTGTGCTTGGAGAAAGCGTTCAGCAATTCCCGCTCGGTCAATTCGATCCCCGACACAAAATCGGCAGCGGCAGCGCGCTGCTCATCGGTCAGAGATTTCAGCGCGCGTTGCAGATTGTCATAGACCGGCAGCAGATCACGGGCCAGCTTGACGCCCCCGTATTTTTGCGCCTCGTCGCGGTCTTTCTGGGCACGACGACGGATATTTTCGCCCTCGGCCAGCGCGCGTAGGTGCTTGTCCTTCGCTTGTTCCAACTCGCCTTCGAGTTCCTCAACCCGAATTTCCCACACTTCCTGTGCGGTTGCAGCGTCCAGATAGGGATTGGCATCTGGCTCCCCCGCCCCGATGGGCGGCGCAGCGGTATCGTCGGTCATATTCGTGTTGAGCGGGGGTGGTCCCCCCGCCATGTCTTCCGGTTTAGGCGATGACATCGAGCGGGCCTCATCCTCTCAAATTGCGTTTCGCGGGGTTGCCGCTGACCAGTTTGCCGACCATCCGCGCGGTAAAGTCCACGATGGGCATAATCCGCGCGTAGTTCAACCGCGTCGGGCCGATCACACCCAGCGCACCCACGATCTGTCGGCTTTCGTTCATATAAGGGGAAATGACAAGGGCGGAACCCGAATGGGAGAATAATTTGCTTTCCGCGCCAATGAAGACACGCACACCTTCACCCAGTTCGGTCATTTCCAGCACTTGCGCAAGATCGCGTTTGCGCTCCAGATCGTCAAAGATCATGCGCACATTGTCGATTTCCGACGCCACGCTCGCATCGTTGAGCAGGTTCGACAGGCCGCGCACAATCAGCGTCCCCTCCCCTGATTGCGGCCCAGCCCATTCGGCCACGCCGGTTTCGATGAGGGATTGTGCCGCTGTATCAAGCTCGGCACGGGCCTGATCGATCCGGGCATCAATGGCCGCCCGCGCCTCACCCAGCGTATGCCCGCGCAGATGGGCATTGAGGAAATTGGTCGCCGACGTCATTGCCGAGGGGGTCAAGCCCGGAGGCAATCGAAAAAGGCGATTCTCCACATTACCATCGGCGGTGACGATGATCGCCATTGCCCGCCCGTCATTCAGGGGGGCCACCTCAATATGGTCGATGGGCACGTCACGGGTGGGCGCGATGACGAGGCTGGCACAACGGGACAGGCCCGACAGCGCGGTCGTCGCTTCGGTCAGAAGTTGGTCAACACTACGATCTTCGTCATCCAGCGCGGATTCGATGGTCCGCCGCTCCTCCGGCGCGATATCGCCGATTTGCAGGAAACCGTCTAGGAATAGCCGTAATCCCCGCTCGGTCGGGATGCGCCCCGCGCTCGTATGCGGCGCGGCGATCAGGCCCATCAATTCAAGATCCTGCATCACATTGCGGATCGAAGCGGGTGACAGAGGGTCATCCAACTGACGCGACAACGTGCGCGAACCGACCGGATCACCTTGATCAATGAACGTCTCAACCAGACGCCGAAAAATATCGCGACTTCGCGCGTCCAGTGTATCGACGGCGGGCGGTTCGGCGGGCATGGCGACCTTTCCGGTATTCTCCATTCTGACAAGATATAGCGCGCGGGTTCGGCGCACAAGATTGCGCGGGCGCGGCACTTGGCTATAGGGTCCGCTCCATGTCCCACCTATCGGAAGCATCGCCATGATCCTTTCCGCAGCCTTCCGCCCCGCAACCCGCGACGACCTATCCGCCATCGTCGCGCTTCTCGCCGCTGACCAATTGGGCGCGATCCGCGAGGATGCAAGCGAGCCTTTGGCGGAATGCTACGTCCGCGCCTACGCCGCGATGCAGGACGATCCCAACCAGTTGCTCGCGGTGGCCGACGCAGCGGGCGAGATCATCGGCACGTTGCAACTGACATTCATCCCCGGCCTGTCGCGCTCAGGGTCATGGCGTGGTCAGATCGAAGCGGTTCGCATCGCCGCCGATCATCGCGGCCCAGGGCTGGGCAACGCCTTTTTTGAATGGGCCATCGCGCAATGCCGCGAGCGGGGATGCTCACTGGTCCAACTCACTACGGACCGTAGCCGCGCCGATGCCCATCGTTTCTACGACCGTCTTGGTTTCGAGGCGAGCCATATGGGCTACAAACTTCGTTTGTGAACGGTAGACCTCGTCCAGCGAACCCGCTACGAAGCAAGTGTATTTCATTCACCGGGAGGTCGCCATGCGTCCATCGGGCCGCGCGCAGGACGAATTGCGCAAAGTTACCCTGCAAGCCGACTGCACCAAGCACGCCGAAGGCTCGTGCTATGCGAAATTCGGCGATACGCATGTGCTATGCACCGCCAGCATCGAGGATCGTCCGCCGCCTTGGCTACGCGGGTCCGGCAAGGGCTGGGTCACGGCGGAATACGGGATGCTACCCCGTGCGACCAACACTCGGATGCGCCGCGAAGCCAAGAACGGCCAGAGCGGGCGCACGCAGGAAATTCAGCGCCTCATCGGGCGCAGCCTGCGCGCGGGCATCGACCTTCATGCGCTGGGCGAGCGGCAGATCACCGTCGATTGTGACGTGATTCAGGCCGATGGCGGCACGCGAACGGCGGCGATTACGGGTGGTTTTGTGGCTTTATGGCGGGCCTGCGCCGCCTTGAAACGGGCAGGCGATATCAAGGAATGGCCGATTACCGAGCATGTAGCCGCAATCTCCTGTGGCGTCTATGCGGGCAAGACAGTGCTGGATCTCGACTATGCCGAGGATTCGGTGGCGGGCGCGGACGGCAACTTCGTGATGACCGGCAGCGGCGGCCTGATCGAAGTGCAAGCCAGCGCCGAAGGCGAGGTTTTCCAACGTGAACAATTCGATGAATTGATGCGGCTGGCGCAGAAAGGTATCGGCGAGCTGATCGAAATGCAGAAAAATGCAATCGGGGTGGGTACTTGAACCGCAGAACTCTGGACCCCACGCGCGAGCCGCAACTCGTTATTGCAACCCATAATCCCGGTAAGTTGCGCGAGATCGAAGCATTGATCGCGCCACATGGCTTCACGGCCCTGTCCGCCGGGGCGTTGGGTCTGCCTGAGCCTGTCGAAGATGGTACGACCTTCATCGAGAATGCGCGGATCAAGGCACTGGCTTCCGCGCAAGCATCTGGCAAGCCTGCCCTTGCGGATGATTCCGGTATTGCCGTTGACGCTTTGCACGGTGCGCCGGGCATCTTCTCAGCGCGCTGGGCTGGGCTGGGTAAGGATTTTGGCATGGCCATTGAACGGGTCCATACCGAACTCGCATGGCGCGGACATGGCGAGGGTGCGGCAGCGCATTTCGTCTGTGCGCTTACACTGGCATGGCCCGATGGCCATTGCGAAGATTTCGAGGGCATCGTGCGCGGCACGCTGACCTTTCCAGCACGCGGCGAGCGGGGTTTCGGCTACGATCCCATCTTCACGCCAGACGGTATGACGCAAACCTATGGCGAGATCGACCCGTATGAAAAGGCTGTGACGAGCCACCGGGGCGATGCTTTCCGGCAACTCGAAGCGGGATGCCTACACCCGTGAACAATGCGGATTGGCAGAATGGTGGCTTCGGAATCTACGTCCACTGGCCATTCTGCGCTGCGAAATGCCCCTATTGCGATTTCAATTCCCATGTGCGACGCGAGGTTGACCAAGACCGCTGGCGTGTCTCTCTCATCCGGGCGCTGGAGACAGAGGGCGCGCGCACGAAAGAGCGAACGGTCGATACTGTCTTCTTCGGTGGCGGCACCCCCTCGCTAATGCCGCCCGAAACAGTGGCGGCGGTGGTCGAGACGATCCAGCAGGTCTGGAAGTTGGCACCCAATGCCGAGATTACGCTGGAGGCGAATCCGACTTCTGTGGAAGCCGGGCGGTTTCGTGGCTATGCGGCGGCGGGGGTCAATCGTGTGTCGATGGGGGTTCAGGCACTCAACGATCCTGACCTTAAAGCCTTGGGCCGGATGCATTCCGTGGCCGAGGCGCGGGCGGCTTTTGATGTGGCACGCGGCGTGTTCGACAGGGTCAGTTTCGATCTGATCTATGCGCGGATGGGGCAGACGCCAGAAATGTGGCGCGCCGAACTGACGGAGGCGCTGGCCATGGCCGTCGATCATCTGTCGCTCTATCAACTGACTATTGAGCAAGGAACGCGCTTCGCCGATCTCTATCGGCTCGGCAAACTGAAAGTACCAGCGGATGACAGCGCAGCGGCGATGTATGACGTAACGCAGGAGGTCTGCGATGCCGCCGGGATGCCCGCTTATGAAGTCTCAAACCATGCGCGGGCGGGGGCCGAGAGCCGCCACAACCTAGTCTATTGGCGGTATGGCGATTATGTTGGGGTTGGGCCGGGCGCGCATGGACGCCTAACGCTGGGCGAGGAGCGGGTGGCAACCGAAACGATTCTCGCACCCGAAGCATGGCTTGATGCAGCAGAGCGGGATGGGACGGGGCAAGCTGCGCAAACGCTGCTGACCAACGACGAGCAAGCAAGCGAATATCTGATGATGGCTCTGCGCCTAGCCGAAGGAGCCGATCTGGCACGCTATACGGCACTGTCGGGCGCGGCTTTGGCGGAAGGGCGCATCGCAGGGCTGGAAGACGACGGTTTTCTGCATCGCGATGGCAATCGCATTATCGCGACGCCGCAGGGCCGCATCTTGCTCAATGCGATGCTTGGCGTGCTACTCGCCTGAAATCTCGACGACGAGATCCGCCAGTGCTTCCGCAGCATCCGGCTTGCCAATACTACGCGCCGCCGCAGCCATGCTCGATAGGCGCATAGGGTCGGCGAGCAAATCACCGATGATCGTGCCCAGCGCCTGCGGCGTTAGCCCGCCTTGCACTACGGCAACCGATGCACCCGATCCTTCCAGCCAGCGCGCATTCGCCGTCTGGTGGTCGCTTGTTGCGGTCGGTAATGGGATGAGCACCGAAGGCCGCCCGATTACCGCCAGTTCCGCGCAAGTGCTGGCGCCCGCCCGCGCGATGATGAGGTGCGAATCCACGATATGCTGGGGCATATCGTCGAAAAATGGTGCTGCCTCGACCGATTCAATATCGGCGGCTTCGTAGCAATCGCGCAGGGCGGCAATTTCCGGCTCCCGCGCTTGTTGCGTCACCATGATCCGGGCGCGCAGATCGTCGGACAAGAAAGAGAGTGCAGGCGGTAATATATCGGATAATACGCTCGCCCCCTGCGATCCACCAAACACCAACAATCGCACGGGGCCGCCATTGGGGGGGGCATAGTCCTGACCCATCGCCGCCCGCGCCGTATCTCTAACCGGGTTGCCCACCTCAACGGTTCGCACGCCTGTAGGTGCATTCGTCGGAATACCGATTCCGCAGGCGAGAACATGCGCGCGGCGCACAAACAGACGATTAGCCCGCCCTAGCACGCCGTTCTGTTCATGGATGATGCGCGGAATGCCCAGCGCAATCGCCGCCGCCATCGCCGGGGCCGCCGGATATCCACCGAAACCGATCACCGCTTCGGGGCGGTCGTTACGCATCCATTTCCGGGCTTGGGCAATGCCGCGCAGCAACGTCACGGGTGCGGCCAATTTAGCCGTCAACCCCCTTCGCGTGACCGTTGCGGCGTGTAGCTCGCGGCATTCGACTTCCGCCGGAAAGCCGCCCGCATAGCGCATTCCCCGCGCATCCGATGCCAGCGCCACGCGCCATCCACGCCGCAACAATTCCTCCGCCAAAGCCTGCGCCGGGAACATGTGCCCCCCGGTCCCCCCCGCAGCCAGCACGGCATAACGCCCGCTCATTTCGGTCGCCGTTCGACATCGGCGCGGGTCAAGCCCAGCAACATCCCGCAAGCAATCCCCATCGCCAGCAAAGACGATCCCCCATAGCTGATGAGTGGCAAGGTCATGCCCGTAGGTGGCAGCAAGCGCGCGGCCACACCGATATGGATGAAAGACTGAAACCCAATCAAGGCCGCCAACCCGCACACCGCATAGCGCGCGAATAGGCTTTTCAGCCGCATTGCAATCAGGAAACCGCGTATCGCAATCAAGGCAAAAGCCGCGATTATGATGAGAGTTAGAAACAGGCCGTATTCCTCGGCCACCACGGCAATCACAAAATCCGAATGCGCGTCAGGCACCCGGAACTTCGCCGTTCCCTCGCCGGGACCGACGCCCCAAAACCCGCCGTTCTGGATCGCATCAAGCATCCGCCGGATTTGCCCCCCGCCACCAGTCGCATCCGCATCGAATAACAGCTTGAGCCGGTCGGCGACATAAGGCGAAACGGCGAAGGCGATGCCGATACCGGCCATTGCAATCAAACCAGCAGAAACAGCCCAAACGATGGACGCGCCTGTCATGTAGAACATCACGCCCCAAACCACGCATATCAGCGCCGTCTGGCTGTAATCAGGCTGAATCCCCACCAGTAGGGCCACAATGGCAAGGCAGATCACCGCGATTAATCCACCGGGGGGCGCGCCGGTTCCGGGGCGTAGCGAAAACATCCATGCGGACATGGCGACAAGGGCGGGCTTGGCAAGTTCGGAGGGTTGAACCGAGAAAAATACCAGTGAAATCCAGCGTTTCGAGCCGTTCCGCTCCTCGCCAATCAGCAAAACAATGACGAGAAGCGCGATAACGACCGCAAATAGCAACACACCCGCGCGCCGTATCTCTCGCGGCGTACCCATCGAGAAAGCGACAAACAACAAGGCGGCGGGAACCGCAAAGATGAGTTGTCGCTCCGCGAAGTAAAACGCATCCTGATCGCGCGGAATAGCGAGGATTGGGCTGGTGGAAAACGCCAGCACGAGGCCAGTACAGAACAGGAAAGCGATGGCCATAAGCAGCCATTTATCGAGCGCGCGCCACCATCGCCCGATGGCCATGCGCGAAACTTCGGGGCGATGCTCAAGGATTAGGGTCATGCTTCCTTCTCCAGCCGTTCCACCAAGTCACGGAATGCCTCGCCGCGTGCCTCAAAACTGGCGAATTGATCAAAGCTGGCGCAGGCCGGGGCAAGGAGGACAGTGTCGCCCGCTTCTGTTTCGGATGCGGCCAAGGCAACCGCCGCCTCTAGCGTATCACATTTCGCATAGGGCGCATCGCCAAGCGTTGCGGCAAAATCCGCCTGCGCCGCGCCGATGAGATAGGTTTTCTTCACACGGTCCAACAGCGGAACAAGCGATGCAATACCGCCCGCTTTTGGCTCACCCCCGGCAATCCAGCGGATATTATCATAGGCCAACAATGCCTTTTCAGCGGCATCGGCATTGGTCGCCTTGGAATCGTTGACATAGGTAACACCGCCAATTTGCGCGATGCGCTCCAGACGATGGGGTAATCCGCCAAAGCCGTATAAACCCGCTTCAATCTGCTTTGGCCCCAACCCGGCAAGGCGACAGGCAGCATAGGCGGCACAGGCATTCTGACCGTTATGCGCCCCGCGCAAGGCGGGGGCTTCGCGTAGATCGATGGAGGCAACTTGCTTGCCGCCCTGACGCTCGACCAGAAACGCCTTCTTCATCGATACGGACCAACCATTACCGGGAACTGCGCCCGTGCTGATACATATCAGTTTCTCGGTGGTCTCGCCGATGCGGTCACGCAGATAGCGTCCCTCTGGCTCATCGACCCCGATGACGGCATGGTCCGGCGCGCCGATTGTGAATAGGCGCTGCTTGGCCATGAAATACCCGCCCCGACCAGCATGACGGTCAAGGTGGTCATCGGACAGATTAAGGAACACGGCAATATCAGGGGCGAGGCGGCGGGCCAGATCGGTCTGATAGGATGACAGTTCCAACACGATCACATCACGCGAAGACGGGTATTCCAGCGCCAGCACGCCCAAACCGATATTGCCGCCAAGTTGCGCCATGCGCCGGTTCTCGCGCAGAATATGGTGGATGAGGGCGCTGGTGGTGGATTTACCATTCGAGCCAGTGACGCAGATCACCAGCGGATCGCCATCGCCGTCATCGTCCAACCCCGGCTCCCAATCCGTCATCTCACGGAAGAACAGGCCGACATCATTATCGACGGGTACACCCGCCGCCATCGCACGCTCCACTGCCTTGTGCGGCGCAGGGTAGAGATGCGGGATACCGGGTGAGACGATCAGCGCGGCCATGTCCTGCCACACACGCTCGCGGGTTAGATCTTCGACCTCGAAACCGGCCTCAGCCGCACCCGCGCGACCCGCTTCACCATCGTCCCAGCATATCGGCGTTGCTCCGCCAGCCTGCAACGCCGCAGCCGCCGCCAGACCGGAGCGGCCCATACCCAGCACGCCGACGCGCTGACCATCATATGCCCGAATGACGATCAACGCAGTTTCAACGTCGATAGGCCGATGAGGGCGAGGATTACGGCGACAATCCAAAAGCGGATCACAATGGTTGGCTCCTGCCAGCCTTTCTGCTCGAAATGGTGATGGATGGGTGCCATGCGGAACACGCGCTTGCCTGTCATCTTGAAGCTGGCGACCTGAATCATCACGCTCAGGGTTTCGACCACGAACAACCCGCCGATGATGGCCAGCACGATCTCGTGCTTTGTCGCCACCGCAATCGACCCGAGCGCCCCGCCCAACGCGAGGCTACCCGTATCGCCCATGAATACCATTGCGGGGGGCGCGTTGAACCATAGGAAGCCCAGGCCCGCACCGATCAGCGCGCCGACGAAGACGGCAATCTCCCCCGTTCCCGGCACGTAATGTACACCCAGATATTCAGACACATTAATGTTGCCCGTGCAGTAGGCGATGATCGCAAACGACCCCGCCGCAATCATCACCGGCACAATAGCCAGCCCATCGAGCCCATCCGTCAGATTGACAGAATTCGCCGCACCAACGATCACGAAGAGTGCGAATGGGAAGAAGAACAGGCCAAGATCGACCATAATCTCCTTCGTGAAAGGTAAGGCAAGCTGCATCGTCAGAGCATCCGGCGTCAGATAGCTTATGGCGAATGCAGCGATGAGCGAGATGGCAAAACCGAGCGCAAGGCGTGCTTTGCCCGGTGCGCCCTTGGTGTTGGTTTTGCTGACCTTCAAGAAATCATCCCAGAAGCCGATTGCCCCAAATCCCAACGTCGTGAATAGTACGATTAGCACAAACCCGGTATCAAGCCGCGCCCAGAGCAGTGTAGATATCGCCAATGCACCTAGGATCAACGCACCGCCCATCGTCGGTGTACCCGCTTTTTCGAGGTGACTGGCGGGGCCATCGGTGCGGATCGGCTGACCCTTACCCTGTTTCATGCGCATCCAATCAATCATGCCGCGCCCGAAGATGATGAACAGTAGCAGGGATGTTAGCAATGCACCCCCTGTGCGAAAGCTGATGTATTTGAACAGGTTGAACCCGCCGAAAACATCCGAGAAGGGGGTCAAGAAATGATAGAGCATGAAGGTCTTTCCGGGGGGCTACTTGGTCTTCTGGCGCGCATTGCCGAGGCTGTCTAAGGCGGTGACGATGGTGGCCATACGGCTGCCGAGTGATCCTTTGACCATCACGGCATCGCCAATTTTAATGTTGTCTTTCACCATCGGGGCGAGGGTCTGTGAATCCGCCGCCCAATCGCCGCGTTTCGATCTAGGCAGCGCGTCATACAATGTTTTGGAATGGGGTCCACAGGCAAAAACGAGGTCAACCGCGCTCATATAGCTGCAATCAGCGATTTCAGCGTGTAGGCGGTCAGCATCATCGCCCAATTCGAGCATATCGCCCAAGATTGCGATGCGGCGTCCCTTTCGCCCAAGCGGGGTGTCGGTCGGCTCGGCCAACGATAGGGTCTCAAGCGCAGCGACAACCGATGCGGGGTTGGCGTTGTAGCTTTCGTCGATCAGTAGGAAAGCACTGGCCGGATCAATAGGATCAAGGCGGATGCGCCGCCTAGCGCCCCGCCCATCGCCCGGTTTCCAACGGCCCAGCGCCAGCGCAGCCTTGGCCAGATCAGCACCAGCAAGCTTTGTCGCCGCCAGCACCGCCAATGCGTTAATTGCCTGATGCCGACCGGCGGTGTTGAGCTTGAAAAGGGTGCGTTCACCGAGGATATCGGCTTCAATACTGGCGGATTCAGCCTGTTGCGAGAGGCGCAGCATCCTGACGGATGCACTCTCATGCTCACCGAATGACACCACATCAAGGCCCAGCGCCGCCGCCCGCGTGGCGAGCAGGCCAAACCACGGATTGTCACGGTTCAGGATCGCATGACCACCGGGGATCACCCCTTCAAGGATCTCTGATTTCGCAGCAGCAATTTCCGCCTCCGATGAAAAATTACCGAGATGAGCGGGCAAGACATTGGTGATGACGGCGATATGGGGGCGGACCATCCGGGTGAGTGGCGCGATTTCGCCGCTGTGGTTCATGCCAATCTCAAAGATGCCATAGGCGGTGTCTTCGGGCATCCGCGCCAGCGTCAGAGGCACGCCCCAATGATTGTTGTAGGATCGCTCCGACGCATGGGTCACGGCTTGCGGCGAGAGGATCGCGCGCAAGGCATCCTTGACGCTGGTCTTACCCGCAGAACCGGTAACAGCGACAACCTTTGCGCGGCTCGCCCGGATGCGTGCTGCACTGCCGAGGCTTTCAAGGGCGAAAAGGGAGTTATCCACCGTCAGGAGATTTGCTTCTTTGCCAACACCCTCCGGCACATGCGACACGAGGGCGGCCCCCGCTCCGGCGGCGAGCGCCTGTACCACGAAATCATGGCCATCACGCACATCCTTGAGCGCGACGAACAAATCACCGGGGCAGATGGTGCGGGTGTCAATGGAAACGCCGCTCACGATCTCCCAATCGCCCGATGCCCGCCCATCTGTAGCGGCGGCGAGCGCATCACGGGTCCACAGCGCGCTCATGGATCACCCGCCAGCAACCGCGCGATATCGCCTTCGCCACCATCCAATGCAGCGACGGCGACACGGGCATGTTCAGCATCATCAAAGGGGATCACGTCGCCCGCAATGACCTGTCCAGTCTCGTGACCCTTACCCGCAATCAAAAGGGCGTCGCCCTCCACTAACCCGTCGATACCGCGCAGGATAGCCTCGGCTCGGTCAGGCACTTCCACGGCATCCGGGCAGGCGGCGAGGATGGCCGCACGTATGGTGGCCGGATCTTCGGAACGGGGGTTGTCATCGGTGACTATCACGACATCCGCCCCGTGCGCCGCCGCCTCGCCCATCAGGGGGCGCTTGCCCGCATCACGATCACCACCAGCGCCAAAGACAACATGTAAACGGCCCGGCACATGGGGGCGCAGGCCAGAGAGTGCCGCCGTGAGGGCGTCGGGTTTATGGGCGTAATCCACAAAGACGGGCGCACCGCTGGTCCGCCGTGCGACAAGCTCCATGCGGCCACGCACCCCTTCAAGACTGGGCAGGGCGGCGAGGACCGCCGCATCATCGGCCCCACACCCGATTGCGAGCGCCGCCGCCGTCAGGACATTGCGCGCCTGAAAAATACCGATTAAAGGCAGATCAAGGGTGTGAGTCTGGTCATTCCATTCAACCTCGACCCGCTGTCCCGCATTGGTAAAGACTGTATCGCGGATGGCAAAGCCGCCCTGCCCTGCCTGTCCGACAGGGATCATCCGCAAGCCGCGCGCCTTCGCAATGGCCGCCACCATCGGGAATACGGCATCATCGGCGTTGGCAACCGCCGTTCCGCCATCAATCAAAAGATCAGTGAAAAGGCGCAATTTTGCCGCCGTATAATGCGCCGTGGTTGGGTGATAATCCATATGGTCGCGGGCAATATTAGTGATCGCCGCCGCCTGCACCCGCACGCCATCAAGGCGGTATTGGTCTAATCCATGGGAGGACGCCTCCATCGCCAGTGCGCAAACGCCCGCATCGGTCAGCTTTTCGAGCGTCGCGTGCAAGCCCACAGGATCAGGGGTAGTAAGACCGCCAGGCAAGCTAACCACCGATGAGGCAACGCCCATAGTGCCTAAGGATGCCGCTTCGATGCCAAGCCGGTCCCATATCTGGCGCAGGAACTCAGCAACCGATGTTTTGCCGCTCGTTCCCGTTACTGCCGCCACGATGTTGGGCTGGTGAGGGTGGAACCGCACAGCAAGGCGTGAGAGAGTTGCACGAGGATCATCGACGAGGATTATCGGGATATTGGGGAAGGTGCCGATAGCCTCTAGCGCCGTGACGGCCCCTTCTAACGTACAGACGATGGCGAGGGCACGCTGGCGCACCGCGTATTGGATAAATTCGGCCCCATCCAGCTTCGCGCCCTTAATGGCAACAAAGATCGTACCTTCATTCACAATGCGGCTATCGGCGGTAAGGCCCGTAACAGGCGCATCGTCATCGGGCGCGGGGCCAAGCACTCGGCCTTCGTTCAGCAGCCCCAGACTGCCAATCGTATGCTCTGCACCGTTCATTCGGTTGTCGTCAGGGGCGGCAGGCTAACGGGCAACGCGCCGCCTTCGGTGACTTCATCAACATACTGGCCGCTGGGGCGAAAACGGTCGGTTGGGGCGAGGCCCAGCAACGGGGCGATACGCTCGATAGCGCGACCCGCCGCCGGAGCCGCCGTACGCCCTGCAAGCGGCAGACGGCGCGTACCATCCAGCAGTTTTGGGTCATCAATAGACAACACCATCAGGTATTGCGGTTCAGTCGTTGGCCATAGGGCGAGGAAGGTATTGAACCGTTGATCGAAATTATATCCGCCGCCTGCCTGTTTCACTTTATAGGCCGTGCCGGTCTTGCCACCAATCTCATATCCCGCGATGTTCGCGCTACGCCCGGAACTGTGCTTACCCACCACCCGCATAAGAGCGCGTAGCTTTGACGAGGTTTCAGAACTGACCACCCGGTCGCAATCACGGGGACCATCACTCATCAACAAGGTCGGCGTTATGCGGCACCCATAATTGGCGATTGAAGCGATTGCCGTGGCAATGTGCAATTGCGTAACGGCGAGGCCGTGACCGTAAGCAACGGTTGCGGCTTCTGAGCGGCCCCATTTAGCAGGCATTTGCCCTGCGCTGCGCTCTGGGCTTGGTATCTCCATCAGCGGCACTTTACGGTCCATGCCCAGTTTTTCGAGAAACGCCTTATGCCGCTCCACGCCGAGGAGGTCAGCGATGCGGACGGCACCGATATTCGATGAGTATCGAATGACTTCTTCCAGTGACAATACACGGCCTTTGCCGAGATAATCGTTGATCGGGAAACCGCCCCGACGCAGGGGGAAACGAGCATCGAATTGGCTGTCGATGTCGGCAACACCCGCATCCAGCGCCGCCGCAGCGGTAATCAACTTGAAGACAGAACCAAGCTCATAGATGCCTTGCGATACCCGATTGAACAGGGGCGAACTTGCCGGATTACTACCGGGTGTAGGCAGCGGCGGGCGGTCGTTGGGGTCGAAATCGGGCAAAGACACCATCGCCAGCAACTCGCCCGTGCGGACATTCATCACCAAACCCGCCGCACCAAGGGCCGCAAATTCAGCAACCGCCTCGGACATGGTGATATGCAGCGCGTTCTGAACCCGCAAATCCATTGCAAGGCGGATGGGTTCATCCATGAGGGCCGGGTCATTTATGCGGTCTTCGAGGCCCGATTCGATGCCCGAAATACCCTTGTTGTCCACATCCACACCGCCAAGAACATGCGCAGCAACCCGCCCCGGTGGATAGACGCGGTCAGTACGTGGAACCGCTTCGAGGCCGATAATCCCCAGATCGCGCGCGGCTTTCCATTGGCGAGGCGAGGCGCGGCGCTCGACATAGATAAACGCGCGTTTTCCCGAATTGACGGCGTAGCGCAGGCCATTTTGGTCAAGATCGGGAAAGATTTCCTTTAGTGCCGACAGATCATCAGGCGACAAGCCCCCCGCCGCAGCGGTCATGCGGGGGCGCAAGGCAACCTCCCACGTCTCCAGCGTACTGGCCAGCACGCGCCCACTGCGGTCATGGATGGGGGCGCGGTGGCCTGCCTTTTCGGCAGCGTTGCGTTGTGATCCCGATTTCGGCGCATTCAGGGCAAGCGCGCCCATCTGGTAGCCTAGCACTGCGAAAGCCAGACCGAAGAATCCGGCCATGAACAGTCCGCGCCGTTTGGTCAAATCGCCACTTCCCACTCGTTTTGCGGCGTCAGCACGCACCACGGGCGGCTGATCCGGGAAGGGGATTTCCTTAAAAAATCCGGTCATTGCGCCGCCTCCTGCACATCAATCCCCGCACCACGTGGGGGTAGTTCGGACAGGCGCGCAAAGCTGTCCGGCACCCTTTCCTGCAACTGCAACACATCCGAATGAAGACCGATGAGATAATAAAGGTGGTCGGGTGAATTGAGATACGACCATTCGGTGTCGAGCGCATCAATCTCGCTCTGAATGGCGAGGCCGCGTGCCTCTAAGCGGCCCAACGCCCGGTCGAGTTCACGGGTTTCGATCTTGACTGTGTAGAGTGTAACCGCGCTGTAGACGAGGCCGACTAGCAAACATGCGACGAGAATACGCCAGAGGTTCATCATGTAAGCCCCTCCAGCGCGAGTCCGGGCAAGCCAATCCCCCGTGCATCGAAGGGACGGGCAGGAGCATCGGTACGGCGGGCGACACGCAGGCGGGCGGAACGAGCGCGAGGGTTTAGCGCGAGTTCAGCCTCACCCGCCTCGATGGGCTTGCGAGTCAGCGTCTCGAAACTGGCCGGGTCGCGATTCTGTGGACCGGGGGAATGGCGCGAGACGCCCGCGCCGCCATCTGACGAACGAGATTTCAGAAATCGCTTAACGATGCGGTCTTCCAGCGAATGGAAGGTGACAACAGCGAGCCGTCCACCGGGGGCCAGCGCCCGCTCCGCCGCCGCTAGGCCACGCGCAAGCTCACCCAGTTCATCATTAACGGCGATGCGGAGCGCCTGAAAGGAGCGGGTTGCAGGGTGAGGTTGGCCGGGGCGTTTGGGGGGGGATGCCGCTTCGATAATTGCGGAGAGTTGGGCAGTCGTCTCGATAGCGGCACTGTCGCGCGCGGATACAATCGCCCGCGCCAGCGCACGAGAGCGTCGCTCCTCGCCATACTGGAACAGAATATCCGCCAGAACCGTCTCCTCCGCCGTGTTCACGAGTTCCGCCGCCGAGGGTCCGGCGCGCTCCATCCGCATATCAAGCGCGCCGTCGCGGAGAAAGGAGAAACCGCGTGTAGCCCGATCCAATTGCATTGATGACACGCCGATATCGAGGACGACAGCATCAATCCGTTCGCCGGGTTCGGCGATTGTATCGAGAGCACTGAAGACCCCGGAAACCAAGCGGAGACGGTCGCCATAAAGGCTCGCCCAGCGCGCGGCTTCGGCGAGGGCATCCGGGTCGCGGTCTACCCCGATCACACGGCATTGCGCTGCACCCAGCAAAGCACGGCTATAACCACCCGCCCCAAACGTGCCATCGATTATGGTATCATTATCTTGCGGTGCGATTGCCGCGACCACTTCGCCGAGTAGCACGGGCACATGGTCACGCGATGCTACTGCGAGGGCTTCTTCCGGTGTCATTCCGTAGGTGCGGGCGGCTCCGCCGGTTTCGCGCCGCCCAATTTGGGAAGCATAGCGACATTTTCTTCCGCCATCGCCTCTGCCTCAATCATATAAGCATCAAGCGCGGATGCCTCCCATATCTGGAATGTGCGTCCTAGACCGACAAAAACCGCCGAGTCGGTAATTCCGGCAAAGGCCATCAGGTCTTCAGGCAGGATCATGCGCCCGTCACCATCGACGACAATCTGACGCATATTGCCAAGCGTGACCATCGCGAAAGCCTGATGCTGCGGGGTATCCTGATTAAGCTCTTCGAGTTGTTCGATACGCGCCATGACACGGGCCATTGGAGTCGCCTCGATTGCAGTAAGGCGGTTGAGCGGCTTGGTCAGGGCAATACCCTCGCCCAGCGCATCGCCCAAAGCAGCGCGAAAGGCGGCGGGAACCGAGACTCGGCCCTTCTTATCCACCTTGTGAGTGCTTCTCGAAAGAAACAGCGCCATTCCATCCGCCCGAATACGACGACCCTAACGAGCAATTGGAAAGATCAGGGTGAGCCTTGACACGATGACCGGCATAAGAGACTCTGCATCAATGCATCGCCAACAAAAGAAAACGGGATGCGCGCCGCACACCCCGCCACTGCCTCAATCGCGAGTTTATTTTTCTGCTCTCGGCCCTTGGTCTTTCTATCGGACACTTTGGGTCTTTTTCGTTTTATTTGGAGAATCGGCCTAACCAGGGAGAATGCCCCGTAGAAACCTGCCTCAACATTTTTTGTTTATTTAGCCGCTACTGGACCTTAAACCGCTCTCCATGAACATGGGTGTACGTGGGTAATTTTGGATCGTCAATGGGATTTTATGGATTCAAATCTACCACATACGGGAACATTACGGCAATATTTTCATAACTGCGGCATAGTCATGCCTCAATATCCCTACATCTAGTTTATGACGTCACGATTCACGTCCATATATAGAGATACATCAAAACCCATGATTTTTTGAATTTTTATCCCGTATTTTCCCGTGATCCCCCATCTCGACCCCATTTGGCATCCATTTTCGAGCCTTCTTCATCAAAATAGCAGCGGTGAAAGCGTCTACTCACGCTGTTTCGCGAATCGCGCAATGATCGGTGCGCCAGTAATCACGATGATAATGCGCACAAGATGATGCGTAACGACAAAGGCGAGATCCGCGCCCGCAACAATACTTAGGACAGCCATTTCCGCCTGCCCCCCCGGCGCGAAGGCGAGGAAGGCTTCGATAGGGGGCGCTAGACCCGCAAGGCTGACGCCTTCGGCGAAGATCAGCGCGAGAATGGCGAGGATGATACAGAATGCGCCCCCGGCCAACACATCGCGCCTCAACTCCGCCCATGTGACGCCCGCATATTTTTCGCCAATGCCAATCCCGATGAAGAATTGGGCGGCCAGAATGGCCTCCGCTGGCGGACGGTGGGCGATGATCCCGCCAAGCGACAGCGCCGCTGAGACGATCAGCGGACCGAGAATGGACGCGCCGAACAGGCCAACGCGCTCGCCAAGCTTCCAGCCGACAAGGGCGGCCAGCGCCATGTAAACCAATTCGATAGGGGGCAAGTCGGCGACGGGCTGACCAACAGGATTGGTAAGCGGCACGCCCCAGACGGCGGTGAGCAGGAAAGGCGCAATACTGACGATCACCAAGACACGTGTGGCATGGATCAACGAGAGCGCGCGTACATCACCGCCCGCCTCTTCGCCGAAGATCAGCATATCTTGTAACCCGCCGGGCATCGCCGAGTAATAGGCGGTGGCATGGTCAAAGCCGCAAACGCGCCTGAAAAACGGATACCCGACCGCACCGATGATCGCGACGAATAGCGGAATGAGGGCAACCGAATAAGCCATCTCTGGCAATCGCCCGATCAGTGCAGGCGTCACCGCCGCCCCCACAGCGACGCCAAGCACGGTGCGAAAGGCAATGCCAACCTGCCCTGTACCCGCAAGAGGCACACGCACCAGCGCCCCTAGAAGGCAGGCGAACAGAGGGCCAAGAAGAAAAGGAAGCGGAAGATCAAGGGTAGCGAAGATAAAGACGCCTACCGCTCCAAGAAGCAGTGTGACGGCTAGATGGGCGATGCGTTGCATCGGATCACGCGGCCCCCGTCGCCGCCTCAATCTCGGCGACGATAGCGTCCGCCGCCGCTTTCGGATCATCCGCTTGCCATATCGGGCGACCGACGACGATGTGGTCGGACCCGGCCTGAATTGCCGAAGCGGGAGTCTCAACCCGTTTCTGGTCGCCGATCGCCGCTCCGGCTGGACGCACCCCCGGCGTCACGATCAAACGGCCCACCGCCTCAGGCAAGGCACGGATCGCCGCCGCCTCACGCGGGGAAGCAATGACGCCATCCGCACCAGCGACAAAGGCCCGCCGCGCCCGCTCGACAACCAACGCGGCGATATCACCCTCAGCCATCAACCCATCATCCAGATCAGCCCGGTCAAGCGATGTCAGGATCGTAACGGCAAGGATCTTCAGCCCCGCATCGCCGCGCCCGGCCACCGCCGCACGCACGACATGGGGGTCGCCATGGACCGTCAGGAAATCATGGTCAAACTCGGCAATACCTCGCACCGCCGCCTCAACCGTTGCACCGATATCGAAGAGTTTCAGGTCGATGAAGGTGCGCTTGCCCTTCTCCTTCAACTCATTCGCCAGCGCAAAACCGCCGCCGGTCAACATCCCCAGCCCCACCTTGTAGAAGCCGACCGCATCACCGAGACGCTCCGCCATACCCAGCCCTGCGACGGCATGGGGCAGATCAAGGGCGACAATCAGGGCATCGCGGGCACTTTCGCGGGTCATTCGGGCACTCCTCGCGCGATAATGGCGGATTCCCTTTGGAATCTTGCTGCGGCGCAGTAATAAGCCTCAAAAGCCGCTTTGCGCAAAGGAAACTGTTATGTCGTTCTTCCGTGTTCTTCTCGCCCTGCTGATATCGGGCGGTATCGCCTACGGCCTCTATCATGTGGTCGAACAGCAGAAAGCTGAGCTATCGTCACGCACTGAAATCGTCGCCGAGCGTGCCGAAATTACCGAGGATGTCGAGGACGGTGCGGCCAACACAACCGAAACGCCCTCTGAATCCGAGACTAGCTCGACAAGCGAAACCGAAACGCAACGGGAAGCGGAAACCGAGGACGCCGGAGCTGGCCAAGCGACCTCCTTCGCTGAACGCACGGCACAGGCGGTTACGAACGCTGAATCAGAATCAGAGGAAGCGTCCTCCGCCCAACCAACAAATACGACCTCTTCGCTTACCGTACTCCCCAGTCCACCCGCAGCACCCAATACAGTTGCGGACGCTGAGCCAGCGAGTACCGGCGACACTACGTCCTCACTGACTATACTTCCCAGCCCGCCCGTAGCGCCAAACACGGGCGATGACGAGGCGGGTGCGACTGCTCCAACCATCACCATAACCAGCGATGCATCCGACTCGATCGACGCTCTCCAGATCGTTAGTAGTGGTATGGCCTATTCGGAAGCGCGCGAGACGCTGATCGATGCAGGCTGGACACCACGCGCCTTGGCGAAACGTGAAGGCACGCCAAACGCTACGGAGACAGCCCTCATCGATGCGGGCTATACCGAGCTAAAAGGCTGTACCGACGCAGAGCGGGCGATTTGCCGTTTTGAGTTCATGGATGGTCAGAAACGTATCGCCGCCGTACTGACCGCCGGATCGGATGAAAATCCGTCCGTGATTGACACCTTCTTGATGAATATCGCCAAGACGGAGTGACCTCATGATCGACCCCATCGTCATCGTTGCCGCCAGCCGCACGCCGATGGGTGGCTTTCAGGGGAGCCTGTCTGGTGCGACCGCACCTGAATTGGGGGCAGCATCAATCCGGGCCGCATTGGAACAATCCGGGCTAGACGCAGAAGAGATCGACGAGGTTCTCATGGGCTGTGTCTTACCCGCAGGACAGGGGCAGGCTCCGGCGCGTCAGGCAGCATTGGGCGCAGGCTTGCCGCTCTCGGTGCCGTGCTCGACCGTCAACAAAATGTGCGGCTCCGGCATGAAAACGACGATGATCGCAATGGATCAATTGCGCGCAGGCAATGGCCGGGCCGTGGTGGCCGGGGGCATGGAATCAATGTCGAACGCACCCTATTTATTGCCCAAAATGCGAGGTGGCGCTCGGCTTGGGCACGCGGCAGCTTTGGATCACATGTTCCTTGATGGGCTGGAGGATGCCTATGATCCGGGCCGCTTGATGGGGACGTTTGCCGAGGATTGCGCCTCCGAGTACCAGTTTACCCGCGAAGCGCAGGACGAGTACGCGCTATCCTCTCTCAGCAGGGCATTGTCGGCACAGCAGGAAGGGCGGCTCTCCAATGAGATCACGCCAGTAACGCTATCGACTCGCAAGGGTGACATAACCATTGCCGAGGATGAGCAACCAGCAAATGCACGACCCGACAAGATTCCTCAACTAAAGCCTGCATTCCGAAAAGACGGGACGGTTACGCCCGCTAATGCGTCCTCTATCTCCGATGGGGCCGCCGCCCTGATCCTGATGCGCGAATCTGATGCGCGGGCAGCGGGCGCACCAATCCGGGCGCGACTGCTGGCCCATGCAAGCCATGCGCAGGAGCCAAAATGGTTCACTACCGCACCCGTACCAGCGATGCGCAAGGTTCTCGACGGCGCGGGGTGGAGTGTTGAGGATGTCGATCTGTGGGAGGTCAACGAAGCCTTTGCCGTTGTCCCTATGGCGGCGGAAAGCGAGTTGGGCATCGACCGCGACCGGCTGAACGTGAATGGTGGAGCCTGTGCCCTTGGCCACCCCATCGGCGCAAGCGGCACGCGGATTATCGTGACGCTAATCCATGCATTGGAGAAAGCAGGTAAAACCCGTGGTATTGCCGCATTGTGCATCGGTGGGGGCGAGGGCACGGCGATGGCCGTTGAAATCGTCTAGTGGATTGTTTTATAAAAATAAAGAGAACTGCGACTACCCTGAATCACTAAACGCCGTATTCGGTGCCAAGTATGATTCAGGGTTATCGCGAATCGCAGTAGATGTTTGCTGGGCATGGTCTCAACGTGCCAGATCCTTCAGGCTTTATTGGAAAATGTCCGAATAGATTCAACCGGTGTATCTATAGCGATTTGCATATTTGGACTCGTG
Organism: uncultured Neomegalonema sp.; assembly: GCA_937928005.1. Classification (GTDB taxonomy): domain Bacteria; phylum Pseudomonadota; class Alphaproteobacteria; order Rhodobacterales; family Rhodobacteraceae; genus JAHDDY01. Next base: position 5,114 of record CALFVD010000143.1, on the reverse strand, counting down.
CCACAACTCACATGAAACCTGATGTTTTATGGATCAACGTTTGTGCAATTCGCTTTGAGGACTCAATGTTCACGGAATGTCAATCTGTATGCAGATATGATAAGAACAAAACAAGGTTTGACAGAGAACAATTCAGAACATTATGTGAATGGGCAAACGTAAAAACTGATTCCTTTTGGAGAGCCCCCATGTCGCACGTCGTCATTGATGTACCGCCAACCCGTCAACCAAACCGGGTTGGTCTTATTTGTATAGCTGGTGCCACCGCCTTAATGATGATCGCTGGCCTAAGCGCGCCAAACGCCGCCCCCGCCGGAATTATTTCACCTGCACCAATTTTCGCTCAGAATATGAACAACCCGCCGGTTACAAAGATTTTGCACCGTGGTAAATTACGGATGCTGTCTGGCATAAACTTCCCATTCGCCCCTCCACCACCAACGAATATTGCGCAAATGCCCCACCATGAACGGCCTCGCTTTGTGGCGCGCGTGGGTGAGCAGCATGGCGTTCCGGGCGAAATCTTCGCAGCAATGGTAATGACGGAAAGTAACTTCGACCCCGCCGCACGCTCCCATGTCGGAGCCATCGGCCTGACACAGCTTATGCCCGCCACCGCGCGGGAAATCGGGGTTAATCCGCATGACCCGATGCAAAACCTTCAGGGTGGTGCGCGTTATCTCAAGGAACAATACGACCGTTTTGGTGAATGGCCGCTGGCGCTAGCCGCTTATAATTCTGGACCTACGAGAGTCGCACGCCTCGGTCGTATCCCACGCATCCGCGAAACGCAGGACTATGTAAAAAAAGTGCTGACCCGCGCGGATATCATGCGCGGTAAGATATGATGATGCACCGGGCGATCACTGATGTTGCGACCGCCCGGAACGACAATGTTTAGTAAGAAACGGTCACGCCACCGGGTAGCGAAGCCGATGTCGGAGCACTCACGATTCCTTGGCCGGATGCGATGCTGCCAAGCGAAGGCTGGCTAATTGATGGTGTCGGGAATGCACCGCCCGTTGAAATCGGATTGATGATCTGGCTTGGCTGAACGCTGCCGAGTGTCGAGACACCCTGCGAAACACCGCCATATTGGGCAGGTAGAGTCTGACCATAAGACGGAAGCGCCGGGGTGCCAAACGAAGGCGTGACATTCAGGGGCAGCGATTGTGCTGCGGGTGCCGTAACGGTGCCGTAGCTAGAACCAATCGCTGGGGTGCCAACCGAGTAGCTTGGTGCCGATACGCCATAATTCGGCGCAGCGACTCCGTATGTCGATCCGATGGGCGCTGGCTGATTGGCGGTGAATGTTGGCGTAGATGCGGGCACGACATTCTGCGTCGTGTATCCAGGAGCGCCGGGCACTTGCGTGGCACCATTGAGTGCAGCAAGAGGATTGGGCACCGTGATCGTGGGAGCAGTCGAACATCCCGCGAGAAGAGCCGCAGATACGATGAGAGTCAGGGCTTTGTGGGTCATTTGGTAATCCTTCGGTGACGCTGCGCGGATGCTTGCGCTGTGACTAAGAGTAACGCGCCGGTACGATCACAATCGCGAATTGCGACTCGTTTTGAAGCACGGTATGGCTGTATCGACATGGTTTTCATCAGTTTTTTCACAAAAACCCGCCATTTACCTACGTCCCGCGCTTCGGTGTTCGGTGCGTTGGTTAACAATATCTTTCGCGTTCAATTAACGTGCCAATAGACGTTCGCCGCACAAGAAAACCACGATCCTCCCAACAAAAAAAGCGCACCGTCTGGAAGACGGCGCGCTCAAGTTTGGGTCTTGCCATGAGTTGTTATTCCGAAGAATCCCAACTCGTTTTAGGGAGGAAGACCGGTTAGACGGATACCTGCTGGGGACGCATATCTGCTTTGTTGATACCAGCGACAGCAACAGGCTTCTTCATTGCATCGCGGCGGAAAGGCTCGCCGAGTTCTTGGTTGAGAACGCATTCGATGAAGGTCGTGACGTTATCTTCCATCTGCTCTTTAACTGCTGTGCGCAGGGCTTCGGTCAAGGCTTCGGTGCCGCGCACCTGAACACCCTTTAGGCCACAGCCTTCAGCAATCTTCGCGTATTCAACGCCGAGATTTAGCTCAGTACCCACGAAGTTATCCTCGAACCACAGGGTCGTGTTGCGCTTTTCCGCACCCCACTGGTAGTTGCGGAAGATGACCATGGTGATCGGGGGCCAATCATTGCGGCCACAAGCGGTCATCTCGTTCATCGAAATGCCGAACGCACCATCACCCGCAAAACCAATAACCGGTAGATCGGGGCGACCAATCTTCGCGCCCAAGATCGCCGGAAGACCATAACCACAAGGGCCAAACAGGCCGGGTGCGAGATACCGGCGGCCTTTGGGGAAGCTAGGGTAAGCGTTGCCGATGGCGCAGTTATTGCCGATATCCGAGCTGATAATGGCATCTTCGGGCATCGCCGCCTGAATGGCACGCCATGCCTGACGGGGCGACATGCGATCCGGCTCCCGGTCGCGGGCGCGCTCGTTCCAAGTGGTGCCGGGATCATCATCCTCATGATCCATCGAACTGAGTTCCTGCGCCCAACGGGATTTAGTGTCGGCAATCAGGTTCTTACGCTCTGCACGGCCCGCATCCCCTGCGGTCGGCGCAAGCTGCGCAAGGATATTTTCAGCGGCATGCTTGGCATCGCCTTGGATCGCGACATCGACTTTCTTGGTTAGGCCAATACGGTCAGAATTGATATCGACCTGAATGATCTTCGCATCTTTTGGCCAGTAATCAATGCCGTAACCCGGCAGGGTCGAGAATGGATTGAGGCGCGTACCGAGGGCGAGAATGACATCTGCCTTCGAGATCAGCTCCATCCCTGCTTTTGAACCGTTATAACCCAGCGGGCCAGCCGAAAGCGGGTGATTGCCGGGGAAGGCGTCGTTATGCTGATACCCACAGCAAACCGGCGCATCAAGCTTCTCAGCAAGGTTTTTCGATGCTTCGATAGCGCCGCCTATCACGACGCCAGCGCCATTGAGAATCACCGGGAATTTTGCGGATGAGAGCAGCTTTGCCGCGTCAGCAATCGCTTTCTCGCCACCGCGAGGCACCTCAAGGCGCACGATCTGTGGCAGTTCGATATCGATGACCTGCGTCCAGAAATCGCGCGGAACGTTGATTTGCGCAGGGGCACAGCCACGCCATGCCTTCTCGATCACACGGTTCAGAACCTCGGCCATGCGGGATGGGTCGCGGACTTCTTCTTGGTAGCAGACCATGTCCTCAAACAGCTTCATCTGTTCGATTTCCTGGAAACCGCCCTGACCGATGGTTTTGTTCGCCGCCTGCGGCGTAACCAGCAGCATTGGGGTATGATTCCAATAAGCGGTTTTGATTGGCGTCACGAAGTTGGTGATGCCGGGGCCGTTTTGGGCAACAGCCATGCACATCTTACCGGTAGCGCGGGTATATCCATCGGCGATCATACCGCCCGACGTTTCGTGGGCACAGTCCCAGAACGTGATGCCAGCATCGGGGAAAATGTCAGAAATCGGCATCATAGCAGAGCCGATAATACCGAACGCATGTTCGATCCCGTGCATCTGCAGGACTTTGACAAAGGCCTCTTCGGTCGTCATCTTCATCGGGTTCACCCCCTCTACGGCGCCCCTCGAACAGGGTGCTCTGGATTCATAACAAGACGATAAGCCCTCGGCAGTACCGTGGGTTTCAAATCGTCTAGCGCAAAGCGTCATAGAAATCGAGACGCAAATTATCATTTTTATCAGGCGACGCAATTCAAGCGTGTTTTGATGCATTAGTATAGTACCAGTGCGCTTCGCGCATAAGACCAATCACAGCCCTGCGACTCTGCGTCCTGAGGGTCTTGAAATATGGGCTGCCCTTATGCTTGAAAACCATCGCAAAAAATAACGATCCGACACCGGGAGAAATACCCTATGACGGCACAGACCAAACTTACAGTTCCAACGCCTGAAACGGCGACACGGCTGCTGAACCGATATTTCGACGATGAAGGCCTAAACGGCGACACTTTGCTCACGGCAGTCGACCTGATCCTCAAACGCACCGATGTTTTTTTGAACGATGCGCTTGCCGTCACGAAAGAGACGAATGGATTCGTGTCGGCCTGTGCAGCAGGATGCGGCTTTTGCTGTCATACGATGGTTACGGTTTCACCGCCCGAAGCATTCTACATTGCGCGCCATGTGGAGACGGCATTCGAGCCGGATGCGCGCGAAGCCTTAAAAGCGCGCGTGATTGCCTATGCACAACGGACGCAAGGAATGGATGGGGCGGAGCGGTATATGGGGCGTGAGGCATGCCCATTCCTGCGCGAAGAGGATTGGTATTGCGGCCTACATACGGCGCGGGCGCTCGTATGCCGCGCGATGCATTCGGGATCACTGATCGCTTGCAAAACCGCTTATGAAAGCCGCGATGCGACCATACCTACGCCAACCATGGCAATCTTCTTCAAAAACACCAAAGCCTATATGAGCGCATATACTTCTGCCCTGCGTCCGCGCGGCGTGTCGATCTATCCAGTCGAGCTGGCCGAGGCACTTTCGACGATCTGGCGCGAACCTGATGCGATGTTGCGATGGCTGGACGGAGAGGATCTGTTTGACAACGCGCGGATCGAAGCCCGGGAAATTGAACAAAGGGTCGCATCAAGCCGGTGATATACTCGACCTCCTGAATTTCCCTGTCTTTGAAATGATTTGATTTGGTGGGTTAGGTTTTTGGTGAGCGAAGGATCGTCTATTAGTTTGACGCGGGATGACCGGCAGTTTCTGGAGAGCGTGGTACGGCGTCGCAAGCAGGGCTCACGCATGAGATTTTTGTGCTGAGTTGACTGGGTTGTATCTGCTGTGATTCAGAGCGTCTCCGATATTGGGGAGGCGAATGATGATGGCGGATGATTTAGTGGCCCATTTTTCGGGGATCGACGATCCGCGGTGCGCTGGCAAAGTTGAGCATCGGCTGATGGACGTGTTGGTGATCGCGGTATGCGCGACGATAGCGGGGTCTGAGAGCTGGGAGGATATGGCGCTTTACGGGCGTAGCAAGGAAGCGTGGCTGCGCGGTTTTCTGCCTCTGGCGGGC